>NZ_JAAAPK010000005.1:600000-807262 GCF_009909105.1 Corallococcus exiguus
CCGCGCGCACCACGCCTCCAACGCGGCCTACATCGACGTGAACTACGCGGGCATCCTCATCATCTGGGACCGCCTCTTCGGCACGTTCGTCCCGGAGACCGAGCGCCCCATCTACGGGCTGACGAAGAACCTCACCACGCACAACCCGGTGCGCATCGCGTTCAACGAGTTCGCCGCCATCGCGAGGGACGCGGCCCGCCCGGGACCGTTGAGCCAGCGGCTGGGCTACATCTTCCGCAACCCGGCCTGGAAGCCCAAGGGGGCGCTGCCGCCGTCGGAGTCCCCGCCCGTGGAAGCCGCGCCCTCGGCACCGTAGGGCCCGCGCCCTTCCGGGTAGAGGACAGCTTGGGGGGTGGAAGCGACGTCCAGGCAACGCGGGCCGCGACATCGTTGCGTCCGCGCCGTGCGGGCCTTGCTACGGTGCGCCGCGACGGTTCTGGCGGGCGCCGCGCATGAGGTCGGCGCCCCTTGCAAGGGAGTCGGGTCATGACGGAGCGCGAGTTGTGGGAGCGGTACCAGCGGCACCTGTGCGTCGTCCCCTCCGTGGGGCTCACGCTGGACATCTCCCGCATGAACTTCGGCGCGGACTTCCTGGACGGGATGCGCTCGCGCATGGACGCGGCGTTTCAGGCCATGGACGCCCTGGAGAAGGGCGCCGTCGCCAATCCGGATGAGAAGCGCCGCGTGGGCCACTACTGGCTGCGCGCCCCGGAGCTGGCGCCGGAGGCGGAGCTGAAGACGGCCATCACGGACATGCAGGCCCAGGTGGCCGCGTTCGCGAAGGACGTGCACGCGGGCAAGGTGAAGCCCGCGAAGGCGGCGAAGTTCACGCAGGTGCTGATTGTCGGCATCGGCGGTTCGGCGCTGGGTCCGCAGTTGGTGGCGGACGCGCTGGGCAGCGGCCGGGACGCCATGCAGGTGCACTTCCTGGACAACACGGACCCGGACGGAATGGACCGGGTGCTCAACGGCCTGGGCGAGCGGCTGGCGGAGACGCTCACCGTGGTCATCAGCAAGTCCGGCGGCACCAAGGAGACGCGCAACGGCATGCTGGAGGCGGAGGCCGCCTACAAGCAGCGCGGCCTGGACTTCGGCGCGCACGCGGTGGCGGTGACGGGCGACGGCAGCGAATTGGATAACTACGCCAAGGGCCACAAGTGGCTGCGCACCTTCCCCATGTGGGACTGGGTTGGCGGGCGCACGTCGGTGATGTCGGCGGTGGGGCTGCTGCCGGCCTGGTTGCAGGGGCTGGACGTGGACGGCTTCCTCGCGGGCGCGAAGGACATGGACGCGGCGACGCGCGTGCATGACGCGGCGGCGAACCCGGCGGCGCTGCTCGCGCTGATGTGGTTCCACGCGGGCGGCGGCAAGGGCCAGAAGGACATGGTCATCCTGCCGTACAAGGACCGGCTGATGCTGATGTCCAAGTACCTCCAGCAGCTGGTGATGGAGTCCCTGGGCAAGGAGCTGTCGCTGGACGGCAAGGTCGTGAACCAGGGCATCGCGGTCTACGGCAACAAGGGCTCCACGGATCAGCACGCCTACGTGCAGCAACTGCGCGAGGGCGTGAACAACTTCTTCGTCACCTTCGTGGAGGTGCTGAAGGACCGGGACGGCAAGTCCCTGGCGGTGGAGGGTGAGAACACCAGCGGCGACTACCTGCTGGGGTTCCTGCTGGGCACGCGCCGAGCGCTGTTCGAGAAGGGCCGCGAGTCGATGACGCTCACCGTGCCGGACGTGAGCGCGCGCACCGTGGGAGCGCTGATTGCGTTGTACGAGCGCGCGGTGGGCCTCTACGCGAGCCTGGTGAACATCAATGCCTATCACCAGCCGGGCGTGGAGGCGGGCAAGAAGGCCGCGGGGCGCGTGCTGGAGCTGCAGGGCAAGCTGCTCTCGAAGCTGAAGGCAGCGAAGGCGGAGGCGCGGTCCGCGGATCAGCTGGCGCAGGACATTGGCGCCGCGGATGAGGTGGAGACGGTGTTCAAGCTGCTGCAGCACCTGTCCGCGAACGGCGACCACGGCGTGAAGCGCTCGGGTGGCGCGCGTCCGGCGGAGGCCCGCTTCCAGTCCGTGTGACAAATCATTGCCCGCCAGGGCAATGCCTGACGGTTCCAGGCCACGGCTAGCCTGGACCGTCATGGGCCGAGCACACGCGGTGGGGCTGTGGCTGTGCGTCCTGGGCGGGCTGGCGGCATGCCCGGAGGTGCACCGCCCGGACGGCAAGCTGGACCGGGCGGCGCACAAGGACGCGCTGGAGCTGATCCAAAAATCCATATGTAGTGAGGAGGATTACAGGCTGCTCTGTCCCGATGACGCTGAGCCGAGCAAGGAGTGCATCACTCGGTGTGGTGGCTCATGACGCGGCCCTGGCACGTTCCCGCGAGCCTGGTGGCCTGCCTCGTGCTCCTGGCTCCCGCGATCTTTGTCCTCCAGCAGGTGCGGGAAGCCAGTGCGACCCCCAGGCCGGAGCCGGCGGAGGGCCTGGTTCCCATGCTGACCTACGACGAGCGGATGCGGCGGGTGACCTATCACCACACCTGCTCGAAGCAGGCCGACTGTGAGGCCCCTCTCGTCTGTTACCGCGACATCCGCTTCCGGCGCTATTGCACGGACAGCGCCTGCACCACCGACAGCCAGTGCCCCGAAGGGCAACGATGCACGAGCCTGCCGGTCCCCAGCGCGGGCGGAATCCTGGTCAGGCTCTGCGCGCTCGTGGGCATTCGCCAGGAGGGGGAGCGCTGC
The DNA here is from genome assembly GCF_009909105.1 of Corallococcus exiguus. Classification (NCBI taxonomy): domain Bacteria; kingdom Pseudomonadati; phylum Myxococcota; class Myxococcia; order Myxococcales; family Myxococcaceae; genus Corallococcus; species Corallococcus exiguus. Next base: position 602,743 of record NZ_JAAAPK010000005.1, read on the forward strand.
TTGGAGACCGCTTTTGATGCGACCTCCGCATGCAGGGCGGAGTTCGAGTGCGTGGGAAGGGATGGCTACTGCGCTCGTGCCTGCACCCCTGGCCAACCCGGGACGTGTTCGGAGGGATTCTTCTGCGCGGACGTGAAGCCGAAGCCCTCGTGTCTCCCTACGTGTGAGGAGCACGGCTGCCCTCAGGGGGAACGCTGTGTCCCCTTCGCGGAAGGCACCTCCATCTGCGCATCCATCTATGGTCCGAACTGCCTGGATACCCTCTGTCCCGAGGGCCGCAAATGCGAGGTGGTCTCGAACTCGAAGTTCCCGGGCAAGGTCTGGGCTGAATGCATTCAACGTTGCTCCGCCACGAACCCGACGTGCGGCGAAGGACAGGTCTGTGACCGCTACCACTGCATCCAGGCCTGCGACCCGAACGAGCCCAACCCTTGTGACGAGGGCTATCACTGCGACCGGCGGGGCGAGAAGCTCCCGTGGTCCTGTCAGCCAGACACCTGGCGCGGCGGCTGATCAGCACCCGACGCTCTGACTGCCCCAGGGTCGACACCTTCACGGCCCCGGGCGCACGGGATGTGGAGGGCTTGAGTGGGTCCCATCGTGAGGATTCGACATCCTCCAGGACCCCTCTCGATGAAATCTTCACCTGCCTTCCTGCTGGCCCCTCCCCTCCCGACTCAAGAAGCCGAAGACCCGTGGCCCTTCGCCGCGCACGGCTGCGTGCGCAGCCGCGATGACGTCACCCTGGCATCGCTTCCCCGCGCGCACTACCGCTCCGCCCTGGAGATTGGCGGCGCCATCGGCCTGCTCACGGAGAAGCTCCAGGCGCGCTGTGACGCCCTGCTCTCCCTGGAGACCTCCGACTCCGCCCAGGCCCGCGCCATCCACCGCTGCCGCCACCTGTCGCACGTGCGCTTCCAGCGGATGAACGTGCCGGAGCGCTACCCCGAGCAGACCTTCGACCTCACCCTCGTATCCGGGCGCGGCGCATACTGGAGCCTCCCGGAGCTGGCCCTCGCGCAGCAGCGCATCCTGGAGCACCTGGAGCCCGGCGGGCACCTGGTCCTCGTGCACTGGACCGGCCAGACGCGCGACATGCGCGGCAGCGGCCACGAGGTCCACGACTCCTTCCGCCGGCTCACCCCCAGGCGCCTGCGCCATCTGCGCGGCGAGATGGAGGGCACCTGGCGCCTGGACATCTTCGAACGGCTTTGAACGCCCCGGTGAATCCCGTCCCCCACCCGGCCCTGCCTGGCGGTAGAAGGGACGGCATGGAACTGGGAATCACGGGAAAGACGGCGCTCGTCACCGGCAGCAGCCGGGGCATCGGGCGGGCCATCGCCATGGTGCTGTCGCGGGAAGGCGCCCGGGTGTGCGTGTGCGCGCGCAATCCGGAGCCGCTGGAGGTCCTCGCGAAGGAGCTGCGCTCCGAGGGCGCCCAGGTGGCGACGGTGGTCACGGACGTGGCCACGCAGGAGGGCGCGTACCTGGCGGTGGACTCCGCGGTGCGCGCCTTCGGTTCAATGGACATCCTGGTGAACAACGTGGGCGGCAGCGGCGGCGCGGGCGCCTTCGACGCGGCCAGCACCCAGCAGTGGAACGACGTCATCCAGCGCAACCTGATGTCCGCCGTGTGGTGCAGCCAGCGCGCGGTGCCGCTGATGCGCCAGTGCGGCGGCGGCAGCATCGTGCACATCAGCTCCATCTTCGGCCGCGAGTACGCCACCAGCGCGCCCTACAGCGCGGCCAAGGCGGGCCTCATCGCGCTCACCAAGGAGATGGCCGTGGACCTGGCGTCCCACCGCGTCCGCGTCAACGCCGTGGCCCCGGGCTCCATCTTCTTCCCTGGCGGCAGCTGGGACCGGCGCAATCAGCACGACCCGGAGGCGGTGTCCAAGATGGTGCGCGAGCAGATTCCCTGGGGCCGCTTCGGCACGCCCGAGGAGGTGGCGGACGTGGTCGCCTTCCTCTGCTCGGAGCGGGCGAAGTGGGTGACGGGCTCCACCGTCCCCGTGGACGGAGGCCAGGGCCGTGCCTACTGAACCCGGTTGCGGTATGGAGTCCGCGCGAATGAGGCCAACGCATTGCTGAAGCTCTACATGAAGGACGGCGACACCCTCCGTTACTGGGAAGCCTGGGAGCACGAGGGTGTCGTCACGGTGCACTGGGGCACCGTCGGTGATGGAGGCGAGCAGAAGACCGTTCCCGTCCCCCCGGACGAGGACCCCGACATGGTCATCGCCCAAGAGGCCGAATCCCTGGTGGACGCCGGCTACGACGAGCCCGAACCGGACGCCATGGCCGTGCTGCTCGTCGAGTACGCCGTGCAGGGCAAGGGCACCGGCCACGACTTCGAGCAGCGCAGCGCCGTGGAGGAGCTGCTCACGGACGCGCTCGGCTGGACGGGCAACGGCGAGGTGGAGGGCGGCGAGACGGAGGAGGGCGTCATGCGCGTGCACTGCCGCGTGATGGATGCCGACAGCGCCGCGCGCACCGTGGTGGAGGCCCTGGACTCGGAGGACCTGCTCGAAGGGGCCCGCGTGCTGGTGGCGCGAGGCGACGAGAAGCCCCGCGTCGTGCACCCGCCGCTGTTCCCCGTGCTCAAGTCGTAGGCACCTCCGGAGCCTGGGGAGCCTGGGGAGCCTGGCCCCGGGGACCGAAGACGCGGAACAGCAGCACCAGCGACGGCACCACCGTCACCAGGCCCACTCCAAGCGCCACCAGGAGCAGCCGCTGCACCACCGGCTGCGCCGCGGCGCTCTGGAGCGTCAGGTTCGGATAGACGAGGTACGGCGCCTGCGACACCGCCCACCCCAGCACGATGAGCCCGCCCTGCGTGGCCGCCGCCACCCGCGCGGCCCGGAAGCGCCGCGTCCACAGGAGCGCGAACGCCGTCAGCGCCGCCATCGCGGTCCCCACATGCAGTGCCAGCGCGAACGGCGTCTGTAGCAGGCCCGTCCACACCCGGGGCGCGCCCTCGCGCGACAGCAGCAGGGCGGCCAGGGCCAGCGGGAACAGGAGCCCGCCTGTCACCAGCGCCCGGCGCCGGAAGTCCTCCGCCAGCTCCGGCGTCGGCGCTTCATGCGTGAGGTACACGGCCGCCAGGAACGCGAACAGGCCCAGCGTCAGCACGCCCACGGACAGCGCGAAGGGCGACAGCCACGACGCGAAGAAGCCGCTCACCACCGCGTGCCCCTGCATGCGGATGGCGTCGCTGGCCACCGCGCCCACGCACATGCCCAGCAGCAGCGGCGCCACCACGCTCGCCACGCTGAACACCACGCCCCAGCGGCGCTCCACCGCGTCCCCGCGCGTGTCGTAGGCGCGGAAGGTGAACGCCGTGCCCCGGAACACGATGCCCAGCACCAGCAGCGTCAGGGGCACGTGCAGCGCCACGCTCAGCGCCGCGAAGGCGCGCGGGAAACCGCTGAAGAGCAGCACCAGCCCCACGATGAGCCAGACGTGGTTCACCTCCCACACCGGGCCGATGGCGCGGGCGATGAGCGCGCGCTGCTCCGCCTTGCGAGGCCCGCGCGCCAGCAGGTCCCACACCCCGCCGCCGAAGTCCGCCCCGCCCAGGAGCGCGTACAGCACGAACGTACCCGCCACCGCGAACCCCAACGCCGTCGTCTCAATGGGCATGGGACACCTCGCCATCCGCGGGCGCGCCGGGCGTCTTGGACCCGGGCAGCGTGCCCGCCACCTGCCGCCAGAGCACGAAGAGCACCGTCACCCCGAGGAACAGGTACACCGCCGTGAAGGTGAAGAACGGCGCGGCCAGGTGCGGCACCGGCGTCACCGCCTCGCCCGTGCGCATCACGTCCCGGACGATCCACGGTTGCCGGCCCCACTCCGTGACGAGCCACCCCGCCTCCAGCGCCACCAGCCCCAGCGGTCCTGCCCAGAGCCACGCGCGCATCATCGCCTTGCCGTGCGGCCACTCGCGGCCCCGCCACCTGCGCCACAGCGTGGCCAGCGCGAGCAGCGCCATCAGGCTGCCCGTGCCCACCATCACCTGGAAGGCCATGTGGACCTTGGGCACCGGCGGCCAGGTGTCGCGGGGGAACTCCTCCAGCCCCTTCACCACCGCGTCGGGATCCGCGAACGCCAGGATGGAGAGTCCCTTTGGCAGGTCGATGGCGCCCGGCACCGTGCCCGTCTCCACGTCCGGCCATCCGCCTACCTTCAGGGGCGCACCCGCCTCCGTGTGGAAGTGCGCCTCCATCGCGGCCAGCTTCACCGGCTGCTCGCGCGCCACGTGCTTCGCGGACAAATCCCCCACCAGCGGTTGCGCGAGCGCGGTGACGCACGCGAGCGGCAGCGCGATGGACAGCGCCTTCTTGTGGAACCCAGCGCCGGGGTGCTTCAGCAGGATGAAGGCGTGGATGCCCGCCATCGCGAACGCGCTGGCCTGATAGCAGGACAGCAGCACGTGGGCCGTCTGGTACTGCCAGCCGGGGCTGAACATGGCCACCAGCGGCTGCACGTCCGTGGGCCCCGACGGCGTGGGCGTGAAGCCGGACGGGTTGTTCATGAACGTGTTCACCAGCGTGACGAAGAACGCGCTCGCCGCGCCGCTCACCGCCACCATCACGCCGCTGAAGAGGTGCAGGCCCGGCGACACGCGCTCGCGGCCGTACAGGTAGATGCCCAGGAAGATGGCCTCGGTGAAGAAGGCCACGCCCTCCAGGCTGAAGGGCAGGCCAATCACTTCGCCGTAGCGACCCATGAACTCCGGCCACAGCAGGCCCAGCTCGAACGAGAGCACCGTCCCGCTCACCGCGCCCACCGCGAACAGGATGGCGGTGCCCTTGGCCAGCTTCTCGCTGAGCTTCCGGTAGTCCGCGTCCCCCGTGCGCCGGTGCTTCAGGTCGCTCAACACCATCAACACCGGCAACGCCACGCCGGCCGCCGCGAACACGATGTGGAACGCGAGCGAGAGCCCCATCTGCGCGCGCGCATAGAGCAGGTCCGTCATGGACATCAGTTTGCTTTATGCGCGCATTTTGCGCATTCAGGATTTCTTATCTTTGTCCGCAGGCACCTTGGCGATGGCCCGCGAGGGCACCAGGGTCTGGATGGAGTTGCGGGCCACGGCGGTGGCGAGCGAGGTGGCGAAGATCATCACCACCTTGCGGCCCAGCTCCGCGCCCAGCGGCTTGTCCTCGATGCTGGTGGCCACGCGGTCCGGGTGGGCCCAGGCACGCTCCAGGGCCTTGCGGCGCATGCGGCGCACGCGCTCGTCGTGGTGGCGGGCGCGGTAGATGGCGAAGCCCACGCCCAGGCCCACCGCCACCAGGGCGGCTGCGCCCACGGTGATGAGCAGGTCCTTGTTCTGGTTGACGTGGTAGCGCACGTCCGTGGCGCGGGTGCGCCGGCGGTCCAGTTCCTCCAGGGTGAGCAACAGCTCGTCGCGGATGCGGTCCGCGGTCTGCTCCACCTGCTCTCGGTCGCCCATGCGCTTGGTGATGGCATGGTCGACGTGCGCTTCGGTCTCGGGTGCCTGGCTCATTGCAGCGTCTCCCGGGTCATTTGAAGGTCCGTCTTCAAGCGCTCCTGGGTGTGGACCAGCGGCTTCTTGGGGATCCGCTTCGTGCCCAGGAACAGGAGGAGGCCGGCCACGGCCAGCAGCACCGCGCCCACGATGAGCACGCCCACGGCGGCCCCCAGGGGCAGCGCCAGGCCCAGCGCGACGAAAAGCACCGCCAGTGACGTGAGGGCCAGCACGGCTCCGGCGCCCAGGAAGATGCCCGCCAGCTTGGCCGCCTGCAGCTCCTGCTTCAGCTCCTTCTTGGCGTGCATCACCTCCGCCTTCACCAACAGGCGGGTCTCCGACAGCGCGTGCCGGATGAGTTCGGGGGTGGAGAGCGTCTCCAGTTGGCTGCGCTCCAGGCGTTCTGATTCGAGGTCCACGACCGTGCCTCCGACAGGATGACTTCCAGGGCACCACCGCCGAACGCCTGCCTGGCGTCCCGGCTGCCCCGGTCTGTCCCTCAAGGTGGTCAGGAAGGGTGTGTGGGAGAAGTCCCGCCGCACACCCCATTCACGTCCGGCTGCCTGCCTGGTGCCCCCACCCTCCCGGGCGGGCCGGGCGGGGCCGACAGGGTCGGCCGGGGCCAGGCGACTAGCGGCGGCTCTTCTGATGCGCGATGGCCGTGGCCAGCGTCTCGCGCACCTGGCGGGCCCGGAACAGGCGGTCCGCGGTGTCCAGCAGGTTCTCCGCGTACAGCACCTGCTTGCGCAGGCGGGCCGGGATGGCGCGGGTGCCCAGGTGCGCGCCCAGCAGGGCGCCGGTGAGGGCCGCGGCCACGTCCGCTTCGCCGCCACAGCGCAGCGTGAGGACCACGGCCTCGCGGAAGTCGTGCGGCACCTTCAGCGTCGCGTACAGCGACGTGAGCAGCACCGGCACCACGTGGCACGGCAGGCCGTCCACGCCCTTCAGCTCGCTGGGGGGCACGCCCACCTTGCGCAGCTGGTTGAGCGCGCGCTGGGTGTCCCAGGTGAGCAGGCGCGGCAGGTGGCGGATCTCCTCCGCCAGGTTCTTGTCGTGCACGGCGGCGGACAGCGCCAGGGCCTCGCAGAAGGCCGCGGGGGTGAGGGCCTCCTGCTCCATGCCCAGCGCCACGGCCTGCGCGAACGCGGCGGCGGCGGCGGCGCAGACCGGGTCCTTGTGCGTGATGACGGTGAGCACACCCGCGTCGTGCGGCAGACGCGCGCGCTGACCGCTTTCGAAGAGGCCCACCACCAGCGCGCGGCTGAGCACCGACGGGCACCGGGTGCCCAGGGGCGCGCCCGCGCTCATCCACGGCGTGCCGCTCGCAAGGCGCTGCAACGATTCCGACAGGCTGCGCGGCGGCTGGAGGATGATGCCCTCCTGCCACAGCCACGCCAGGTGCAGCGCCGCGCTGCGGCCATCCACCTTGCCCTCGCGGATGACGCTCTCCGCGGCCGCGAGCAGCAGCTGCGTGTCGTCGCTGAACTGGCCCTTGGCGAACTTGCCGCGCGGCCGGGGCGCGAAGTCCTCCGCCAGGCCGGGCAGCCGCGCCAGGCTCGCCGGGGGGATGCCCCTCAGCGGAAAGCCGAGCGCATCCCCGATGGCGAGCCCCAGGAATGCCGCATGAAAACGGTCCTGGCGGTCTGCGGGAGTCAGCGGCATCGGAGGAGCAGAGATTACCCGAGCCTCAGCCAAGGACGAGCACCGAGATGAACGCTGCGATGGTGCGCGACGCGATGGCGGATCGATCATGGGGCCTTGACGTGCACGGAGTGGCTGCGGTGGAGCGCTGGACAAGAAAGGTCCCGCTGGATTGCACCACGCGCGTCGCCACTGTCCGCCTCCTCCGCCGCAACCACGGCGCAACCGGGGGCGCGGTAGCTATCGCATCCCGCTGCGTTTCAGCAAGCAGGCGGGCCTGTTGAAACGCGCGAGCACGCGTGCATGTCCAACTTCGAATGCTGCGCATGGACCGAAAGGGACGCACGGGTGGCCTCGTGCGCGTGCGCTGCCCACGGGCTCAGGTGTTCACCTTGACGTGTGCGACTTCACTTCATCCAAGCGACGCACGAGCGTGGGCGCGCGGATCACGCGTCGTCACGGCCCAGGTTCACCACCGCCATCAGCCGCGCCACCACGGCCTCCGCGCCCTGGTGCAGCCGTGAGCCGTCCCACAGCGCGGGGGACGTGTGGCCGCCGCGCTCGCGCCAGTCCTTCTCCACCTCTTCGTAGGTGAGGTTGCGGAAGCGCACGCGGTCCTCCAGCGCGTGGTCCGTGACGAAGCGGCGCGCGGTGGCGGACGGCGGATCCGCGATGCGGTGGAACAGCTCCAGGACGGGCGACTCGGGCGTGCTCATGGCTTGAGCCGCATCATGCTTCGTCCAAGCCCCGGAACGCGAAAAGGGTGGAGCGCCGGTCCCCACGTCCTTGGGGGATTCGGAGCACCACCCTTCCGGTACCGCACGCGCGCCCAAGGAAGGGGCGCGCGGGTGAGCCCCTTAGCGGGACTCGGAGGCGCTGATGCGCGCGGCCTCGCGGCGCACCGCGGCCTGCTCCAGCGCGTAGCGCGCGTCCGCGGCGTTCAGGTCCTTGAGGCGCGCCTGCGCCTCTTCCATGCGGCGGCGGGCACCCGCGACGTCGATGCCGTTGACGTGCTCGGCGGCGTCCGCCAGCACCAGCACCTTGTCGTTGCTCACCTCCACGAAGCCTCCGGCCACGAAGTAGCGGTCCTGCTTGCCCGCCTCGATGAGGGTGAGCGTGCCCGGCTCCACCAGCGACAGGAACGGCGTGTGGCCGGGACGCACGCCGAACAGGCCCTCTCCGCCCGGCACGATGGCCTCGTCGGCCTGCACGGACAGGATGCGCTTCTCGGGGGTGACGATCTCGACAGTCAGCTTGGCCATGAAGGTCCTCGTGCTACCGCACTACCGCATCAGAAAGTCAGCCGCTGGGTCTTCACGCCCACCGGCTCGAACTCCACCACCCCGGCGTCCGTCAGGCGCGGGCCCCTGCCCGGGATGCCCAGCGTGCCCTCCAGCCACTTGAGGTGGTGGGCCAGCTGCCGCACTTCCGACAGCTGCTTCGTCGTCATCAGCTCCGTCAGCCGCCGCTCCTGGAGCTTCTGCCCCGTGCGGTCGAACTGGGCGGCCACCATCACCCGCGCCCACGCCAGGCTCTGGCCCTTCGCCTTCTTCTTGCCCTTGCTGGGGAGCGGCTTGCCCTTCTCCACCAGCGGGTACACCACCCAGACCTTCTCCCCGTCGTTGGACGCGAAGTAGAGGTCATCCACCGTCCCCACGCACACGTCCGCCGACCAGTGGGGCCCGCTCTCCTTGAGCACCTCCAGCCGGCACTTCCCCACGCCCACGTCCACCGAGCGGACGCTGTAGAGGCCATTCGCGCTCACCCGTGCCCGGCTGCCGCGCTCCTCCGCCAGGGCGGAAGGCGCGGCACCACAGACGAGCAGGGCGAGCGCGACGGTCAGGCGCATGGGAGTCTTACGCCGCCGCCAGCTTGCGGGCCTTCTCCTGAGCCTCTTCGATGGCGCCCACCATGTAGAAGGCGGACTCCGGGAGCTCGTCGTGCTTGCCTTCCGCGATCTCCTTGAAGCTGCGGATGGTGTCCTTCAGCGCCACGTAGCGGCCGTCCAGGCCCGTGAAGACCTTGGCCACGAAGAACGGCTGGGACAGGAAGCGCTGGATCTTGCGGGCGCGCGCCACGGACAGCTTGTCCTCTTCGGAGAGCTCGTCCATGCCGAGGATGGCGATGATGTCCTGGAGCTCCTTGTAACGCTGCAGGATGCCCTGGATGCGGCGGGCCACGGCGTAGTGCTCGGCGCCCAGCACGTCCGCGGACAGGATGCGGCTGGTGGAGTCCAGCGGGTCCACGGCGGGGAAGATGGCGAGCTCCGCGATGGAGCGGTTGAGCACCGTGGTCGCGTCCAGGTGGGCGAACGCGGTGGCGGGGGCCGGGTCCGTCAGGTCGTCCGCGGGCACGTAGATGGCCTGCACGGAGGTGATGGAGCCCTTGGTGGTGGAGGTGATGCGCTCCTGCAGGCCGCCCATCTCCGTGGCGAGCGTGGGCTGGTAACCCACCGCGCTGGGGATGCGGCCCAGGAGGGCGGACACTTCCGAGCCGGCCTGGGTGAAGCGGAAGATGTTGTCCACGAAGAGGAGCACGTCACGGCCCTCCACGTCGCGGAAGTACTCCGCCATGGTCAGCGCGGAGAGGGCCACGCGGGCGCGGGCGCCGGGCGGCTCGTTCATCTGGCCGTACACGAGGACCGCCTGGCTCTTCTCCAGGTTGTCGGTCTGGATGACCTTGGTCTCCTGCATCTCGTGGTACAGGTCGTTGCCTTCGCGGGTGCGCTCACCGACGCCGGCGAACACGGAGAAGCCGCCGCGCTCCACGGCCACGTTGCGGATGAGCTCCTGCAGGAGCACCGTCTTGCCCACGCCGGCGCCGCCGAACAGGCCGATCTTGCCGCCACGGGTGTAGGGGGCGAGCAGGTCAATGACCTTGATGCCGGTCTCGAACATCTGCACGCGCACGTCCTGCTCCGTGAACGGCGGGGGCGCGCGGTGGATGGGCCAGTACTCGGTGGCGTTCACCGGGCCCATTTCGTCCACCGGCTCGCCGGTGACGTTCATGATGCGGCCCAGGGTGGCCTTGCCCACCGGCACCTGGATGGGGGCGCCCGTGCTGCGCACCGGCATGCCACGGCCCAGGCCCTCGGTGGAGTCCATGGCGATGCAGCGCACGGTGTTCTCGCCCAGGTGCTGCGCCACCTCGATGGTGAGGTTGTCCTTCTCCGCGCCCAGGTTGGGGTTGGTCAGCTTGAGGGCGGCGTACACCTCAGGGAGCCCGCCGGGCGGGAACTCCACGTCGACCACGGGGCCGAGAACCTGCGTGATCTTGCCAGTCGTCGGGACTTGAGCGCTCATGGGACTCCTCTGCCTTGTCTCGTGTGGCGAGCGGCCGGGGCGCCGCCGCCCGTCAGGAAATCGAACCCCGAAGAGGGGTGTGGGCGGGCCCCCTTTACCGGGGGGTGCCCGGCAGGGTCAAGCCTCCCGGGTCCGCGCACGTAAGTCCCGCTTAGCGGAGCGGTGTCCCGCACGCCAGTCCCTTGCTGTTTCCCTCTGTCCCGCCTGCCCGGTGGGGGCCTGAGTGGGGGGGCTGAGTGGGGGGCTGAAAATACGAAGGGCCCGTGCTCCGGTCGCTCGTGGGAGCGCGAAGCATCGGGCCCTTGAGTCTGGAGCCGGGGGACGGCCGGACGGGAGGCGGGCTACTTGAGGGCCTCGGCGCCGGAGACGATCTCCATGAGTTCCTTGGTGATGACCGCCTGGCGGGTGCGGTTGTAGAGCAGGGTGTAGCTGGAGATCATGTCCGTGGCGTTGTTGGTGGCGTTCTCCATGGCGCTCATGCGCGCGCCCTGCTCGCTCGCCACGCTCTCCAGCAGCGCCCGGTACAGCTTGATGTTCACCGCCTGGGGCACCAGCCGGTCCAGCACGGCCTGGCGGGACGGCTCGTACTTGAAGTCTACCAGGGCGGGCGCGGCGGCCACGGTCTCCGGGGTGGGCGTGGCGGCGGCCTTCGCCGTGGCGGGCTGCAGGGGCAGCAGCTGCGACACGACCACGTTCTGGGTGATGGCGGAGACGAACTCGTTGTAGACGACGTAGACCGCGTCGACCTCGTCGTTGAGGAAGGCGGCGGACAGCTCTTCCGCGACGTTGGCGGCGGAGCGGTAGTTCAGCGTCGCGTACAGGCCGGCGAAGTCCTTGCGGATGGACTGGCCGCGGTTGCGGAAGAAGTCGTTGCCCTTGCGGCCCACCGTGGAGACGCGCACCTGGAGATTGCTGTTCTCGTACAGGTAGCGGTTGGCGCGGCGGATGACGTTGGAGTTGAAGCCGCCGGCGAGGCCGCGGTCGGACGTGAGGAGCAGCAGCTCCACGCGGCGGATGGGGCGGGTGGCGAGCAGCGGGTGCGCCAGTTCCTGGTCGGCGGAGCGCACGGCCAGCTCGGAGATGATCTGCTCCAGCGTCTGCGCGTACGGGCGGGCGGCGAGGATGGCGTCCTGCGCCTTCCGGAGCTTCGCGGCGGAGACCATCTTCATGGCCTTGGTGATCTGCCGCGTGTTCTTCACCGAGCGGATGCGCTTGCGGATGTCGCGAAGGGACGCCATGGACCGGAAACTCCTCTGAGACGTGCGGCGCGCGCCCCGTGACAGCCCGGGCTGGCCATGAGGGACGGCGGGCCCCCTATATAGGCGGGGCGGGGGCCGGTCAACGGCGGGGTGCCCGGACGTAGCCCCCCTGCCGGCCTCCAAAGCCCGCCGCCACAGCCGTCCGGAGGCCGGGCGGGCGTGACCAGTTCCCGGCAGAGGGTCGCGAGTGGTGCTTTCCGACCGGGGGGCGCCGGAAGAGAATGGCCCCTTCCGACTGTTCCGCGGGGTCCATGAAGGCTGGCGGCACGACCAGGGTGTGGGTACGCAGGGGCCTGGGGCTGCTCGGGCTGGCCCTGGCCGTCCTGCTGGGTCTGTCCCACTTCGTGCGCCTGCGCTACCAGGGCCGCATCGTGCCGCTGGCGGTCGCGCCGGAGGCCCCCGTGGCCCTGGTGTTCGGGGCGGGGCTGGCGCCGGGCGCGGTGCCCTCTCCGGTGCTGGCGCAGCGGCTGGACGCGGCCATCGCGCTCTGGCGGCAGGGCAAGGTGCGGTCGCTGCTGGTGAGCGGGGACAACTCCGCGCCCTTCCACAACGAGACGCGGGCCATGCGGCGCTACCTGCTGGAGCACGGGGTGCCAGAGGACGCGGTGGTGGGGGACGAGGCGGGGCTGTCCACCTACGACAGCTGCTTGCGGGCGCACTCGGTGTTCGGCGCGAACCGGGCGGTGCTCGTCACGCAGCGCTTCCACCTGTCGCGGGCGCTCTTCATCGCCAACTCGGTGGGCATCGACGCGTGGGGCGTGGCGGCGGACGAGGGACGGGCGACTCCCTGGCGCTACACGGTGCGCGAGACGCTCTCCCGGGTGCTGGCGCTGGGGATGGTGCTGCTGGAGGTGAAGCCCGGCAGCACTGACGGCCAGCCGCCGACGGCTCCCCGCTGACGGGGGCCGGGCCCGCCAGGCAGGCGGGCGGCGTCCATTGCCGCTCGCGTCCGGGGGGCCCATTTTCGTGGGGACACGGAAGCTTTTCTCAACCGTCCCTGTCGAGGAGACCCCATGAAGTTCAACAAGCTCGGAGACGAGGATGTGGGCGAGTCCACCTCGCTGCGCCACCGGAACCCGGACACCGGAGAGGATGAGATCAACATCACGGACCAGGACCTGGCGCTGTCGCCCCCCATGGAGGAGGAGGCGGACGCGCGGGACATCCTGCCGGATCAGATCCAGCGCTTCGGCCGGGGGGATGAGGAGGAAGAGGAGCGCGAGCTGACCGCGCAGCCCGACGAACCCGGCCCGCGCGCCCAGTCGCCAGACCTGCTGCCCGAGGGGTAGCCGGGTCCAGCAGGCGGGTGCGGCGTAAAAACAGGGCGCGTCCCGGACATGGGACGCGCCCCTTGTTTTCAGGCGGGGCCTCCGAGGGAGGCCCCGTGCGGCTCAGGACCGACGGCGCGAGGACTTCTTCGCGGCGGCCTTGCCCGTAGCCTTCTTGGCGGCCCCGCGCGTGGATGCGCCCTTCTTGGCGGCGGCCCCCTTCTCCGGGGCAGCCCCCTTCTTCGCGGCGGCCTTCTTCGCGGTAGCGCCCTTCTTCGGGACAGCACCCTTCTTCACGGCGCCCTTCTTCGCGGTGGCGCCCTTCTTCGGGATAGCACCCTTCTTCACGGCGCCCTTCTTCGCGGCAGCCTTGCCCGTGGCCTTCTTCGCGGTGGCAGCCTTCTTCGCGGCGGCCTTCTTCGCGGTGGCGCCCTTCTTCCCGGCCCCACGCGCGGGCGCGGCCTTCTTCGCGGTGGCCTTGCCCGTGGCCTTCTTCGCGGCCCCACGTGCAGGCGCGGCCTTCTTCGCGGCGGCCTTCTTGCCAACCGCCTTGCGCGCTCCCGCCCTGGTGGAGACGGCTTCGGTCGGCGCCTCCGCCTCGGCGGCTTCGGCCTTCTTCGTGGCGGCCTTGCCCGTGGACTTCTTCGCGAGGGCGGACGGCGTCTCGGTGACAGCCTTCTCGCGGCGGGCCTTCTTCACGGCGGGGCGCTTGGGCTCGGGCTCCTCGAACAGCTCCTCCTGTTCGGCGGGCTCGGCCTCCTCCTCACCGGTGTCCTCGGCCAGTTCCGCCTCCAGCTCCTCCTCGCTGGACACCTCGGCCTCCTCGTCGGCGGACTCCGCGGCTTCGAGCTCCTCCTCCTCGTCCTCGCCCGCGTCACGGGCCAGGGCGGCCAGGGCGCTCGAGTAGTCGCCGCCACGGCCAGCGGGAGCCTCCTCGTCCTCCTCCGCCTGCGCGGCCGCACCGGACAGCGCGCCCTGGAGCACGGCGTTCATGGCGCGCGCGAAGGTCCGCTCCCCGAAGCTCTCCACCTCTTCCACGGGCGGAATCAGCACCTCGAGCATGTCCTTGAGCGCGCGGTACAGCCGCATCTCCTTCTTCTCTCCGTCCCAGGTGCCGAAGACCCAGGTGTCCCCGTCCAGCGCGTCCACCCAGCCGGGCAGCGGCCCACCGCCATCCCCCTGCTCCTCCATCGCGGACTTGCGCGCGACGAACAGGTGCCGGTGCGCCCCCTTCAGCCCGAAGCGCCACACGCCCGCGGCCGGCAGACCCACCACCATCAGGCGGGTCTTCTCCAGGACGCTGGGCTCCCCCTCGTCGCCACGCAACGGGAACAGCCGCACCTCACCCTGGAACTCACCGCCGTTGAGCGCCTGGTACAGGTCCGACAGGTCCTCGGGGAACGGGACGCCGCACTCCGTCTCCGCGCGGCGGACCTCCTCCACCTGCACACCCACCGAGGTCGCCTTCGCCGACTTGCGCAGTGCCTCCAACCACTCGTGCATGACCCCTCCACGACATCGACAGCCACCAGGGCTCGCACCTTACGGCGCCTTGGGCCCTCGTGAGCAGTGTGCATGTCGGGTTTCGTCCACCCGACGTCCTGTAGACATACCTGGACAACCTGACACGCCCGCCCCTCCATCCCTCCCGGCCGCCTGCCCCGGGTCCAGGCAACCCGGATGGAAGCCCGTCCCCCCGGGCGTTAGGAAGGGCGCCATGGCGCATCCCGTAAGCATCGAGGCGACGACCGAGACCTTCGACTCGCTCGTCATGGAGCCCCGCGACGAGCTGGTGGTGGTGGACTTCTGGGGCCCCGGCTGCCCGAACTGCGACATCTACGCCGCCGCCGAACCGGAGCTCCTCAAGGAGCTGGACGGCGCCCCCATGCGCGTCGTCAAGGTCAACGCCTACGAGCACGAGGCCCTGGCCACCCGCTTCGGCCTGTACGGCATCCCCACCTTCCTGCTGTTCCGCAACGGGAAGCTGCTGGGGAAGATGAGCCAGTACTACGGCAAGCCGTACTTCCTGGGCGTCATCCGGGACCACCTGCCCGGCGGCGCCAAGGCCCAGGCCTGAGCCCTCAGTCCCGGTAGCCGCGCGCCTGCAGCCGGAACAGGTGCGCGTATCGCCCGTCCAGCGCCATCAGCTCGTCGTGGCTGCCCAGCTCCTGCACCGTGCCGTTGTGGAGCACGGCGATTTGATCCGCCATGCGCACCGTGGAGAAGCGGTGCGAAATCACGATGGCGATGCGGTCCGCGGCCAGCGCCTGGAAGCGCTCGAAGAGGGCGTGCTCGGCCTCCGCGTCGATGCTGGCCGTGGGCTCGTCCAGGATGAGCACCTCCGCGTCGTCACGCATGAACGCGCGCGACACCGCCAGCTTCTGCCACTGGCCGCTGGACAGCTCCTGGCCCTTCTCGAACCAGCCCCCCAGCATCGTGTCGTACTGGGACGGCAGCGTCGCGATGACGGAGCTCGCCCCGCCCTGCTCCGCCGCCCGTTCGATGGCGGGCCGGTCCTCCAGCGCGGGCACGTGTCCCAGGCCGATGTTCTCCGACACGCTGAACTGGTAGCGCACGAAGTCCTGGAACACCGCCCCGAAGCGGCCGCGCAGGTCGTCCGCGCCCATCTGGGCCGTGTCCACGCCGCCGTAGAGAATCTGGCCTTCGGTCGGCTCGTACATGCGCAGGAGCAGCTTCACCAACGTGCTCTTCCCCGCGCCGTTCTCCCCCACCAGCGCCAGCTTCTGGCCGGGCTTGAGCGTGAGGTTCACGTTGCGCAGCGCCCACGCGTCCTTGCCCGCATAGCGGAAGGACACGTCGCGCAGCTCGATGGCGTTGCTCCTCCCGCGCGGCGGTGAGACGGCGGGCAGGAGCCTCGGCGCGTTCTCCAACGTGGGGATGTCCAGGTAGGCGAAGAGGTTGCTCATGAAGAGCGCGTCCTCGTACATGGAGCCCACGCTGGTGAGGATGCCCTGGAACGCGGCCTGCCCCTGCCGGAACACGGCCAGGTACAGCACCATGTCACCCACGGAGATGCCGCCATCCGCCGCGCGGCTCGCCACGAAGAGGTAGCAGCCGTAGAAGGCCGCCAGCGACAAGAGGCCCAGGCCCAGGCCCCACACCATGCGCTTGCGCGCGAGCGCCCGGTCCTCCGCGAAGAACTTCTGGAACAGGTCGCGGTAGCGGCCCAGCACCAGCGGCCCCAACCCGAAGAGCTTCACCTCCTTCACGGTGCTGTCGCGCGTGAGGATCCACTCCAGGTAGTTGAGCTTGCGGCCCTCCGGCGCGCGCCACGAGTACAGCCGGAAGCCCTCCGCCGCCAGCCGCGCCTCCGCGATGAACGCGGGGATGGACGCGGCGAGCAGCACCACCACGCTCCACGGCGACAGCGCCACGAGCAGCACCGCGTAGGTGGACAGGGTGATGACGTTGCGCACGATGCTGAACGCCTGCATCACCAGCGACAGCGGGCGCGCGTTCGCCTCCCGCCGCGCGTTCTGCATCTTGTCGTAGGTGTCCGAGTCCTCGAAGTGCTTGAGCTCCAGGTCCAGCGCCTTCTGGAGGATGCGCTCGTTGAGCAGGTTGCCCAGGTGCGCGCGCAGGAGGTCCTTGGTGAGCGTGAGCCCCCGCTCCACCACCGCGGAGGCCACCATCAGCGCGAACTCCGTGGCCACCAGCCCCACCACGCGCGAGTTCGCCGCCACGTCGCCCTTCGCCGCGGCCACCACCGTGTCGACGATGAGCTTGCCCACCCACGCGATGCCCGCCGGCAACACCGCCGCCACCAGCGTGAGCACGCCCAGCACCACCGCGCCCCGGGGGCTCGCCCGCCAGAAGAGGTGGAAGGTGCCGGGCAGCTGCTTGAAGAGGACGCCCGCGTTCTTCAGACGGGCCCGGAGCGATGGCGGTGTCGACGGCGTGGGAGGTGGCAAGGTGCCGCCCCTCATAACGCCTCGACGCCCGCCGCGCTGGACTTCCCTGCTTTCAGGAAGCCGGTGCGCCCCCGCCGTCCGGCAGGGCGGCGGGCGGGGCGGCGTGCCGCGAGATGAGCACGTCGCAGAGTGAATGCCGCAGCACGCCCTCGGTCAACGTGGTGGGCGGATTCGCGGAGGACATGCCCAGCGTGAGCAGGTCCGAGTCGCGATCCCGGGCCTCCGCGAGGATGCACTCGCACGGGTCTCCGAAGCGCAGGCGGATCTCCAGCGCCCGGCCGGTCTCCCGGTACGGCGCCAGGAAGCGCCCGAGCGCCCTTCGCGCCGCGTCCTCGCGCTCCTGCAGCAGCCCCAGCTGCCGCGTCAAGGGGACATCCTCACGGCGCAGGGCCTCCTCCTCCTCGCGCAGGTCCACCACGTGCAGCACCTCGATGGGGGTCGAGACCGGACACAGGCGCATCGTCAGCTCCAGCGCGCGGCGGGACTCCCGTGAGAAGTTCACCGCGACGAGGGGTCGGTGGTAGACGCGGCCCGGGTGCGGCATCACCACCAGCACGGACGCGTCCACCTCCCGCACCAGCCGCATCACCATCGCGTCGTCCGGCAGCGGCTTCGCCGGTTGGGGCAGGTGCGGCCGGCCCACCACCAGCACCTCCACGCCCTGGTCCTTCGCCAGCTCCGCCGCCTCGTGCGGCGCGTCACCGGTGCGCAGCTCCTCGCGCACGTCCACGTCCGGCCGCTGCCGCAGCCGCTTCGCCGCGGACGTCACCGACCGGCGCAGGCACTGCTCTCCGTCCACCGTCCCATCCGGGCCGGAGTGGCCATCCAACCGCGGGCTCACGTGCAGCACGCTGAAGGCCGCTCCGTGCGCGAGCGGAAGGCGCAGCGCACGGGCGAGCGCGAACTCGGACTGCAGGGAGAAGTCCAACCCCACCGCCACCCGCCGCAGCCCCCGCTGAGCGCGGAGGACGCCGTCGGGCAGCAGCGGCAGACTCCTTCGGGAAGACACGTTTGGCCTCATCTCGACTCCCTTCCACCTCACCGCTGGAACGCACCGCGCGGAAGGGCTGACCGCCTACGCGGGCCCTCATGGACATACATTCAGACCCGTCGGCGGATGTGCCACCCGTCTTTTGCGGGGACGCTGGGTCCGCAGCCTGGCGGCGGAGCACGCGAGCGGCCTGGCCCGGCGGGACGCTCCGGCGAGGGCAGGCGGACAGGCCTTCCATCCTCTGGACGCCGTCCTGTTTCTGTAACGTTTTCAGGGCGCCCCACCGCTTCGTTCAAGGACTCCAGGGCAGGCATGCGTTCAGGGCCGCCATTTCAACGGTTTGAGACGTTCACCGCAGGACCTTGGGGCATGGGGGTGTTTTCAGAGGCTCGGCCAGCCCTTTGCAAAGACCTCTGACCGGCTTCTCACGAGGCCATGGGCGGCGGGTCGGACGGCAGGTCGCAAGGGAGCGGGAACATGCGCGGGGTCATCACCGGACGTGAGGTGGTTTCCAACCTGGGACTCATCTACCGGGAGTTCGGGACAGCCTGTGTGTTGCGCTGCCTCTGGGTGATGCTCAGCGGGAAGTCCACCACCTTCCTGGAGGTGGCGTGTCCCTGCGAGAAGATGCGGCAGTGAGCACGCGCCGCTGAAGACAGCTCGGGCCGCGGGAAGCATCAGCTTCCGCGGCCCGAACGGTTTCAACGGCGGTGTGGGGTGTGTCGCTAGCGCTGATACGGATCCGCGTCACCGCGACGCACTTCCTCGCGCTCGTCGACCTTGTCCTTGATGGCGTGCTTCACGTCCTCGACCACGCCCTTGACCTTGCCCTTGAGCGTGTCCGCCTTGCCTTCGGCTTCCAGCGAACGGTCGCCCGTCGCCACGCCCACGGTTTCCTTCACCTTGCCCTTGGCCTTGTCAGTCCACTCGCCCATGGCGTCCTCCTGACGTCGGTGTGTGAATCGTTGTGGAGGACAACGTGCGCACGTCATGGGCGGGCGGCAGGTGACGGTGGCTCGTCCGCACGGTCGCCCTGCTCGGGCCGCGACAGGTCGGAATGTCAGGCAATGGACAGTGTACGGCGCGAGCTGAAACGACACGCGCCCTGCCCTGCCTACCCGTTGCGTCCCTGTTATTCGCGGAGACCCGGGAGTCTGGCTCGCAAGACGAAGACGTTGCATTGACGCATCCGCACTTCGCCCGCAGGCTTGAGCCGTTCAACCGGATCCGTCACCTGATGACACAGCCATCCCCCCCTTCGACCCAGGCGCTGCTCTTCAAGCTGCTCTTGCTGCGCACGCTGGTCGTCACGGTGGCGGTGGCGCCGGCCATCTACGTCGACATGCAGCTGCTGGACGTGGACGCGAGCCACACGGGGTTCGTGCTGGGCGTCGTCACGCCCATCGTCATTGGCGGGCTGGCGCTGGTGGTGCCCATTGGAGCGGTGGGCGCGCTGTTGCGGTACGCGGTGGAGGCGAAGGCGAGCCCCGCGGAGCGGCTGGGACGGCTGTTGCGGCTGCCAGGCGTGCTCACGTTCGTGGAGGCACAGTCGGGCTGGTTCCTGGGCGGCATCTTCTTCAACGGCGCCATTGGTCTGGCGCTGGACCGGCCGCCGCGCGTCATCCTGGTGGGCGTGGCGGTGGCGATGAGCGCGGGGCTCTTCAGCGCGCCCATCATGTACATGCTCTACGAGAAGGCGCTGGCGGCGGTGACGCTGGAGGCGTTCCGCCGCGCGCCGCACGAGCGCCCCGCGGGAGAAGGGCTGTTCCTGCCCCGGCAGAGCTGGTTCCTGCCGGCCATCGTCGTGTCCGCGCTGTTGATTACGTGCATCACGAGCATCGCCACGTTGCAGCTGCGGCTGGAGAAGAACCTGTCGTCGCTGGCGGACGACCTGGAGCTGTCGGGCGAGTACCGGGGCGCGGCGCGGGTGCGCTCGCGCATCCAGCCGTTGCAGCGCGACCTGACGTTGCCGGTGGCGTTCCTGGGCGGGTTCGCGGCGCTGGGGGCCATCTTCACGGCGGCGTGGGCGGCGCGCCGGCTGGCGCAGGGCGCGAGGGCGGTGGGGGCGTCGCTGGACGCGCTGGTGGAGGGCCGCGCGGCGCCGCCGCAGTGGGTGTCCACGGATGAGCTGGGCGACCTGTCCGCGCGCACGTGGCTGCTCTATGAGCAGTTGCAGGAGCTGCCCCGGGCGCTGAGCTCGTCCGCGGGGCACCTGGCGAAGGCGGGCACGCGGCTGACGGAGGCGAGCGACCAGCAGAACCGCACGCTGTCGCGGCAGGCGTCGGCCATCCACCAGGCGCGCACGACGGCGCAGGAGATCCAGCAGATGTCGAAGCTGGCGGCGAGCCGCGCGGGGAGCGTCCTGCAGGTGGCGGAGCGCGCCGCGGCGATGGGCAAGCTGGGCGAGGAGTCGCTGGCGGGCACGGTGCAGGGGCTCGACGACATCCGCGGCCTGACGCACGGGCTGAACCAGCAGGTGGTGGACCTGGGCACGCGCGCCCGCGAGGTGGGCCGGGTGTCGGAGGTGGTGAAGTCGCTGGCGGACCAGTCACACATGCTGGCCATCAACGCGGCCATCGAGGCGAGCCGCGCGGGCGAGCAGGGCCGGGGCTTCGCGGTGGTGGCGCGGCAGATGCGAGAGCTGGCGGACCAGTCCATCAAGGCGACGGGCCAGGTGCGCGGGTTGCTGGAAGGCATGGAGACCGCGACGGGCGAGGCGGTCGTGACCGCGGACAAGAGCTCCGCGGGCGTGGAGGCGGCGCTGGTGCCACTGCGCAAGAGCGGCGAGCGGCTGCGGGAGCTCATCAAGCTGACGCACGAGTCCGCGTCCGCGGTGCGGCAGATTGCGGAAGCCGTGGCGCAGCAGCACGCGGGCGTGGATCAGCTGTTCGGTGCGGTGAGTGAGATGGATGAGCTGATGGCCGCGACGCTGCGTCAGCTGGGGACCACGCAGGAAGCGGCGACGGCGGTGGCCCAGGCGACGGGGCAGGTGTCGGAGCTGGCGGAGCGGTACGTTTCGTAGTCTGGCATTCCGTCTGCCATTGCATTAGCCTCTCTACCGGTCGAAAAACGGCGGACCGGTTCGGTGAGCCCCGGTCACTTCCATGGTGGAAGCACTTGTCCGTCTCCTTCGGGATTCAGGACCCACGGCCCTTCGAAGGCATTCGTGTGCCTTCGCGAGGTCCACCATGAAGCTGAATCACCTTGATCTGCAGGTCCCCGACGTCCAGGCCACCGCCCGCTTCTTCATGCGCTACTGCGGCTTCACGTCGCACGCGAAGAACCATGACTCGCCCGCCATCGCCATGCTCGGCGGGACGGATGGCTTCGTGCTCATCCTCCAGCGCCGCAAGCGCGACTCCGACGTCTTCCCCGAGGACTTCCACGTCGGCTTCCTCCAGGACTCCGAAGCCCCCGTGCTCGCCTTCCATGAGCGCGCGAAGGCCGACGGCCTGGAGGTGTCCGACGTCATCCGCAACAACCGGGGCACCCTCGTCTACTGCCGCGCACCGGGCGGCCTCCTCGTGGAGGTGAGCTGCCGCCCCTGAAAAGGGTCAGCCGGTGCTCTGAAGCGTGAGCTCTTCCCGGGACTTGGACCTCCACTCCCGGGAGTGCCAGTCGAGCTGCTGGGGACGCGGCAGCTTCCATTCGAGCTGACGCACCTGGGGAAGCTCGACGGGCCTCGGCCGCGTGGCCATCCCCTTCCCGCTCACGATGCGGATCAGGCGCGTCAACTGGTCCCGGTCGAGACGGATGCGCCCGTAATGGGAGAGCTGAATGGCCTCCAGCTCCGCCGCATCGATGCGGGAGCCATGGTGGGCAACGTAACGCGCGAGCCGGGGTCCCAGTGCGTAGTGGAGCTTCCGCGCCGTGAGCAGGGACCGGACCACACAGAGGCCCGCGTAGGGGTTCTCCTCCAGGTTGATGTCGAGCACCTGCTCACGGACCGCGCGGAAGAAGGGTTCTCCGTAGACCCGCCGCGCACGACCCTTCCGGGTGTCCAGCTCCGCGGCCACGGCCTCCACGTTGAGGAACGTCGTCCGGGGCAGGTGCGCGAAGTCCCCGCCGTGCACCAGCTTCTGCTGGAAGGCCCAGGTGGATTCCAGGGTCCAGATGTCCACGGGGAGTTTCCGCACCTGGAGATGCAGCCCTCCAAACCGGTTGACCCGGACCAACTCCCGGGAGAACGCGGCTCGCAGCGCGGACCCCGTCGCGCCCGCCACGACCAGGTCCACATCCCGGGGCGCCGCCGTCGCCGATACAGCCAGCAGGTCCCGCAACGTGCCGCCGAAGACGAAGACCTGCCAGTCATGCTCCCGGAAGACGTCCAGGAGCGTCCGCATCGCACCGTGCCAGGGATGCGGCACACGGGTGACGAAGTCGCTCAGACGCTTGCGCAGGACCCGCCGCGGGTCGTGGAGGATGGCGCTATCCGTGGGTGAGCTGCGCATGGAGGCTGCAAGCAAAGGTGTCTGTCATTCCACAGACGTAGTCGGTCACCAACTGGATGCGATGGTACAGCGGAGGAAGGCTCGAGTTCTCGCAGGCGGACTCGAACGCGGTCCGGTAGTTCCTCGACAGCAGGTTGTAGACCTTGCCTTCAGGGCTCTTGTTGAACTTCTTCCAGTCCTTGCCCGCCGTGTCCACGGGGACCGGACACCCCTGAGCCCCCTCCCAGAAGATGTCCATCAACCCATGGATGACCCGGCGACCCAGGGTCTCCAGCCGGAGCGTCTCCGGGGCGTTGTAGACGCGCTCACGCCCGAAGCGCTTGCACACCTCGATGAGCCGGGACGCCCCACTGGCACCGATGAGGTCTCCCTGTTCCAGCGCCTCTCCCTGCATGAGCCGCGCGTAATGCCGCTGGAAGGCCGCGAGGATTTCCCGCTTGGCGTGACCAATGACCATCGTCCGGAAGTGCTGCGCGAGGGCCTCGTCCCGAGCCCGCCCTTCCAGCGGCGTGTCCGCCTTCTCGATGTAGTCATGGACGCTCTTGAGGACGGTCTTCGCCATGCCCGAGTCGTCGTGCTTCTCCAGGAAGGCTTCGACCTCCGGCCAGCTCACGAGGCCCTTCTTGACCCCGTCCTCGATGTCCACGGTCGCGTAGACCATGTCGTCACAGGCCTCGACGAGGTACGCGATGGGGTTGCGCGCGGTCCCGGTTCCGGTGAGCGACCGGACCCTGTCCACAAGGCGCTGCTCCGAGGCGAAATAGCCGGGCTTCTTCCTGTCGGCGGGACCGGTGTCGGACGTCTCATCCGAGGCCGCCGTGTATTTCATCGCGGCCGACAGCGTGCCCACCGTCAGGTTCAGCCCGTAGGAATCCGCGAGCAGTTGAAGGCGCGACACGATGCGCAGCGTCTGGGCGTTTCCCTCGAACCGCAAGAAATCACTCCGGAGCTGGCCGGCACGCACGGTGGCGGTCTCCGCCTCATGAAGAAGCCCCTGCCCCTCCGCTCCGAAGTGCGTCCGGAACCAGCTGCCAATGGCTTCTTCGCCCGCATGGCCGAACGGAGGATTTCCCAGGTCGTGAATGAGGCCGCACGTCGCCGCGATGGCCTCGATGTCGAGCACCTGCTGGCTGGAATCGAGGTGGCCCTCGCGCAGCATCCAGCGGGCCGCGCCACGCGCGAGTCCCCGGGCCAGCGTCGAGACCTCCAGGGAATGCGTCAGGCGCGTCCGGACCGCGTCGTTCGGCTCCAGCGGAAACACCTGGGTCTTGTCCTTGAGGCGCCGGACCGGAGTGGAGAAGACGGTCCGGTCATAGTCCCGATCGAACTCGGACCGGCCATCGTCCTCCAGCGAAGCAGAGGCCCGTCCGCCCTCGGCCTCGCGGATCCGCGTGTCACACAGCAAGCGCTTCCAATCCAACGCCATGGTGTCCCCCCATTTCGACGACGCCGCCGAACCTAGCGGGGAGGTCTGACATGAGAGGACCCGGCGCGTGTCTTCAGCCGCTCCGCGCCATGCGGAGCGGCGCCTGTTCTCCGGCGTCCTCCATGGGCGGCACGTAGGGCCAGCCCTTCAGCGGACCCTTGCCGGCTTCACGCGTGAGGTAGTCCGCCGCGATGTTCGCGCTCTCCATGATGGTCAGGAGCCCGCTTCCCGGGTGCGTCCCTCCGCCCACGAAGTACAGCCCCTCCACCTGCGCGTTCTTCACTCGTGGCCTCAGCGGGCCCAATTGCATCCAGGTGTGCGACAGGTTGAACACCGCTCCCCGGAACACGTTGAAGTCGTCCCTCCACGTCTCCGCCGTGAAGTAGCGCTCCGCCTTCACGTGCTCTCGCAATCCCTTGATGCCCACCTTCTCCAGCATCTTCGGGATGCGCTCGCGCAACGTCGCTTCCGTCTTCGCCCAGTCCACCGGGCGCGCCGTGTTGGGCGTGGGCACCAGCACGTACAGCGTCGAGTGCCCCTTCGGTGCTCCCGTGCCGTCCGTCACTCCCGGGTTGCACACGTAGAAGGGCGGGTCGTCCACGTCCACCGTGCGGTCCTCCAGCGCGTCCTTGTCCGTGCGCCTCGCGCTCTCCGACAGGTAGATGAGGTGGTGCGGCAGGTCCGCGTACGTCGTGTCCAACCCGTAGTACGCCATGAACGTGCTGCACGAATACTTCGCCCGCTCCAACGCCCCGTCCGACAGCCTCGAGCCCTCCCGCAGCTCCGGCGCCAACAGCTTCTGCGCCGCGTACGCCAGGTCCGCGTTCACCACCACCGCGTCCGCGTCCAACACCTCGCCGCTCGCGAGCTTCACTCCCACCGCGCGCCCGGCCTCCGTGCGCACCTGCTCCACCGCCGTGCCCATCCGGAACGTCACGCCCAGGTCCTGGGCGCACTTCATCATCCCTCGCGACAGCTCCCGGAAACCGCCCTGCACGTGCCACACGCCGAAGCACAGCTCGATGAACGGAATC
This sequence comes from Corallococcus exiguus, assembly GCF_009909105.1. Lineage (NCBI taxonomy): Bacteria > Pseudomonadati > Myxococcota > Myxococcia > Myxococcales > Myxococcaceae > Corallococcus > Corallococcus exiguus. The sequence continues at coordinate 627,541 of NZ_JAAAPK010000005.1, forward strand.
ACGCTGAACACCGAGGAGCACGTCGTCGGGTGTAGCCCCAGGTACTTCGACGGGTACGCCAGCGCGTACGTCATCCGGTCGTCGTGGAAGAACGAGTCCAGCTGCCGGTAGAGCGTCTGCCACGGCTTGAAACGCAGCGTGGGCGCGAGCCTCCAGGGCGCGTAGTAGTCCAGGCTGCCCGCGTTCGTGCAGATGAACTTCTCGTACGCGAGCGCGTACTTCCTCCTCCCGTCCTCCATCCAATCCTGGAGCGCACGCCCCTTCCCCGCTCCGAACTTCTCCAGGTCCTGGCCCATCCGCTCCAGGTCCCTCCGCGTGTCCAGGTGCGTGCCGTCCCAGAAGTGCACGCGCGTGTTCGGGTCCACCGGCACCAGCGTGACGTAGTCCTCCAGCTGCTTCCCCGCGCGCCAGAAGATCTGCTTCAGGATGCCCGGCAGCTGGAGGATGGACGGGCCCGTGTCCACCGCGTACTCGCCGTCCTGCCCGAGCGTGAGGCCCTTCATCCGGCCGCCGGGCACCGCGTCCTTCTCCACCACGGTGACCCGGAAGCCCTGCCCCGCGAGGTTGATGGCGGCCGTCAGGCCTCCCGGGCCCGCGCCCACGACGATGACGTGCTGAACCATGTGCCTCACGATGCCCGGCCCCATGCCACCTGGCGACATCCCTTGAGGACGGCCCGGACGAAAAAGCGTTTCCGTCCGGGACTCCTGGCGTCCCGCCGGGCGTTGGCTTCAGGCAGAGGCCCCACGCCATCCCCTCGGAGCGTTCTCTGGAAGACGGGCCCACATCCTGAATCCCCAGGGTGACCTGCCTCCTGTAGCCTGCGACGCGCATCCATGAATCCCCCCTCGGAGGCCGGCCCACAGGAAGTCCTGCTGTTCACCCTGGAGCGGCAGCGCTACGGCCTGCCCGTGGAGGATGTGCGCGAGCTGGTGCGCGCCGCGCGCCTCACGCCCCTGCCCCAGGCCCCCGACGTGGTGGAGGGCCTGCTCAACCTGCGCGGTGAGCTGCTGCCCGTGCTGGACCTGCGCCGCCGCTTCCGCCACCCCGCTCGCGCCCTGTCCCCCATGGACCACTTCATCGTCGCCTCCACCGGTGGACGGCTGGTGGCGATGCGCGTGGACCGGGCCGAAGGGCTGCACGCCGTCACCCCCGGGGAGTGGGACCCGTCTCCCCGGGAGCTGCCGGGCGTGGGGTACGTGGCCGGCGCCGCGAAGCTGACGGACGGGCTGGTGCTCGTGCACGACCTGCGCTCCTTCCTCTCCGAGGCGGAGGCCCTGCAACTCGACAGCGCGCTTGGAGCCCTTCCGGAGCCTGCTTGATTGGCGGCGTCCTGCCCCCGGGCTTCAAGGAGGTGCTCGCCCTGGTGGAGCAGCGCGCCGGGCTCGCCGCGCCCAGCTGCCTGGCCGCCGCGCTGGAAGGCATCCAGCGCGCCATGGCCCGCGCCAACCAGGACGACGTGGAGGTCTACCTGCGCGAGGTGTCGTTCGACAACGCGCTCCTGGACGACCTGCTCACCGAGCTCACCATCGGGGAGACGTACTTCTTCCGCACCCACGAGCACTTCGACCACCTGCGCCGCGTGGTGCTGCCGGAATTACACGAGCGCCAGGGGCCCGGCCACCTGCTGCGCGCGTGGAGCGCGGCGTGCTCCTCCGGCGAGGAGCCCTACTCCATCACCGCGCTGCTGATGGCCGAGGGCTGGGAAGACCACATGACGGTGCGCGCGACGGACGTGTCGCGCACGGCGCTCCGCCGCGCCCAGCAGGCCCGCTACACGGATTGGTCCCTGCGCGGCCCTTCCGCGGACCGCATGCGTCCCCACCTCAAGCAGGAGGGCCGCTTCTACCAGCTGTCGCAGGACGTGAAGCGCCACGTGCAGCTGGGCTACCTCAACCTGGCGCTGGAGACGTGGCCCTCGGCGGAGAGCGGCCTCTGGCAGCTGGACGTCATCTTCTGCCGCAACGTCCTCATCTACTTCAACCGCGCCACCATCGAGGGCGTGGCGCGCAGGCTCCATGCGTCCCTGGACGACGGCGGGTACCTGTTCACGGGTCCGTCGGATCCACCGCTCGGGGACTACGCGCCGTTCGAGCCCGTCCTCACGGAGTGGGGCGTGCTGTACCGCAAGCCCCTGGCCGGCTCGAACGCCGGGCACTTCGTCCCGCTCCAGCCCCTGGCGCCGCTGCGCGCGGATGGCACGCCCTTCACCGCGGGCACGCCGGGTGCTGTCTCCAGCGGTCGTCCCGGTGCGGGTTCGCTCCCCGCGGTGGCCCCTGGAGCCTCCGCGTCTCCGGGAGCCCGGCCGTCTCCGGCGGGAGGTTCCTCGGGAGTCGCGCCGGGGACGTTCACCACCGGAGCGGATGGTGCGACCGCGGGTGTCTCCCCGCCGTGGGCGTCAGGGACCGGCACGTCGGCCTCGGGGGCCGGCTCCTACGGCGGCGCTCCCGCTTCGGGCCTCGGACCTGCCGGCGGTGGTGCGCCCTCGTCGGTGGGAGCCCTCTCTAGTGCTCCTGCTTCGGGAGCTCCGGCGGCTCGCACCGGTGATGCGTCCACGTCCGGAACCCGCACCCGCTTCACGCTCAGCGTGGAGGCCCTGGAGGCCGTACGGGTGGCGCTGGCCCGCGGCGACTGGCGCGAGGCGGCCCGGCGGGCGGGGGCCCAATCGGCCGACCCGGAGGGCGCCCTGGCCGCGGTTCGTGCACTGGCCAACCTGGATCCGCGCGCGGCGCTGTTCGCCTGCGAGGAGGCCTCGGTTCGTCACCCACTGGTCGCCGGTCTGCGGTATCTGGAGGCCCTGCTGCTCCTGGGACAGGCGCGGCTGTCCGACGCGGAGAGAGCCGCCCGGCAGGCGCTCTACCTGGAGCCGGGGCTCGCGGTGGGCCACCTGCTCATGGGCCACGTGCTGCGCCGGCAGGACCAGGCCGCCGCCGCGGCCCGGTCCTACCGCGAGGCGGAAGGGCTGTGCCGGAAGCTGTCGCCAGAGGCGCTGGTGCCGCTGGCGGAAGGTGAGCGGGCCGGAGCGCTGGCGGACGTGGCCCGCGCGGAGTGGCGGCGCCTGGAGCGGACGGAAGGCTAAAGAGGCGAGCGGATGCCGAAGCGCGAGGGAAACATCGACTGGGACAAGGCCCGGGCCCGGATGGCAGCGCTGGAGCGCGCCACCGAGGAATGCGACACCCCCACCGACGAGGCGGCCCTCGCCGCGCTCGACGCGCGCGCCCTCGCCCTGGCCCGCCCGGCGGAAATCCCCGTGCTGCCCGGCAGCCAGCGGGAGATGGTCCGCTTCCGGGCCGCGGGCCAGCTGTATGCCCTGGAGTCGCGCTTCATCCTGGAGGTCATGCGCGCGCCGGAGCTCACCCTGCTGCCGGGCGCGCCGCCGCTCTTGCGCGGCCTGACGCTCCTGCGCGGAGAGGTGCTGCCCGTGGTGGAGCTGGCCCCGCTGTTCGGCCGGCCCGCGGCGCAGGGCACCGGCCCCGTGCTGGTGGTGGGCAGCACGGCCCGCGCGGAGCTGGGCCTGCGCACGGATGAGGTGATGGAGGTGGCGGTGCTGACGGTCACGGAGATGTTGCCCGCGCCCCCCTCCCTGGAAGAGGAAGCGGGCGCGCTGGTGTCCGGCGTCAGCCCCGACGGCACGCTCGTCCTGGAGGGAGAGGCCCTCCTCGCCGACGAGCGTCTCGTGTTCGAGCTTTCCGAAGAAGGAGTCGCATGAGCATCGGGAATCGCATCGCGCTGGGCTTCGGGCTGTCCCTGATGGTGCTGCTGATCATCGCCGGCGTGGCCTTCCAGGGCGCCCAGCAGCTCACCACCACCACGGAAGGCCTGCTGGAGGCCCACAACAACTACAAGATGCTGCGCGAGGCGCGCGCCCTCATCGTGGACGCGGAGACCGGCCAGCGCGGCTTCCTCCTCACCGGCGACGAGAGCTACCTGCGCCCGTACCAGAACGCCATCACCGAGCTGCGCGCGGACCTGGACGCCCTGCGCCCCGCGATGGCGAAGTACCCCGACCAGCGCTCACGCTTCGTGAAGCTGGAGCCGCTGGTCGCGAGCAAGCTGGACGAAGTGGCCGACACCATCCGCCTGCGCCGCGAGCAGGGCTTCGAGGCGGCCCAGGCCGTGGTGAAGACCAACCGCGGCCAGCGGGAGATGGAGGTCATCCGGGAGCTCATCGCGGAGATGCGCGAGACGGAGGAGGACCGCTGGAGGCAGTACTCCGACGCCGCCACCCAGGCCGCGCAGCGCAGCGTCTGGGTGCTGGCGCTGGGCACCCTCCTGGGCCTGGCCATCGTGGGCGTGGGCAGCTTCGTCATCACCCGCGGCATCACCGACCCCCTGCGCAAGCTCACCTTCGGCGCGGAGCAGCTGGGCAAGGGCGACCTCACCCACCGCATCGACGTGCGCGGCAAGGACGAGATGGCCGACCTGGCCGGCGCCTTCAACGCCATGGCGGAGCGCCGCCAGCAGGCGGAAATCCAGCTGGCGAAGCAGTCCGAGCAGCGCGAGCACACGCTCAAGACCGTGGCGGAGTTCGTCAACCAGCTGGCCGGCGCGTCCTCCGAAATCCTCGCCAGCACCACCGAACAGGTGGCCGGCGCCCAGGAGCAGGGCACCGCCGTCACGGAGACGGTGAGCACCATCGAGGAGATCACCAAGACGTCGGAAGAGGCCGCCGGCCGCGCCCGCGCGGTGAGCGAGTCCGCCCGTCACTCCGAGGAGGTGGGCCGCTCCGGCCGCCGCGCCGTGGAGGAGGCGGTGTCCTCCATGGGCGCCGTGCGCGACCAGGTGGAGTCCATCGCGTCGCGCATCCTCGCCCTGGCCGAGCAGGCCCAGGCCATTGGCGACATCATCACCACCGTCAACGACATCTCCGAGCAGACGCACATGCTCGCGCTCAACGCGTCCATTGAAGCGAGCCGCGCGGGCGAGCACGGCCGCGGCTTCGCCGTCGTCGCCTCCGAGGTGAAGGCCCTGGCGGACCAGTCCAAGAAGGCCACCGCGCAGGTGCGGCAGATTCTGGGACAAATCCAGAAGGCCACCCACGGCGCGGTGATGACCACGGAGGAGGGCACCAAGAGCGTGTCCGCCGCCACGCGCGTCGTCACGGAGGCGGGCGCCACCATCCAGCAGCTGGCGGACCTGCTCACGCAGGCGTCGCTCACGGCCGCGCAAATCGCCGCGTCCGCCAACCAGCAGGCCACCGGCATCGGGCAGATCCGCCAGGCGATGCACGACGTGAACCAGGCCACGCAGCAGGGGCTCATCTCGTCGCGGCAGACGGAGCGCGCGATGCAGGACATCAACGCCATGGGCCAGAAGTTGAAGGGGCTGCTCGGGGAGTTCGGGCGCTAACCCATGGATCGCGACAGGCTGGCGCAGGCACTGCTGGACTCGTTCCTGGAGGAGCTGGAGGGGCACGTCGTGTCCCTCAACCGGGACCTGCTCGCGCTGGAGCAGGCCCCGGCGCGCGCGAAGGAGCTCGTCCCCGGCATCCTGCGGACGCTGCACAGCGTGAAGGGCGCGTCTCGCGCGGCCAGCGCCAGCATGGTGGAGAACGCCTGCCACCGCATGGAGGAGGTGCTGGAGCCGCTCATCCACGGGCGCGCGCCGTCGCCGGACCTCTTCGAGCTGTGCTTCGCCACCGTGGACGCGCTGGACGACGCAGGCCGCCGCCTGGCCGCGCGCCAGGACCTGTCCGGCTCACCGCTGGAGGCGCTGCTGCCCCAGTTGGAGCAGGCCGCGCACGGCTCGCCCACCCAGCCTCCAGTGACCGCGCCGAAGTCGGCGCCGCCCGCCCCTGCTCCCCACGAGAAGCCCGCGGAGGCCGAGCCGGAGCTCTCCTTCCCCTCGCAGGCCAGCGGGGAGATGCTGCCGGTGCGCGTGTCCGGGCAGAAGCTGGACGCGCTGCTGGGCCGCAGTGGTGAGTTGCGCGTGGCGATGCTGCGCCTGGAGGGCCACGCCGAATCCCTGGAGGCGCTGCGCGACGACGTGATGGGGCTGCGCGAGCGGGTGCGCGGCACGCAGTCCGAGGCGACGCTGCGCCGCGTGGAGCTGGAGCTGGCGCGGGTGGCGCGCGTGCTGGCGCAGGACCGCCGCGCGCTGTTCCAGTCCTCCACCGGCCTGGATGATGAGGTGCGCCGCGCGCGCATGCTCCCCTTCGAGGAGGGCTGCACCGGCCTGGAGCGCGCCGCGCGCGACGTGGCGCACAGCCTGGGCCGGCGCGTGCGCATGGAGGTGCACGGCGGCGGGCTGGACCTGGACCGCTCGCTGCTCCAGTCCCTGCGCGAACCGCTGCTGCACCTGGTGCGCAACGCGGTGGCGCACGGCCTGGAGGCGCCGGAGGAGCGCGTGCGCCACGGCAAGCCGGAGGAGGGCCGCGTGGTGCTGTCCGCGAGGCTTCGCGGCAGCCGGGTGGAGGTCGCGGTGGAGGACGACGGGCGCGGCCTGGACCTGGAGGCGCTGCGCGAGCGCGCGCGGGCCCGGGGCATGGAAGCGCCCGAGGACGACGAGGACGCGGCGCGGCTCGTGTTCCTGCCGGGCCTGTCCACCGCGGCGAAGGTGACGGCGGTGTCCGGCCGGGGCGTGGGCCTGGACGTGGTGCGCGCCCAGGTGGAGGCCCTGCGCGGCAGCGTGGAGGTGGCCTTCAAGGCGGGCCAGGGCACCCGCTTCACGCTGGACGTGCCCCTCACCCTGAGCACCCTGCGCGTGCTGCTGGTGTCCGTGGGCGGGCAGGTGCTGGCGCTCGCCAGCGAGGGCGTGGACCGGCTGCTGCGCCTGTCGCCCTCCGACGTGCGCGAGGTGGAGGGCCGCATGTCCTGGGTGACGCCGGAGGCGCTGGTGCCGCTGGCGTCGCTCGCGGGCGTGTTGGATTTGCCCCCGGGACCGCCGAAGACGCGGCCCCCCGCGGTGGTGCTGTCCGCGGGCACCGCGCAGGCGGCGCTGGTGGTGGACGAGGTCATCGCGGAGCAGGAGGTGCTGGTGCGCTCGCTGGGCAGCCGCGTGAAGCGGGCCCGGCACGTGGCCGCCGCGGCGGTGCTGCCGGATGGGCGCATGGCGCTGCTGCTCAGCCCCGCGTCGCTGGTGCGGGCCGCGGGGGGACGCCCCTCCGCCCAGTTCTTCCCCACGCCCAAGGAGCAGGTGGCGCGCCGGCGCGTGGTGCTGGCGGACGACTCGCCCACGACGCGCATGCTGGAGCAGAGCATCCTGGAGGGCGCCGGCTACGACGTCATCGCGTGCGCGGACGGCGCGGAGGCGTGGGAGCGGCTGCAAGCGGGCGGCGCGGACGCGATGGTGATGGACGTGGAGATGCCGCGCATGGATGGCTTCCAGGTGACGGAGGCCGTGCGTACCTCTCCACGCTTCGGACGGGTGCCGGTGGTGCTCGTCACGTCGCGTGAGAAGCCCGAGGACAAGGCGCGCGGCCTGCAAGCCGGCGCGAGCGCGTACATCGTGAAGAGCGCGTTTGACCCCACGAGCCTGCTGGAGACACTGAGGCGACTGCTATGAAGACCGAACCGTTGCGCATCATGGTGGCGGAGGACTCGCCCACCGCCCGGCGGCTGCTGGTGGAAATCCTGCGCACCGACCCCGCGCTCACCGTGGTGGGCGAGGCCAAGGACGGCCTGGAGGCGGTGGAGCTGTGCCAGCGCCTGCAGCCGAACCTGGTGACGATGGACATCCAGATGCCGCGCATGGACGGCCTGGACGCCACCCGCCGCATCATGACGGAGGTGCCCACGCCGGTGGTGGTGGTGTCCACGCTGGTGGAGCGTGACATCCAGACGTCCATGGCCGCGCTGAGGGCCGGGGCGCTCGCGGTGCTCCAGAAGCCGGTGGGCCCGGAGTCGCCGGACTTCGAGGCGGACAGCCGCCGCCTGCGCGACACGCTCAAGGCCATGGCCCAGGTGAAGGTGGTGCGCCGCTGGCCGGACCGCGCCGCCGCGCCGCAGCCCCCGCCGGAGGTGACGCCCACGCCCGGCGCCCGCCCGCCCGCCGTGCTGGCGATGGCCGCGTCCACCGGAGGCCCCGCCGCGCTCTACCGCATCCTCTCCGACCTGGGAGGCAGGGACACGCCCCCGCCCCCCATCCTGCTGGTGCAGCACATCGCGCTGGGCTTCGGCTCCGGCCTGGCCACGTGGCTGGGCACGGCCACGAAGCTGCGCGTGAAGGTGGCCGAGGACGGCGAGCCCCTCGTCTCCGGCACGGTGTACCTGGCCCCGGACGACAAGCACCTGGGTGTCACCGCCGATTACCGCGCGCAGGTGTCCGGCGCCGCGCCCATCCAGGGCTTCCGCCCGTCCGCCAACTGGCTCTTCCGCACCGTGGCCCGCGCCTACGGTCAGACGGCGTTGGCGGTCGTGCTCACCGGCATGGGTCAGGACGGCCTGGACGGCATCCGGGACCTGCACCAGGCAGGCGGGCGGGTGATCGCCCAGGACGAGGCGACGTCCGTCGTCTACGGCATGCCCGCCGTGGTGGTGGGCGCCAACCTGGCGCACGAGGTCCTGCCGCTCGGGCAGATTGCCCGCCGACTGTTGGCATTGATGCAGCCCACGGGGCGGCTCATCTGAAGTGTTCGTTGAGTGAAATTCATTCGGCGGAGTGGGTGGCCGGAATGGCGGGCCTGGAACGGAGTGTCAATATCGGGTCCAATCCGGGCATCCCCTCGCCCCCTCTCCCCCGATGAGCGCTTTGACAACCGGTCTGGCCTACGAAGCGGTGTTCGCCGCCATCCCCGACCCTGCCTATCTGTTGGATGGCACGGGCCGGTTGGTGTCGTGTAGCGCGGCGGGCGCCCGGGCGCTCGGCCGTGAGGCAGGCGCGCTGTCGGGGCGGCACTGGAGCGAGCTGGGGCTGCCGCACGAGGCATTGGCCGCGCTGGAGTCCGCGCGCGTCCGCGTGGTGACGCTGCGCGAGTCCACCACCGTGGAGGCGCCGTGGCCGGGTGCGCAGGGCATCCGCCGACACGCGCTGGTGCTCACGCCGCTGGGCACGGACGCGGATGCGTCCCCGGTCGTGCTGGTGACGGCGCGGGCGCTCACTGAAGCCGAAGCCGTCTATTCGCGCGCGCTGGAGCTGGAGCAGGCCGCGCGCGCGGAGGTGGAGACCGCCGAGCGCCGCCGCTCCTTCCTGTACCAGGCGATGACGACGCTGTTCACGCACCCGCCGGATCCGCAGGGCATGTACACGCTGCTCGCGCACCTGGCGGTGCCGGACCTGGCGGACTGGTGTCTGGTGGACGCGCTGGAGCAGGGCCCGTGGGTGGGCCGCGCGGCGGTGGCGTGCCTGGACCCGACGCAGCAGGAGCGCGCCCGGGGCCTGCCCATGCGCACGGAGGTTCGCGAGGACGCGCCCGTGGGCCTGTTGCGCGTGCTGCGCACGGGTGAGCCGGAGCTGGTGCCCGCGGTGACGGAGTCGCTGCTTCGCGCGGCGGCGGCGGAGCCCGCGCACCCGGCGATGCTGGAGGCGTTGCAGGCCCGCTCGTACATGATCATCCCGCTGCGCGCGCGCGGCCACACGCTGGGCGCGGTGACGTTCGTGAGCTCCGGCTCCGGGCGCCGCTACGGCCCGGACGACCTGGCGCTGGCGGAGGACCTGTGCCTGCGCGCGAGCCTGGCCATCGACAACGCGCGGCTGGTGGGTGAGTCCCGCCGGGCCGCCCGCGCCCGTGAAGACCTGCTCGCGGTGGTGTCGCACGACCTGAAGAACCCGCTGGGCGTGGTGCAGCTGGGCGCGGCGCTGCTCCTGCGCGGCACCGCGGGCAAGCCGGGCGGCGAGGCGGTGGCGAAGCAGGCCACGCGCATCAACGACGCGGCGGAGCGCATGTCGCGGCTCATCAGCGACCTCTTGGACTGGGGCCGCCTGGAGGCGGGCCACCTGCCGCTGGAGCTGGGCGAGCACACCGCCGTGGCGCTGGCCACGGAGGCGCTGGAGGCCATCCGGCCGCTGGCGGAGGCCAAGGGGCTGCACCTGGAGGCGGACCTGCCCACGGAGGGCCTGCGCGTGAAGTGCGACCGCAGCCGCGTGCTCCAGGTGATGGGCAACCTGCTGGGCAACGCCGTGAAGTTCACTCCGCCGGGCGGCACGTTGGCGGTGAAGGCGGTGATGCGCGGCGGCGAGGTGTCCTTCGACGTGCGCGACACGGGCAACGGCATCACGCCGGACGCGCTGCCGCACATCTTCGACCGCTACTGGCAGGCGCGCGACGCGGCTGCCCGCGGCACCGGCCTGGGGCTGGCCATCGCCAAGGGCCTGGTGGAGGCGCACGGCGGCTCCATCCGCGCGGAGAGCATCCTGGGCACCGGCAGCGTCTTCAACTTCACGCTGCCCGTGGCGCACGTGGGAATGCCCGTCGCCGCCCCGCAGGCCGCGGCCTCCGGTGGCATGTCGCGTCCGCGCGACACCTACGAGCACTGAGTCAGCGCCCCTTCCTCCGCGCGGGCGGGGTGAGCACCTGGCGCGCGTGCTCCAGGAAGGCGCGCAGCGCGGGTGACACCTGCGCGCGGCTGGGGAAGTAGAGGAAGAGGCCCGGCACGGACGCGGCGTACTCCTCCAGCACGCGGCGCAGCGTGCCCGCCTTCAGCTGCCTCTCCACCTGAGACTCCAGCACGTACGCCAGGCCCAGGCCGGCCTCCGCCAGCCCCAGCCAGACACGCTCGTCGTTGGTGGTGACGGCGCCGCGCACCGGCAGCCGCCACGTGCGCGAGCCCTTCTCCAAATCCCACGGCAGCAGCGCGCCGGTGTTGGACGAGCGATAGGTGAAGCAGTCGTGCTGGAGCAGGTCCTTCGGCTTCACCGGCGTGCCGTGGCGCTCCAGGTACTCCGGAGTGCCCACCACGACGAAGCGGAACGGGCGCGCGATGCGCACCGCCACCATGTCCCGCTCCAGGTACTCCTCCAGCCGGATGCCCGCGTCGAAGCCCTCCGCGACGATGTCCGCCTTGCGGTTCTCCACCACCAGGTCCAGCTCCACCTGGGGATGGCGCTCGCGAAACGAGGCCAGCAGCGGCGTGAGCACGAAGGGCAGCGCGGTGGACGGCAGCGTCAAGCGCAGCGCGCCCGTCAGTGTCCCAGGTTGCGAGGACGCTTCCTTGAGCGCCCCGAGCGCCTGTGCCACGCCCGGTCCCGCCTGTTCCACCAGCCGCCGCCCCGCCGCCGTCACCGCCACGCTGCGCGTCGTGCGCGACAACAGCGGCACGCCCAGCCGCTCCTCCAACTGGCGCACCGTGTGGCTCAGCGCGGAGGCGGACACGCCCAACTCCGCCGCCGCGGCCGCGAAGCTTCGGTGCCGGGCGACAGCGAGGAACTGGTGCAACGCATTGAGCGGAGTGAGAGCCATTCCTGAGCTTTCCTCAGGAGTCCATCCAGATTCCAGACCTACTCCCGGAAGCGCCCATTTCCTATCCCTTGTCCTGTCTCGCGAAAGCAGCACCCTTCCCTAGCGCGAGCAGGAGTCCTCCCATGGCATCCCCCACCCTGCCCCTGTCCGGCCGCATCGCCGTCATCACCGGCGCCTCCAGCGGCATCGGCGCCGCCACCGCCCTGCGCCTCGCACGGGACGGCGCGAGCGTCGCCCTGCTCGCACGCAGCAAGGAGCGGCTGGACGCGCTCGCCTCCACCATCACGCAAGGGGGTGGCCGGGCGCTCGCCCTGGGCACCGACGTGCTGGACGCGCGGTCCGTGAAGGAGGCCGCGAAGGCCATCGCGGGCGAGCTGGGCGTCGCGGACCTGGTCCTCAACAACGCCGGCCTCATGCGGCCCACGCCCATGGAGGCGCACCCCACGGAGGACTGGGAACAGATGATCGACTTGAACGTGAAGGCCAGCGTGCGCGTCGTGGAGACCTTCGTGGAGCCGCTGCTGGCGGCTGCTAAGGCGGGCGGGCCCTCGGACCTCATCAATGTGTCGTCCGTGGCCGCGCAGGCGGTGTACCCGAACTTCAACGTCTACGGCGCCACCAAGGCCGCGGTCACCCACCTGTCCCGTCACCTGCGCGCGGAGCTGGGCCCCCGCTTCGTCCGGGTGATGGCCCTGGAGCCGGGGCTGGTGGACACCGCGCTGCACGACGGCAACACCGACCCGGGCGCTCGGGCCTGGCTGGAGGGCGCTCGGAAGTCGCTCACCTGGATGTCGCCGGAGGAGGTCGCGGGCATCATCGCCTTCGCCACCGCCCTGCCGCGGCACATCAACTTCCAGCAGCTCACCCTCATGCCCACCCAGCAGGCCTGAGCCGCTCCCCACGCCTGTTGCCGAGGTGGCCTTCAGCGTGCCATGCAGGCGGCTTATGTCCTTCCTGCATCAGGCGCTGGTGTTCCTGGCCGCCGCGGTCGTCGCCGTGCCCCTCTTCAAGAAGCTGGGGCTGGGCTCCGTGCTGGGCTACCTGGCGGCGGGCGCGGCCATCGGGCCGTATGGCGCGGGCCTCATCTCCGACGTGGAGAACGTCCTCCACACCGCCGAGCTGGGCGTGGTGCTGCTGCTGTTCGTGATTGGCCTGGAGCTGCAGCCGTCGCGCCTGTGGAACCTGCGCCGCTCCGTGTTCGGCATGGGCGGCGCGCAGGTGGTGCTGACGGGCCTGCTGCTCGCGGGCGTGTCGAAGGCGCTGGGCCTGTCCTGGAACGCGGCCATCGTCGCGGGCTTCGGCCTGTCGCTGTCCTCCACCGCGTTCGCGCTCCAGCTGCTCGGGGAGAAGAACCAGCTCACCGCCGAGCACGGTCAGCTGGCCTTCGGCATCCTCCTGTTCCAGGACCTGGCCGTCATCCCACTCCTGGCCGCGCTGCCGCTCCTGGGCCGGTCCGACACGCCGTCCACGGAGCCCGGGTGGCTGATGGCCGTGAAGGCCGTGGGTGCGGTGCTCGTGGTGGTGGTGGCGGGCCGACACCTGCTGCGGCCGGTGTTCCGCGCGGTGGCGTCCGTACACAGCCAGGAGCTGTTCACCGCGACGGCGCTGCTCGTCGTCGTGGGCACCGCGACGCTGGTCAGCGCGGTGGGCCTGTCCATGCCGATGGGCGCGTTCCTCGCGGGCGTGCTGCTGTCGGAGTCCGAGTACCGCCACGAGCTGGAGGCGGACATCGAGCCCTTCAAGGGCCTCTTGCTGGGCCTGTTCTTCATCGCCGTGGGCATGTCCTTGAACCTGGCGCTGCTCGCGCGCGAGTCCCTGCGCGTGCTGGCGCTGGTGCTGGGCCTCACCTTCCTCAAGGCGCTGGTGCTGTACGGGCTGGGTCGGGTGGGGCTGAAGAAGCCGGGCTCCGCGGAGAGCCTGGCGGTGGTGATTTCGCAGGGCGGTGAGTTCGCCTTCGTCCTCTTCTCCCTGGCCGTGTCCTTCCACGTGATGGAGCGCGAGCAGGCGGACCTGCTGGTGCTGGTGGTGGGCCTGTCCATGGTGGTGACGCCGTTCCTGTCCGCCATCCACGAGCGCTGGGTGGCGCCGCGCTTCAAGAACAAGGGCCCGCAGCGCGAATACGACGTGTCCCCGGAAGAGGACCACCCGGTCATCATCGCGGGCATGGGGCGCGTGGGTCAGGTGGTGGCCCGCCTGCTGCGCGCGCGCCGCATCGGGTTCACCGCCATCGACGCGAGCGCGGAGCACATCGACTTCATCCAGCGCTTCGGCAACCAGGTGTTCTACGGCGACGCGTCCCGGCTGGACCTGCTGCGCGCCGCCCGCGCGGAGAAGGCCAAGGTGTTCGTGCTGGCCATCGACGACATGGCCGCGTCCCTGCGCACCGCGCAGATGGTGAAGGAGCACTTCCCGCACCTGACCATCTACGCCCGGGCGCGCAACCGCGAGCACGCGTACCGGCTGCTGGACATGGGCGTCACCCATCTCATCCGTGAGACGTTCGACGCGAGCCTCACCATGGCCGGAGACGTGCTCCAGGAGATGGGCCTCACCTTCGCGGAGGCCCGCCGGTCCGTGGAGCGCTTCCGCGAACACGACGAGGCCCTGATGCTGGAGAGCGCCAAGGTCTTCAAGGACGAGAAGAAGATGATGGAGGTCATCGTCCGCGCGCGCCGCGAACTGGAGCTGTTGTTCGAGAAGGACGAAGCCGAGCAGAAGTCGGTCTGAGGGGGACGCACGACCAATGAGCGCCGATACCGCTGGCCACTCGAAGTCCTCCCGCCTCTACCTCTGGGTGCTGGCCGCCATCTTCGCGGGGGGCCTGTTGGGCCACTTCGCGCCGTCCACGGCGGTGAAGCTCAAGCCCTTGGGCGACGCGTTCATCGCGCTGGTGAAGATGCTCATCTCCCCGGTCATCTTCCTGACCGTGGTGCTGGGCGTGGCCAACGTGGCGGACATGAAGAAGGTCGGCCGGGTGGGCGGCAAGGCGCTGCTCTACTTCGAGGTCATCTCCACGTTCGCGCTCATCATCGGCGCGCTGGTGGTGACGGTGCTCAAGCCCGGCTCCGGCTTCAACGTGGACCCGCGCACGCTGGACGCGAGCGCCGTGGCCCGCTTCGCCCAGCAGGCGCATGACCAGTCCACCCTGGGCTTCCTCCTGCACATCATCCCGCGCACCTTCGTGGACGCCTTCACCGGCGAGGGAGACCTGCTCCAGGTGCTGCTCCTGGCGCTGCTGTTCGGCTTCTCGCTCACGGCCATTGGCGCGACGGCGAAGCCCGTGGTCGTCCTCTTCGAGGCGCTCTCCAAGGCCTTCTTCCACATGATTGGCACGGTGATGAAGCTGGCGCCCATTGGCGCGGGCGCGTCCATGGCCTTCACCCTGGGCGCCTACGGCGTCACCAGCCTGGGCCCGTTGTTGCGCCTCATGGGGTGCTTCTATCTGGCGTGCGTGCTCTTCGTCGTCGTCGTGCTGGGGCTCGTCGCGCGGGTGACGGGCTTCTCCATCCTGAAGTTCCTGCGCTACATCCGCGCGGAGCTGTTCCTGGTGCTGGGCACGTCGTCGTCCGAGTCCGCGCTGGTGCCGCTGATGCAGAAGCTGGAGCGGCTGGGCTGCTCCAAGTCCGTGGTGGGGCTGGTGGTGCCCAGCGGCTACTCGTTCAACCTGGACGGCACCAACATCTACCTCACCATGGCGGCGCTGTTCGTGGCCCAGGCGCTCAACGTGGACCTCACGTTCACGCAGACGGCCACGCTGCTGGGCGTGGCGATGCTCACGTCCAAGGGCGCGTCCGGCGTGACGGGCGCGGGCTTCATCACCCTGGCCGCCACGCTGGCGGTGGTGCCGTCCGTGCCGGTGGCGGGACTGGCGCTCATCCTGGGCATCGACCGGTTCATGAGCGAGGCGCGCGCGCTCACCAACTTCATTGGCAACGGCGTGGCCAGCATCGTCGTGTCCCGCTGGGAGAACGAGCTGGACCGCGAACGGCTGCACGCGGAGCTCAACGGCGTATCCACTCCCGAGGCCCCGCCCGCCGACGCAGGGACGACTGCCTGATCAGGGGTGCGCCACCGCGTCGCGCACCGCCTCTTTCAGCACGTCCAGGTCCACCGGCTTGTCCAACAACTGTCGGGCGCCCAGCCGCAGGGCCTCCGCGTGCGTCTCCTCGTCGGCGAAGGCGCTGAGCAGCAGCACCGGGCACGCGATGCCCTGCGCGCGCAACCTCCCGAGCGCCTCCAGGCCGGTGCGCCCCGGCATGCGCACGTCGCTGACGATGAGGTCCGGCGGAGCGAGCGTCCCACCGTGGCCCTGCATCATCGCCACGTAATCACCCAGCTCGAAGCCGTCCTCCACCTCCACCACCGTGTAGCCCGCGCGCGCCAACGTGCGCACGAGCATCGCGCGCATCGCGTCGTCGTCCTCGGCCACCAGGATGCGCGGGGCGTGCGTTGCTTCTTCTCGCGAAGGTGCGTTCGTCATTTGATTGCGGAGGAGCATGGCGCATGCCACGTGCGTCGCCCCATGCCTTCAGGGGCCGTGGATCCGTCGTGCCGCGTGGGTCTCCGGGGCATCCTGCCCCCGTCGGGGCAATGTGCCCCAGGCATGCATGGACATCCTGCCTCGCGTTGGCAGCGCCTCACTCGGTGGCGCGCGTTGGCATGGCCAATGCTCTAGCTCCAGTCAGCCCCGCACCCCACACCCCAATTCACACCTCGCGGGCATGACACGGAGTCTCTCCATGAAGCGCACTTCCGCCCTGGTCCTCGGTCTGTCCTTGTCCCTCGCCTCGGGCGCCTTCGCCGCCGAGGCCAAGCCCGCCAAGAGCGCGCCCGCCGCCCAGGCGAAGGCCGGCGCCAAGGCGAAGAAGGCGAAGCAGGGCACCTCCCAGAAGGCCCCCGCCGCCCCGGCCGAAGGCTCGAGCAGCAACTAGCCACGGACTGTCGTGACGCAGCACCCGCGGTACTCGTAGCGTACCTCCCCGGTCCGTGTGTTCCTTCCCCCTCACGCACGAACCGGGGGTTGCCTCTTCCGTGAAGCTCGCTCGCAAATTCACCCTGGCCCTCGTGCTGCTCGCTGTCGCGGTGATGGCCGGGCTCCAGGCGTTCCAGGTCAACCGGGAGCTCGCCCGGTCGGAAATCGACACGCAGCACGACCACCGCCTGCTCGGTCACACGCTGGCCGGCTCCATTGGCAAGGCGTGGCAGCTGGCGGGTGAGTCCGAAGCGCTCACGCTCCTCAACCAAGCCAACCGCTTCCAGGAGCAGGTGCGGCTGCGCTGGGTGTGGCTGGACGGTGGACCGGGCTCCGGCTTCGCGCCGGCGCTGCCCCCCGCCCTGCTGCTCAGCCTGCGCGCGGGCAACGACGGCTGGTTGATGGACGAGTCCACCAGCCCGGGCGTGCTGCGCTCGTACACGCCGGTGTTCCTGGGGCGGCGCATGGGCGCCATTGAAATCACCGAGTCCATGTCCGAACAGGAGATGCACGTGCGCACCACCGTGGTGGGCACCGTCATCGCCACGGCGGCGCTCTCCCTGTTCTTCCTGCTGGCCGCCATGGCCATGGGCCGCAAGCTGGTGGGCCAGCCCGTGGAGCAGTTGGTGCATCTGGCGGGACGGATTGGCGAGGGCGACCTCACCGCGCGCGTGCCCCTGCGGCGCGAGCGCGGCGACGAACTGACGACGCTGGCGGTGGCCATGAACCGGATGGGTGAACAACTGGAGGAGACGCGGGCCCGGCTGGCCACGGAGACGGCGGCGCGCCTGCGCACGGTGGAGCACCTCCGGCACGCGGATCGGCTCACCACGGTGGGCAAGCTCGCGTCTGGCGTGGCGCACGAGTTGGGCACGCCGCTCAACGTCGTCATGGGCCGCGCGAAGATGGTCTCCTCCGGCGAGGCGGAGGGCGACGAGGTGAACGAGTGCGCCCGCATCATCTTCCAGCAGGCCCAGCACATGACCGGCATCATCCGGCAGCTGCTGGACTTCGCCCGGCGCCGCACGCCGTCCCGCGCGCCGGAGGACTTGTCCCTGCTGGCCGAGCGAACGCTGTCCCTGCTCAAGCCCATGGCCACCAAGCGCAGCGTGACGCTGTCCCAGGAGGTGCCCCCGGGCTTCACCGTGGAGGTGGACTCGGGGCAGTTCCAGCAGGTGCTCACCAACCTGGTGATGAACGGCCTCCACGCGATGAACCGGCCCGGCACCTTGCGCGTGCGCTCGCAGGTGCTGCGCGCCACGCCGCCCGCGGACGTGGGCGGCCCGGAGCAGGACTGGGTGCGGCTGGACGTGGAGGACGAGGGCTCGGGCATTCCCGCGGACGTGCTGCCCCACGTCTTCGAGCCCTTCTTCACCACCAAGGACGTGGGCGAGGGAACGGGGCTCGGGTTGTCCGTCTCCTATGGGATGGTGCGCGACCACGGCGGCTGGATTGACGTGAAAAGCGAGCCGGGCCGTGGGAGTTGTTTCTCCATCTACCTGCCGCCAGGGAAGGACGCATGCCAGGCCGCATCCTGATTGTCGAAGACGAGCGCGAGATGCGCGCCATGGTGGAGAAGGGCCTCCAGCGCCGGGGCTTCCAGCCCGTGGCCGTGGCCGCCGCGGACGAGGCGCTCCAGAAGCTTGCCGCCGAGGACTTCGACACCGTCCTCACCGACCTGCGCATGCCGGGCATGGACGGTCTGGCGCTGTGCGAGCGCATCGTGCTCAACCGGCCGGACATCCCCGTGGTGGTGGTGACGGCCTTCGGCAGCCTGGAGACGGCGGTGGCCGCCATCCGCGCGGGCGCCTACGACTTCATCACCAAGCCCATCGACCTGGACGCCCTGGTGCTGGTGCTGGAGCGCGCCGTACAGCACCGCGCCCTGCGCGCGGAGGTGCGCCGGCTGCGCCAGGCCCTGGACCAACGCCAGGACGACGGCGCGCTCGTGGGAGAGAGCCCCGCGCTCAAGCAGGCGTACGCGCTCATCGACCGGGTGGCGGACGTGGACGCCACGGTGCTGATTACCGGAGAGAGCGGCACGGGCAAGGAGGTGGCCGCGCGCGCCCTCCACGCGCGAGGCCGGCGCAAGGAGGGGCCCTTCGTGGCCATCAACTGCGCGGCCATGCCGGAGCAGCTTTTGGAGAGCGAGCTGTTCGGCCACGCCAAGGGCGCCTTCACCGACGCGAAGGCCAGTCGCACGGGCCTGTTCGTGAAGGCGAATGGCGGCACGCTGTTCCTGGATGAAGTGGGCGAGCTGCCCATGACGCTCCAGCCGAAGCTGCTGCGCGCGCTGCAGGAGCGCGTGGTGCGCCCGGTGGGTGGGGACACGGAGACGCCCTTCGACGCGCGCATCGTCGCGGCGACCAACCGCGACCTGGAGCTGGCGGTGGAGGAGAACCGCTTCCGCGAGGACCTCTACTACCGGCTCAACGTCATTGGCCTGGAGCTGCCCCCGCTGCGCGCGCGCGGCAACGACGTGCTCCTCTTGTCGCAGCGCTTCGTGGAGCAGTTCGCGACCCGCACGGGCAAGAAGGTGGTGGGCCTGTCCCCCGCGGCGGCGCAGCGCCTGCTGTCCTACGGGTGGCCGGGCAACGTGCGCGAGTTGCAGAACTGCATCGAGCGCGCCGTGGCGCTCACGTCCTTCGAACAGCTCACGGTGGACGATTTGCCGGAGCGCATCCGCAACTACAGCACGCCGCGCGTGGTGCCGGAGAACACGGACCCGTCGGAGCTGGTGACGCTGGAGGAGCTGGAGCGCCGCTACATCCACCGCGTGCTGGAGGCGGTGGGCGGCAGCCGCACGCTCGCCGCGCGCATCCTGGGCGTGGACCGCAAGACGCTCTACCGGAAGCTGGAGCGCGGGGATGCCGAGCTCCGGGAGAGCAAGGAAGCCAGGGAGCCTCGCGAGGCGAAGAAGCCCTGAGACGGGGGCACCCGGGGCTCGGGCGACCCGCCCCATCCGTTCCAGCCACAACCCTCCGTCATGGACGCAAGGTGCGTCACCCCTCGGGGCGGGCCCCCGCTTTGCTTCGAGCGGGGTATGGTTCCAGGAGGATGCGTCCCGTTCCCGTCCAGAGCCGTGTCTTCTGTCGCGTGGTGGACCTCGCGCACAAAGCAGGCGACAGGAATGTCACTGACCCGTTTCCTCCAAGAGGTTTCTCCCTACCCTCGGAAATCCACGAGTCCGCGTTTCGCGTAAGAGGCAGTCAGGACGCCCGCCGCTGTCCTGGTTCCGTGTTCCGGCATTGAAGCCGGGCACGCTCCGCCGCACTGCTGTGTTTCCCACCTGAAGGAACCCGCTCCCCATACCCCGACGACCCACCGATGGCCCAAGCTCCTGCCCGCCCGCGTTCCCGTCCTTCCGCCCCGTCCCCGACGGAGGCCTCTGGCCCGGGTCTGCAAACGCTGCTGGAGGCGCTGCCAGAGGCCTTCCTCGGTGTGGACGCGGGCTGGCGCATCACCTGGCTGAGCCGGCGCATGCGCGAGCTGCTGGGGCCCCGCGTCCAGCCGGGCGATGACGTGCGCAAGAAGGTGGCGGACGTGCTGGGCTTGAGCCAGCACCTGCGCCTGGACGTGCCCGCCACCGAGCAGCCCTCCTCCGAGCCCTACGAGCACCGCTGGCACGAAGGCGGCTTCTGCTTCGAGGTGAGCACCCGCCCCGTGGACGGCGGCCTGCTGGTGCACTGCCGCGACATCTCCCGCGAGGTCCAGGCCCGCCACGAGTTGCAGCGCGTGGGCCAGCTCTTCCAGGCGGTGATGGAGGGCACCACCGACGCCATCTACATCAAGGACATGGATGGCACCTACCAGGTCATCAACTCGGCGGGCGCGCGCGCCGTGGGCCGCGACACCGTGGCCGAGGTGCGCGGGCGCACCGACGCGGAGCTCTTCCCGCCCGACGAGGCCCGCATCAACGTGAAGCACGACCGGGACGTGCTCAAGGCGGGCCACCCCCTCACCTACGAGGATTCGCATCAGTCCCCCAGCGGGGACATCCGCGTGTGGCAGTCCACCAAGGGCCCGCTGCGCGACCCGGAAGGGAACGTGTTCGGCCTGTTCGGCATCAGCCGCGACATCACCCAGCGCAAGTGGGCGGAAGAAGAGGTGCTCCGGCACACCGAGTTCCAGGAACACTTGATGGGCATCATCAGCCACGACATCCGCAGCCCGCTCGGCGCCATCATGAACTGGTCGCGCGTGCTCGCGGCCGGTGGGCCCGCGGAGGAGACGGCGCGCACCAGCCAGCGCATCGCCACCGCGGCGGTCCGCATCGAACGGCTGACGCGCCTGCTGCTGGACTTCACCCGCGCCCGGCTGGTGGGCGGCGTGGTGATTGAACCGCGCGGCACGGACACGCAGGAGCTGCTGGCCAAGGTGGCGCACGAGTTCCGCGTGGCCTTCCCGAAGCGCGACATCGTCGTGGACCACAAGGGCAACACGCAGGGGCACTGGGACCCGGACCGCCTGGCGCAGGTGGTGTCCAACCTGACGGAGAACGCCCTCAAGTACGGCCCGGCGGACGCGCCCGTGCTGCTGTCCACTCGCGGCCTGCGCAACAAGGTGGTGGTGACGGTCCACAACCAGGGCCGCCCCATTCCGGAAGCCACCCTGCCCCACCTCTTCGAGCCCTTCCGCCAGGGCCCGCAGCAGACGCGCACGCTGAAGATGAGCTACGGCCTGGGGCTCTACATCGTGCGCGAAATCGTGCACGCCCACGGCGGCACCATCGAGGTCACCTCCTCCGAGGGCGACGGCACCACCTTCACCGTCACGCTGCCGCGCCGCGCGCCGCCCCGGAAGGGCCCGCCGCCCGAGCCGCCTTCGCCCCCCTCGCACCACCACCCCTGAAACAGGGCGGTCCCGCCCCCGTCAGACGAAGCGCGAGATGAGGGGCACCAGGCCGTCCAGCGGCGCGTTGCCGTTGGACAGGCCCGCCTCCGCCACCGCGCGCGGCATGCCGTACACCACGCAGGACGACTCCGCCTCCGTGAGCACCACGCCGCCCGCGGCGCGCAGGGCCCGCGCGCCCTGGAGCCCGTCCTCGCCCATGCCGGTGAGCACCAGCCCCAGCGCGTCCCGCCCCCAGACCTCCGCCACGCTCTGGAAGAGCACGTCCACGGAGGGATGGTGCGGGGTGCCCAGCGGATGGCGGTCCAGGCGCACCAGGTTGAGCGCCCCGTGCCGCGCCACCTTCAGGTGGTGGCCCGCGCGCGCCAGCACCGCGCGGCCCGGCACCAGCTCCATGCCGTCGCTCGCCTCCACCACCTCCAGCGCGCTCTGCGAGTCCAGCCGCTTGGCCACGGCCTCCGTGTAGCCAGCGGGGATGTGCAGCGCGAGCACCACCGGCGCCGGAAAGTCCCGGGGCAGCGAGGACAACAACCGCGTCAGCGCCTGCGGCCCGCCCGTGGACGTGCCCACCGCCAGCAGCTTCGTCGACGTCGCGGGCAGGGGCCCTGGGAGAGGGGCACTCACGGCCTCCGCCAGCTCCCGCTGATAGCGCGGCACCGCGCGCCCCGCGATGCGCACCTTCTCCACCAGCTCCGCGCCCAGCTCGTAGAGCCGGTCCGTGGCGAGCGCCGTGGGCTTGTGCACCAGGTCCACCGCGCCCGCCTGGAGCGCGGCCACCGCCAGCTCGCTGTCCGTGCCCGCGCTGCTCACCACCACCACGCGCGGCGCGTCCGGCATGCCAGCCAGCGCGCGCAGGAAGCCCGTCCCGTCCAGCGACGGCATCACCAGGTCCAGGGTGATGACGTCCGGTTTGAGCTCCGCCACCCGCTCCAGCGCGTCCAGGCCGTCGCGCGCGGTGCCCACCACCTCCAGCCCCTCCGCCTCCGACAGCACCTTGCGCAGCACCTTGCGCGCGAACGCCGAGTCGTCCACCACCAGCACGCGCAACGTCATGAGTCCGCCTTGCTGTAGAAGAACGCGCCGCGGCGCTCCTCGCAGCGCAGCGCCGTGCCGAAGCGCATCAGGGATTCGGAGGTGCCCACCACCAGGTGCCCTCCGGGCCGCAGCGTCCGGGTGATGCTGTCCACCACGCGGCGCGCGGTGTCGTCCTGGAAGTAGATGAGCACGTTGCGGCAGAGGATGGCATCACAGCCGCCCGGCTCCGGGTAGCCCTCCGTGTCCACCAGGTTGAGCTGCCGCCACTCCACCCGGGCCATCAGGTCCGGCCGCACGCGGGGACGGCCGTCCACCATGTCCAGCCAGCGACCCATCACCCCCGGGGGCAGCGCGCGCAGGCAGCGCAGGTTGTGCTCTCCCGACTTCGCGCGCTCCAGCGCCTTGGAGCTCAGGTCCGTGGCCAGGATGGACACGTCCCCCAGCACGCCCCGCGAGTCCAGGAGCATGGCCAGCGTGAGGGGCTCCTCGCCGGTGGAGCACGCCGCGCACCACACCCGGGGCTTGCGGCCGGCGCGGACCTCCGGAACGAGCAGCTCGTCCACCAGCACCTCCAGCGCCTGGGGCTCGCGGAAGAAGTACGTCTCGTGGACGAGCAGCGCCTCCACCAGCGAGGCCAGCGTCTCCGGCCCCTTCGGGTCGTAGCGGAGGAAGTAGTAGTAGTCGAGCAGCGAGTCGAACCCGGCATCCAGCGCCCGGGTGGACAGCTTCTCCGCCAGCAGGTCCCGGTCCTCGGGCCCGTAGTGCAGGCCCGAGCGCTGCTCGATGAGCATGGAGAGGATGGCCAGGACCTGCGGGGACAGCGGCAGCGCACTCATGGCCGTGGGTGTCCTAGCGGCCCAGGGCCAGCAGGCAGGCGCGGCGCACTTCGGGGTCCTCGTCGCGGTGGGCCGCCTTGTCCAGCGCCTCGCGCGCCTCCACCGTGCCCAGCGCCGCCACGGCGGGCGCGGAGGCCCGGCGTCCGGCGGGGCTCGCGCCGATGAGCGACTGCATCAGCGCCGCCTTCGCGTCCGCCCGGCGCATGCGCGCCAGTGCCGCCACCAGCAGGGGCGCCGTCGAGTCGTCCGCCGCCTCCAGCGCCGCCATCAGCCCGGGCAGGCGCCCTTCCACGGGCAGCGCCAGCGCGGACACCACCTGCTCGCGCAGCATCACGTCGCCCAGCAGCGACACCAGCTGCTGCGTCGCATGCGAGCCCGTGCGCGTGGCGAGGAAGCCCACCGCCGCGCTGCGCACGCTGTCATCCCGGTCCCCGGCGGCACGCAGGAGCGCGGGCAGCGTCTCCGGCGCGTCGTACTCCGCCACGGCGGACAGGGCGACCAGCCGCGTGGCCGGGTCCTCCGAGTGCACCGCCTCCAGCAGCACCGGCAGCGCGTCCGGCCGCCGGGCCACGCCCAGCCCCAGCAGGGCCGCGCGGCGCACGTCCGCGTCCGCTGACGAGGCCGCCCGGCGCAGCGCCGCCATGGCGCTCTCCGTGTGCATGTGCGCCAGCGCGTCCACCACCGCCACGCGCACCTGGCCCGCGTCGTCGTTGGCCAGCGCGACGATGGCGTCCGCGGCGGCCTCCTCGTTGAGCTTCCCCAGCGACTGGCACGCGTAGTAGCGCACCCACGGGTCGCGGTCGTTCAGGCCGCCCAGCAGCGTGGAGGTGATGCGCGCCTGCTTGTCCGTCTGGCCCAGCGCGCGCATGGCGGTGGCGCGCGTGCGCTCCGACTCATGGCTCGCCGCGGCCAGCAGCGCGTCCACCGCGCGCGGGTCGTCGATGAAGGGCAGGCCGTAGATGGCCGCGTCGCGCAGCCGCTCGTCCGGGTCCCGCATGGCCAACAGCAGCGCGTCCAGCCCGCGCGGGTAGCCGAAGTACGCCACGATGCGCAGCGCCGCCCGCCGCTGGCGCGAGTCCGAGGAGCGCGCCGCCTCCAGCGCCAGGCTCTCCGTCGTCTCACTGCCCAGCGACTGGATGGCGCCCACCACCGCCTGCGACACGCGCGGGTCCTCGTCCGACAGGCGCGCGAACAGGGCCGGCACCGCGGACGTGTCGCCGATGCGCGACAGCGTCTCCGCCGCCAGCGCGCGCACCGTCGCGTCCCGGTCCTCCAGGCACAGGAGCACGTCCGGCACCGCCGCGGAGCGCTTGCCGACGAGCGGCAGCAGCACCCGCCTGCGCGAGCTGTCCCCCTCGCGCAGCGCCTGCAGGATCTGCGCGTCCGCCTCCGCGCCCAGCTCCCCCAGGGCCGCCGCGGCCGCGCGCGACACGCCCAGGTCCTGCGAGTCCAGGAGCTTCAAGAGCCCCGTGGCCGCGTCCGCGCCGCCCACCCAGCCCAACAGGCGCGCCACCGCGGTCTTCTCCCCCGCGTCCGCGCCCGCGATGACCTGGGCCAACCGGCGTCCGGTGGGGTGCGGCTCCGCCGAGCTGGAGCGCAGCACCGACGGCACCGTGCGCGCGCCGCCGAAGCGCTGCACCTGCGCGTCGTGGATTTCGACGAGCGCCACCGCCGCCACGCGCACCACCGCGTCGTTGCCGCGCTGGAGCAGGCCCACCAGCGCGGGCACCGCGGCCTCCTGGCCGGTGCGGCCCAACGCGCGCGCCGCCTCCAGGACGTAGAAGGGGTCGGACAAGAGCGCCATCAGCGCCGGCACGACGGTGGGGTCGCCCGAGCGGCCCAGCACGTCGATGGCGGGGAAGATGCGGAAGAAGTTGCCGCTGCCCAGCGAGGACAGGAGCGCGTCCACCGCCGCGCCGCCGCCCACGCGGCCCAGCGCCTCGATGGCGGCCACCGCCACGTTGTCGTCCGGGTGGACGATGAGCCGCGCCAGGAGCGGCACGGACCGCCGGCTGCGGCGGCGCCCCAGCACCTGGGCGGCGTCACAGACGATGGCCGGGTTGGGGTCGTCCCCCAGGAGCTCCACCGGGCCCTCCACCTCGCCCGTGGCGGCCACCAGCGCGTCCACCGCCGCGGCGATGCGCGCCTCGTTGTCCCGGCGGTGGCGCAGCACCTCGCACAGGGGCTCCACCGAGGCGGTGCCCAGGCGCGCCAGCGCGGACACCACGGCGCGGCGCACCGCCCATGACGACGCGTCCAGCCCGTCCACCAGCACCGGCAGGCTCTCCGGGCCCCGGCGCGCCAGCTGGTCCACCTCTTCCACGCGGGCGCGGTCCTCCGCGGACAGCGACAGCGGGTGTTGCTTCGCGGTCGTGCCGCTCACGTGGCCTGCTCCCGCGTGGTCCGGGACGGCCCCGGCTCCGTGGCGCCCAACAGGCCGCTCAGGTGGCTCAAGCCCTCCACCTGCTCTCCGTGCAGCCGCGACAGCTGCCCCAGCCGGCCCGCGACCTCGCGCACCTCCTGGGCGTTGGCGGCCGTGGCGCGCGCCTGCTCCGCCGTGGTGATGACAATCTCCCTCGCCCGGCCGCGCATGTCCTCCACCGACCGGCCCACCTGCTCCGTCAAGGTGGCCTGGTCCTGGGCGGCCTTCGCCACGGAGGCGACGCCCGTGGCCTGCTTCGCCGCGGACGTGGTGAGCAGGGTCAGGGCGTCCGTCTGCTCATCCAGCGCGCGCGCGGTGGACTTCGCCACCCGGCGCACCTCCTCCGCGCCTCGCACCAGCGACGTGAGCGCCTGGGCCTGCTCCTCCGTGGCGCGCGTCACCTCCTTGGCCAGGGTGGCCACCTGACGGCTGGCGAGCTCTCCCTGCTTGAGCGCGCGGGCCTGCTCCGCCATGGCGCGCGTGGACTGGGCCACCTCCTTGCGCGTGGCCTCCATCGCCTTCGTCACCTCCTGCGCGGCCTTGGCCTGCTCCGAGACGCCGGTCAGCGTGCGCTGCGTGGAGGACGCCACCTCCTGCGCCGTCGCGCCCAGCGCCCCCACCTGCTGGCCCTGCGCCATCACCGCGGTGCTCACGCCCTGCACCAGCTGGCGCATCTGCGCGGTGGCCCGGGCCAGGTCCGTGGAGGCCTGGGCCTGCTCCTGCATCGCGCGCGACACCTTCTCCGCCACCTCCGACAACTGGTTGTTGGAGCGCACCGCGTCGCGCAGCGCCTTGGCCTGGTCCTGGGTGGCCTGGGTGGTCTGCCGCGCCATGCGCCGCATCTCCGTGCCGCCCTGCGCCAGCGCCTGCGCCGCCTGCGCCTGCTCCACCGAGGACGCGGCGATGAGCCGGCCCTGCTCGCTCACCTTCGCCGTGGACTGCACCAGCGCCTGCACCGCCTGCACCTGCTCCGCGGACGCGCGCGACGCCTCGCGCACGTTCTGGCCCAGGTCATCCACGCCCTTGAGGATGGTGCCCAGCGCCCGCTCGGCGTCCCCCGCCAGCGCCGCGCCCTCGTCCGCCGCGCGCATGCCCTCGCCGTTGGCCACGGCCGCCTCGCGCGCCGTCGTCTGCAAGCCCCGGACAATCTTGGCCACGTCACTGCTGGCCGCCGCGGCGCGGTCCGCCAGGGCGCGGATCTCCTCCGCCACCACCGCGAAGCCGCGGCCGTGCTCCCCGGCGCGCGCCGCCTCGATGCTTGCGTTGAGCGACAGGAGGTTCGTGCGGTCCGCGATGAGGTTGATGGTCTGCACGATGTCGCCAATCTCCTCGGCGCGCCGGCCCATCTCCTTCATCACCCCGGACGACTCCACGATGGACTGGCGGATGCGGCCGAAGCCCGCGATGGAGCGCGCCACCGTGACGCCGCCCTCGCGCGCGCTCGTGCCCACGCGCTCCGCGGCCAGCCGCGCCTCCTCCGTCAGCTGCGACGCGCGGCGGGTGGACGACTCCAGCTGCGCGGACGCGGTGGCGCTGGTGGACGCCAGGCCGTTGATGCTCTCCGCCGCGCGGGCCACCGCCTGGGCGGAGCGCGACAGCTGCTCGATGGTGGCCGCGTTGGCGTCCACCACGGCGGCGTTCTTCTCCGAGGTGGCGGCCACCTCCTCCACGCTGGCGGCCACCTCCTGCACGGTGGACGCGGTGGTGACGGCGCTCGCCTCCAGGGTGCGCGTGTGCTCGGCGACGCCGCGCACGCTGCGGGCCACCTGCTCCGACGTGGCGGCCGTATCCTCCACGCTGGAGGCCATGGCGGCCGCGTCACGCCCCACGTCCTGGAGCGTCTTGCCCAGGGACACCACGGCGCCGGACACCTGCCCCATGCGCTCGCCCACGCCCTGCGCGTCCGTGGCCAGCCGGGTGATGCCCTTGGACATCTCTTCAATGGTGGCGGCGACCTCCTCCGTGGTGGCGGCGCTGGTCTGGTTGCGCGACACCAGGTCCTCCACCGTGGCGGTCATTTCCTGCATGCTCGCCAGCAGCTCTTCGCTGGAAGCGGCCAGGTCCTCCGCGTTGGCGCTCACGCCCTTCACCGAGCGCGCCACCTCTTCCAGGGTGGACGCCGTCACGTCCGCGCTGGAGGCGAGCACGGTCGCGTCCTTGCGCACGCTGGACACCGACGCCGTCACCTCCTGCATCGCGGCCGCGGTGGTCTCCGCCTCCTGCTGCACGGCCTTCGCCGCGTCGCCCACGGCCGTCTGGCTGCGCACCAGCGCCTGCACCGCGACGCTCGTCTGCTCCACCTGGGCGGCCACGGACTCGATGGCGCCGCGCACCTGCTCGCCCGCCGCCGCCTGCTCGTTGCCCGCGGACGCGAGCTTCGCCGCCAGCTGCTCGGTGGACTTCACCAACCCCACCCCTTCCGCCACCTGGAGCGAGGCGCGCTCCGCCAGCGCGCGAGCGTCCTCCAGCTTGTGCACGCTGTTACCGTTGTCCGTCGACATCCGCCGCCTCCTCCCCCACGACCCGGGGGAAATCAATGAGCATCACCAGCCGCGGACCCACCTGCGCCACGGCCTTCACGAACCCCTTCGCGCCCTCCACCACCATGGGTGGAGGCGGCTGGATGGTGCGCGGGTCCAGCTTCAACACCTCGCGGGCGCTGTCCACGAGCAGCCCCACGGTGCGCTCGCCCAACTGCCCCACCACCACGCGCGAATCCAGGGACTGCGTCCCCGCCGGCAGCCCGAAGCGGGCGCGCGCGTCCACCACCGGGATGACCCGGCCGCGCACCTGCACCAGGCCGGCCACGTGCGCGGGCGCCCCGGGCACCGGCGTCGCGCCGGTGAAGGACTCCATCTGCACCACGTCCGCCGCGGGCATCGCGTATTCGGTCCCGTCCACCTTGAACAGCACGTGCAGCACGTTCATGACACCCACTCCCCTGCCCTGGTCGCACGCTTGCGGCGGCCCGCGCGCGCCCCGCCCAGCGCGCCCAGGTCCAGCACCAGCGTGGGCTGGCCGTCACCCAGGTCCGTGGCGCCGGCCACGCCAGGCACGCGCACGAGCGGATCCTCCAACGGCCGCAGGACGATCTCCTGCTGTCCCACGAGCCGGTCCACCGCGAAGGCCACCGGCTCCCCGCGCTGGCGCACGATGAGCGCCTTGGCGCCCTGGCCCGCCGCGCTGGCGTCCCCGGTCGCGTCCAGCAGCCGCGCCAGCGACACCAGCGGCACCGCCGCGCCCCGGCGCTCCACCAGCCCGATGCCGTCCGCGCCCGCGGGGCGCACCACGCCCGCCACGTCGATGAGCTCCTCCACGGTGCCCACCGCGACCGCGTACCGGCGGCCCGCGCACTCGAAGACGATGGCGTCCATCAGCGTCACGGTGAGGGGGACGCTCAGGGTGAAGGTGGTGCCCACGCCCTTGCGCGTGTCCATGCGCAGCTCGCCGCCCAGCTGCTCCACGACGATGCGGCGCACGATGTCCATGCCCATGCCCCGGCCGCTGGTGCGCGTGGCCTCCTGGCGCGTGGACAGGCCGGGCCGGCACAAGAGGTCCAGCAGCGCGTCCGCGGAGTCCGGCACGGGGGCGTTCGCCGCCTTCGCCACCGCCTTCGCGTCCACGCCGCGTCCATCGTCGCGCAGGGTGAGCTCCAGCTGGCCGCTGGCGCGCGCATGGCAGCCGAGGCGCACCAGCCCTTCCTGGGCCTTGCCCGCGGCCTGGCGCTCCTCGGGGGACTCCAGCGCGTGGTCCACGGCGTTGCGCACCAGGTGCACCAGCGCGGGCAGCAGCCGGTCCGCCACCGCCTTGTCCAGCTCCGCGTCGCCCACGTCCAGCTCCAGCCGCACCGCCTTGCCCGTGGCCCGGCGCAGGCCGCGCACCAGCAGGGGCAGCCGCTCCAGCACGTCACCCACGCGCACCATGCGCAGCCGCAGGATGGCCGAGCGCAGGTCGCGCAGCTGCCGGCCGTTCTCCTGGAGGATGGCGGTGATTTCCCGCGTGGGCGCGCCCGCCTGGGTGAGCGCCGCCACCGCGCGCGTCAGCCGCGAGCGGTTGACCACGAGCGCCGCCAGCCACTCCATGGCCTCGTCCAGCCGGGACACCTCCACGCGCAGCAGGCCACCACCCCGGCGCACCTCCGGCTCGTCCAGCTCTTCCTCCAGGACGGCGGGACCGAGCGCGCCCTCCTCGCCAACCGGGACCCCGTCCTCGGGCGCCGGCTCGGCGGGTCCGGCGGCCTCCAGCGAGCGCACCGTGGCGGGAGCACCGCCCACGGCGTCCAGCAGCACGGCGTCCTCCGCGCGAGTCATCAGCAGCAGCGCGAACGCGAGCGACGCGCCCCCCGCGGCGGCGCCGGACAGGGGCAGCACCTTCACGATGTCCGCGAGCTTCGCCACACGCTCGCGCACGGTGTTGATGTTGAGGCCCTTCGCGGCGCGCTCCGACGAGGGCACGAAGTCCAGCCGCAGCGCGCGCTGGCCTCCGGCGAGCCCGCCTTCCAGTTGCTCGCGCTCGGACGGGGCCAGCTTCGACGCGAACGCGGCCTCCGCGTCCAGCTTCACGGACCGGGCCCGCTTGGGGGCCGCGTCCCGCACCTGCGGCCCCAGCGCCTCCAGCCGCTCCAGCAGGTTCGCGGGCGCGGGCGATGCCGTCTTCCCGGCGCCCAGCTGCCGCACGCGCAGCTCGATGGCGCGCAGGCCCTCCACCAGCGGCTCCACGCTGGACTCGGGCAGCCGGCCGCCAGCCTGATCCGCCAGCCGCAGCGACGCCTCCATCCAGTGCGCCAGGGACACGACGGGCTCCACGTCCACCATGGCGGACAGGCCCTTCAGCGTGTGCAGCGCGCGGAACAACTCGCGCACCGCGCGGGGCTGGGCCTGCCCCTTGCGGACAGCCTCCTCCACCGCGAGCAGGTCCTTCTGCGCGGCGGCGAGCAGCTCATCCGCCTCCGCCAGGTAGGCGGGGAGGAACTCCGCGAACTCCCCGTTTCCCGTCACCCGCGCGGCGCCTCGGCCGGGAGCTTCTCCAAGAGGGCCCGGGCGGTGCCCTGAATGGAGTCCGGCGTGAAGGGCTTGGTCATGAAGCGGTCCGCGCCAGCCTGCAGCGCGCGCTCGCGGGACGCCTCGTCGCCGCGCGTGGTGACGATGATGATGGGCAGGTTGCGCAGGTGGTCCTGTCCGCGCACGAACTCCACCACTTCGATGCCACCGATGTCCGGCATGTTGAGGTCCAGGACGAGCAGGTCGTAGGGCTTGAGCGACAGCTGCTCGATGGCCTCCAACCCGCTGGATGCCTGCGTGAAGCGACTGTCCGGATATGGCCGCAGGCAGGCGACCACCATGTCGCGCATCACCTTGCTGTCATCGACGACGAGTACCTCGGGCATGGCGTCCTCTGGAAACGACCGGCCAAGCTAGATCGATTCCGACCCGCTGAAAGAAATGAGTCATCTGGCGCGCATTGAACGTTGGCTGGTCCACGCCCGCTCTGGACGATGTGCCACGGCGGGCGACGAAGCGCCACGACTGCCCGCGCATCCGGCACCCTGCGCCCTCCTGATTATCCGCCCCAGGGACCGAATTCCATCCATGCGCCCGCCTCCTCCGCCCGACGCCTCCTTCCCCCGCTTGCCGGGCCCGCCTCCGCTCCCCCTGGAGCGCGCACCTTGTGTCTGGGTGGTGGATGACAGCGCCAGCGAGGCGCGCTTCATCAAGACCGCGCTGGGAACGGGCTTCCAGGTGGAGACGTTCCCGGACGGCGCCGCGATGCTCGAACGGCTACACACCGGGCGAGCACCGGATGTCGTGGTGTTGGATTGGGAGATGCCGGGAATGTCCGGTCCAGAGGTCTGTCAGTTCCTGCGCGGACAGCGGGAGACCCAGGCCCTGCCGGTGCTGCTGCTCACCGCGCACGACCGGCCGGAGGACCTGGTGCAGGGCCTGCGCGCGGGCGCCAACGACTACGTGTCCAAGCCCTTCCGTACGGAAGAAGTGCGCGCGCGGGTGGACGCGCTCGCGCGCACCAAGCGGCTGGTGGACGACGTGCGGCGCTCGACCGAGGAGAAGGCGGAGGTGTTCGCGCAGCTGGACGCGCTCCTCACGTCCTCGCCCGTGGGGCTGTCGCTGCTGGACCGGGACCTGCGCTTCGTGCGCGTCAACGCGCGCATGGCGAAGCTGGACGGTCTGTCCGTGGACGCCTACCCGGGCCGGACGCTGGCGGAGGTGCTGCCCCGCTTCGCCGCGCGGCTGGAGCCGCTCCTCCGCCGCGTCATGGAGACGGGCGAGCCCGTGGAGGAGCTGGGCTTCACGCTGGAGCACCCGGGCGACCCCCACGGCGAGCTGTACGTGATGGCCAGCTACCACCCGGTGCGCACCGCCCGGGGTGAGGTGGTGGGCGTGGGCAGCGTGCTGGTGGACGTCACCCGGCTCAAGCAGGCGGAGGCGGAGCTGCGCGCGACCGCGGAGTTCCGCGAGCGCTTCCTGGGCATCGTGGGCCACGACCTGCGCAACCCCCTCAGCTCCATCCGCATGGGCGCCAGCTTCCTCGTCGCCAGCGAGCAGCTGCCCCTCGCGCTGGAGCGCACCGCCAGCCGCATCATCAACAGCACGGACCGGATGACGCGGATGATCACCGAGCTGCTGGACTTCACCCGCAGCCGGCTGGGCAGCGGCATTCCGTTGAACCCGGCCGCCACGGACCTGGGCCAGGTGGCGCGCCAGGTGGTGGAGGAGCTGGAGCTGGTGCACCCCCGCCGCACCGTGAAGGTGACGTCCACGGGCCCCCTCACGGGGAATTGGGACGCGGACCGGCTGGCGCAGGTGCTGAGCAACCTGGTGGGCAACGCGCTCCAGTACAGCCCCGCGGACACCACCGTGGAGCTGACGCTCGTGGGCGAACCGGAGCAGGTCCTCGCGCGGGTGAGCAACCCGGGGGAGACCATCGCCCCGGCGGAGCTGGAGACCCTGTTCCACCCCTTCCAGCGCGCGCACACCGGCGCCCACGTTCCGTCGGGCCTGGGCCTGGGCCTCTTCATCTCCGACCAGATTGCCCGAAGCCACCGGGGCACGCTCACCGTGACCTCGGACGCGCAGCGGACGGTCTTCACCCTGACGCTGCCCCGGGCCGGTGCATGAATCACGGAGGGCGCACGCCACCCCGCTCCCGCGCCTCCCGGCCGTCCAGGCCCACGGGCCCCCTGGAAACGCTGGAGCCCGTGCCCTACCGTGCAAGCGTGTCCACTCCGCAACACCGCACCACCCTGCTCCTCGTCGAGAACAACGAAGACGTCCGCGAGGCGCTGCGTGAAATCCTGGAGTCGGAGGGCTACCGCGTCCTCACGGCAACGAACGGCCAGGACGCGCTGAACCTGCTGGCGGAGCAGGAGCGGATGCCCTCCCTCGTCCTCCTGGACCTGGTGATGCCGGTGATGGACGGACACGCCTTCATCGAACACCTGCGCGGCACCGGCGCGCTCGCGCGCATGCAGGTGCTGGTGCTGACGGCGCACCCCACGCTGCCCTTGCCGCAAGGCGTGGCCGGACGGCTGGGCAAACCGGTGAAGCTGGAGGCGCTGCTGGACGCCATCGCGGTGCACACCGCGACGGCGTGAAGCCGTGCGCTCAGGCGGCGGCGGGACAGTGCCGCGCCACCATGGCCAGCAGCTCCGGGATGTCCACGGGCTTGCGCAGCAGGCCCACCGTGCCCGGCGGAGCCTTGGCGGAGAAGTGGGCGGTGAGCATCAACACGGGCAGCTCGCGGTAGCGCTCTTCCTCCCGCAGCCGGTGGAGGAACTCGTGTCCGTCCATCACCGGCATCATCAGATCCAGCAGCACCAGGCAGGGCTGGTTGTTGGCGGCGAGGACGTCCAGGGCTGCCTGGCCATTGGCGGCCTGGAGCACCGTGTAGTCCTCCATCTCCAGCAGCTCCGCCACGACCTCGCGCAGGTCTGGTTCGTCGTCAACGATGAGGATGGTGGAACGCGCGGGGGTGCTGCTCACAAGCAGCAGCCTACGCAGGTCGTGCCGCTGGCGCCAGGAATGACGTGCCTCCCTGCCCCTCGCGGCGCGCGGAACCTCCACGCGGGGCAGGCCCCCGCCCGCGCGCCTGTCGGGAATCGCGAGCGAAACCAGGCGGGTCGGTTGCACCGGGAGGCCGGAGCCCCTACCCCCATCTCTACGGCCCCATGAACCTCGTCGCGGACTTCATCAAAGGGAACCTGGACGTCCTGGTGCGGCGCTTCGCGGAGGCCGCACGCGAGCTGGAGAGCACGCAGGGACTGAAGCCTTCGGAGCTCATCTCCACGATCCCGGAATATCTCCATGCGGTCGCGGCCATCTGCCAGCACGGCGCCACGCCGGAGCGGTTGGAGACGCGGACGCGCCTGGAGGAGGCCCACATCAACCTGCGGCTGCGCGTGGGCGCCACGCAGGAGGACTCGACGGAGGAATACACGCTCCTGGGGCGGCTCATCCCCCAGCTCTGGGAGGACGCCCAGCCGGCGCGCAAGCCCGACGCCTCGGATCTTCAGTGCCTCTTCCAGCAGATAGAGGAGGCCATGGAACACGTGGTGTTCCTCTTCTCCGGCGACTCGCTGGAGGATCGCCAGCGGGAGAAGCGCTTCCTGCGCCAGATGGACGCGCTGGCGCCCCGGTCGCTGGAGCCCGGCACGGACATGCGGGGCCCGCTCAAGCCGCTGGTGGAGCTCATCGCCCGAGCGATGGAGGCCGCCGGAGCGGAGCTGTTCCTCGTGGACGCGGGCGGCCGGAGGTTGTTCCCCGCCGCGCACACCCTGCACCTCGTTCCGCCTGCCGGCCGGTGGGCGGACACACAGGGGCCGTCCTTCCTGGGCCGGGTGGCGCGCGCCGAGGAGCCGCTGGTGCTCGCGCAGGCGCGGGGGCTGGAGGACTTCGAACGCGAAGGGCTGGAGGCCAGTGCGTGGAGCACCCTGCTGGGCCTGCGGCTGTGGCCCCACGGCGCCCTGATGGGCGTCCTCTGCGTGGGCTTCGCGGAGGCCCGGCCGGTGCCGCCGCAGGCCAAGCGCTTCCTGGAGACGCTGGTGGAGTACCTCTCCGGCATCCTCGACCGCGCACTGCTGATGGGCCGGCTGAGCGAGGCCCACGCGCGGATGGAGGCGTCGGAGACGCGCTATCGGCTGGCCAGCCAGGCGGCCGCGGACACCGTCTGGGATTGGAACCTCCTCACGCAGAAGGTCGCCTGGAGCGGGGAGACGCGCAGGCTGCTGGGCTTCGCGCCCGAGGAGATAGGCCCCCTGGCGCAATGGTGGGTGGCGCGCATCCACCCGGAGGACCGGGAGCGGGTGGAGCACGGCATCCACGCGGCCATCCAGGGCACGCAGGCGCGCTGGCAGGACGAGTACCGGTTCCTCAACCGCCAGGGCGACGTCGTGCGGGTGCTGGACACGGGCGTCATCCTGCGCGACGCGGCGGGCCGGGGCGTGCGCATGGTGGGCGCCATGCAGGACGTCACCTCCCGATGGGAGGCGGAGAACGGACACGAACAGCAGCTGCGGGAGGCGCGGACCGCGCGCGTCCAGGCGGACACGGAGCTGAGCCAGTTGCACGCGCTGCTGCGGCAGGCGCCCGTCGCGCTCGCCATCCTCCGGGGGCCCGCGCACGTCGTGGCGCTGGCCAACGACCGCGTCTGCCAGCTCTGGGGCCGCACCAGTGACCAGGTCCTGGGCCGTCCCGTGCTCGAAGCGCTGCCGGAGGTGGAGGGCCAGGGCATCCGGGAGCTGCTGGACGGAGTGCTCACCACGGGGGCGCCCTACGTGGGCCACGAACTGCCCGTGCGGCTGGCGCGGGCCGCGGGCGGAGCCCTGGAGGAAGCGTACTTCAACCTCATCTACCAGCCGCTGCACGAGACGGAGGTCGGCCTCCAGGGCATCCTCGTCGTCGCCAACGAGGTCACCGAAGCCGTGCAGGCCCGTCAGCGCGCGGAAGACCTGGCGGGGACGCTCAAGGCCAGCGAGGAGCGCCTGCGGTTGGCGCTGGACGCGGCGGACATGGGCAGCTGGGACATCGAGCTGACCACGGGCCGGGGCACCTGGGACGCGCGCTTCCGCGCCATGCTGGGCCTGCCCGCGCAAGGCGAGGTGCTGCTCGACGAGGCCATGCGCTTCGTCCTGGAGGAGGACCGGCCCCTGGTGGAGCACGCGATGGAGGAGGCCGCTCGGCCCGGAGGCTCCGGCGAATACGCGTGCGAGTTCCGCGCGCGGCTCCCGAGGCCAGGCCAGGCCGAGCGATGGATCTCCGGGCGGGGCCACGTGCACTTCGGGCCGGACGGACGGCCCCTGCGGTTCGTGGGCACGGGGCTGGACGTGACGGAGCGCAAGCTGGCGGAGGAGGCGGCGCGCCAGCGCACGGAGTTCGAGCAGTACCTGGTGGGCATCGTGTCGCACGACCTGCGCAACCCGCTGAGCGCCATCACCCTGGGCACGTCGTCGCTGCTCAAGCGCGAGGACCTGAGCGAGCGCGCGACGAAGGCCGTCCTGCGCATCCAGAACTCCGCGGAGCGCGCGGTGCGGATGATCCGCGACCTGTTGGACTTCACCCAGGCGCGCATGGGCGGCGGGCTCCCGGTGCAGTGCCAGGATCTGGAATTGGGGGCGCTGGTGCGTCAGGTGGTGGAGGAGGTGCGGATGACCGCCCCGGAGCGCGACCTCCAGTTGTCACTGCCGCAGGCGGGCCTGCGCGGCTGCTGGGATCCGGACCGCGTCACGCAATTGCTCATCAACCTGCTGGGCAACGCGCTGAAGTACTCGCCGGAGGACACGCCGGTGGCGGTGCGTCTGCGGGAGGTGCCCGGGAGCATCCTGCTGGAGGTGCACAACGGCGGAGCCCCCATCGCCTCCAACGTACTGCCCCGCATCTTCCAGCCCATGCAGCGCGGGGCACCGGGCATGGACGCGGCGACGCGCAGCGTGGGCCTGGGGCTCTACATCGTGCGGACCATCGTGCATGCGCACGGAGGCACCATCGACGTGACGTCCACGCGGGAGGCGGGCACGACGTTCACGGTGCGGCTGCCGCACGCGGACGCGAAGAGGTAGTACGGCTGGCGTGGAGTTGAGCGAAGGGCTCTCCATCAGGCCCGGTGCCGCTCCGCCTCGCGGAAGAACTGGGTGAGCGAGGAGTCCAGCAGCGACTGGCGTGACTGCATGTAACGACGGGCGCGGAGGAAAGGCAGCCAGACGCGCTGGCCGACACGCACCTGGGACTCCTCCAGCTTCCGCCGTGGCAGCCACTCCCCGTTCAGGTGTTTCACCAGCACGTCGCCCAGGTAGGCCCCCACGGCTGGGGCGGTATGCCCGTCGATGAGGTCCCGCTTGTAGCGCTCCGGAAAGTTCTCCCGCCAGAAGTGGAAGTCCAGGTCCGTGAGGGACTCGGGCGTTGCGGCCATGATGGACGGCACCTTCGTGTGCAGTGCGGCTACGAGTCCTTCAGCCAGGTCTCCGTAGGAGGTGAGGACGCGCTCCGGATTCCCCACGTCCGAGGGCAGGGCGGCCGGGAGCCACTCCTCCGGCTCCGGAGGCCGGAAGGCGTTGAGCTCGGCGATCTTCCGTTGCCGCTCGCTGATGGCGAACGCGTCCGGCAGCCGCGAGAGGAACGGAGCCACGTCCGGGTGGAATCGCGGCTCGACGGGGACGAGTGCGGCGCTGCGCTCCCTCAGCGTGCGCAGCACCGTGTCGAAGTCGAGGTCGGGCCGAAGGTGGACATGGGCGCGGGCCTGGGCCACTCGCGCTTCGTCTCTGGCGAAGTCCGCGGCGGTGGGCCACAGCACCAGGAGGACGGAGCCGTTGGGGAGTTCTTCCACGAGGTGCGCAGGCGTTGAGAGCACCCGTTCGCGACCTACGCCTTCCACGAGCTTGGGACCGAAGACATTGAGCCAGAACACCTCGTAGATCTTGTCGAAGCCATCCCTTTGCGAGGCCTTTTCATCACGACCGAAGTACGGAGCTCCTGCGAGCTGCCGATCCGCCATGCCATGAGCCATGGCGTAGTCGACCAGGTAGTGCGCAGCCAAGGTCCTGATCATATCTAAAAACATGAGACACCGCCCTCGGTCTGAAAACAACGAGAGGGGCTGAACACCAAGGCTACAGCTCAACTGATTTCCTGATGGAGGAAGATCGAGATCGAGCGTCAACTCAACCAAGGGCTGTGCACGGTAAAGTGCGACGGATGTTCCATACTCATCGCGCTGCTCCTCCAACGCTTTCTTGATGGAGGCGCGCGAGTATTTTCGCCGGTGCGCTCCCTTCACAACATCCGGCATCCAGCCTTCGGCGTGAGACTCCAGCGCTGCGAGGAAGGGCGTGAGCTCGGTGTCCGATTCGGCCCGATGGCCAAGTGCCCCGTCCAGCAGGAATCGCAGGCGATCGCCTGCTTTCGGCTCAAGAGAACTCATTGCCTTCATTGAAACAGCACCTCCACTCCTTTTGCCCTACTTTCAGCTCTATTCACAGCACGCCCAAGGGCATCAGGATCCAATGGCTTGAAGGTCTCTTCATAGATCAATCGGACCCTTTTGATTTGCGCCGTCTGTTCGAGCCCAGGCCTACGGATATTCAACGTCTCACCGTAATACTTCAGTGCGGCTCTTGCGTCCGCAACCACTTGAGCAGCCAGAGCAGCCCCATCAAGGCCAAGGAGGTCCCGACTCTTGAAGCTGAACGTCTCCACGCGAGGCTTCGGGCCCGCAGCGGGCCCTTCTTCGATGACGAGCACGTCCGCGAAGCGAAGGTCCGCCTTCGCCACGCCCACGTGCGTCTCGATGCGCGGCTGGTCGAAGTCCTTGAGCCACCGCCGCTGCGCCCGCGGCAGGGCCGCATCCGCTTCCAGGAGGGACACCATGGTCTGCTCGAAGGCCAGGCCCCGGGCATACCGGTCCTCCAACTGAAGGTGACCCGCGAGCGATCCAACAGGGCG
Source organism: Corallococcus exiguus (assembly GCF_009909105.1). Taxonomy (NCBI): domain Bacteria; kingdom Pseudomonadati; phylum Myxococcota; class Myxococcia; order Myxococcales; family Myxococcaceae; genus Corallococcus; species Corallococcus exiguus. Next base: position 665,939 of record NZ_JAAAPK010000005.1, read on the forward strand.
GCCCATGACAGGCGCCATGGCGTGACACGTCTGTCCATGACCTGTCTGGCGCCCTCAGCGCAAAGCAATTGCCTGCGGCCCTGTCGGACCGAACGGGAAGACTCTGTCCTTTTCCCTGCCGGGGCTTTCCAAGGAGACGCCGATGTTCATGCGCTGGAGTTGGACCGTCGTCTTGCTGCTGCTGTTCCCCGGGGCGGGAGGGGCGCAGGAGGTGGTTGCCCCGGAAGACTTTGACTCCATCGTGAGCAGGCTGGAGGAGGCCATTTCGGCCGGGTCTTCCGGAGAGGAAGGCGAGGGAGAGGCGCAGCCCGGGGAGGAGACTTCTTCGCCCGCCACGTCAGACTCGGCACCCGCATGGACGAACCTGCTGCGCATGGACGCGGCGACGTTGACGTTGTTGCCGCGAAGGGGCGAGGGCACCGACGAAGGCTTCGTGCAGGTGGAGCCCATGGTGGCCTTGGGAAAGGGCGAGTCATTGCGCCTCATTCTCGGTGCGCCGGTGCGGCTGCGGCTGTGGGGCGGAGGAGAAGGGGCCGGCCTCGTGAGGAAGGAGGACTGGGACACGCTGTCCGACTGGGGGCAGGTGGTGCGCCTTTTCATGGTGGGTGGGGACACGCCCAACTCGGTGTGGCTGGGGATGATGGAGGGCTACTCCCTCTTGTCCGGGCACCTGGTGCGGCGCTACGGCAACCGCATCAACCCCGACTCCCACCCAGCCGGCGTCATCGCGACGGGGACGCTGGGGCCGGTGTACGCGGAGGTCTTCGCCTCGGACGTGCTGAGCGCTCGCCTGACAGGGGCGGAAGTGGCCCTGGATGTACAGCACGTCCTCTTCGGCCGCCCCCCTGTCCCGGGGCGCTACACGCTGGCGCTGTCGGCGGTGCATGACTGGGGGCAGGTTGGAGGCACCTCGAGGCCCATGACGCTGGCGCACCTGGACGCCACCGCCGTGGTGCTGCGGCGCGGGCGCAAGGGCAAGAGGGTGGAGGCGCACCTGCTGGGCGGATGGGGCGGACGCCCGGGCGAGGGTGGAGCCTGGGGCGCGGTGGCGGGCGTGGGCGTGGATGCGCTGACGCCGACGGTGGACTTGCGGGCCCGGCTGGAGGGGCGTCTGCAGCGCGGAGGTTTCCGGCAAGGCGTCTTCGGCCCGGACTACGAGTTGGCGCGCTTCCAGGTGGCGGGCCTGGCCTCCGTGCCGCTGGCGGAGGCGTCCTTCCCGGAGGGGACTTCCGCCTACGGGGAGGTGATTCTCAGCTGGGACGCGGTGCGCCTGAGTGGCATGCGCCAGCGACACCTCTTCCTCTCCCTAGGAGTGGAGGCCTTCTCCTGGGGCCGGGTGGACGTGGACGGGCGGGTGGAGGCGCAACTCCTCCACCGGGACTTCAGCCTGGGCGTCGGCGGCCTGGCGACGGCCATAGGCCAGCCGGGAACGCGCTACCTCGTCTCGGGAGAGGCCCGGTGGCGCTTCCTGCGAGGCAACCTCTACGCGCTGGGGCAGGGCGGCACATTGCTGTTTCCCACGCCGGACGGGACGCTGCGGCCGGGCGCCTTCGCGGCCATGGGGGTGGGGGAGTGGGGAGAGGCGGGCGCACTGGCGCTGTACGAGGCGCGAGGCAGCATCGCTCAAGCACAGGCCACGTTGGCGGTGCGGTATCGCGAGCCGCCGAGTGCCGCCCCCGCCGGCGGGGGCGCAGCGAGAAGGGGCGGTATCCGGCCCTCGATGCCCTCCGAGGCAGCTGGACTCCCCGCGGAAGTGGCGGAGGCGAAGTTCAAGCAGTTGGAAGCGGAGTTCCCAGGAGAGCGCCTGCCGATGAACGTGGCGGAGCTGACGAGGCACCGTCAGGCCCTGCGGGAATCGGCTCCTGCCGAAGCCTCTGCGCAGCCACTCTGGGCCGACTACGTGGCGTACCTGGAGACTCGGGCCGCTGAAATCAAGAAAGGGATTGCGGAGAAGGGGCCACTGAAGTGGGCGGGCTACCAACTCGTGCGTGACAGGTATGCGCGGGGCCTGGCCTTCGAGCAGACCATGGTGTCCCTCCTGGAGGCGGATGCCGCCCTGCCGCGGGCGCAGCGGCGGTGGCTCAAGGACCTCGACCAGCCGCGCATCGAGACGCACGTGGGGGTGGCGAAGGTGGACATCCGCTTCGCGGACGTACTCGTCATCGAAGAAGGGCCCGCTGCTGGCCCGAGTCCCCGCGTGGAGACATTCAGCTTCAAGAGTCGGGAGCTCAAGCTGCTGGATAATGACGCACTGGTCGCGCAAATGACTGCGGATGCGAGGAACGCGCTGAGGTACTACGGGGGGAAGCTGGAGGTCTTGCGGAAAGGGATGCGTCAGAGCGCGCAGGTCCAAAGGGTTCGACTCGTATATGAGGGCGGAGGGCTCAAGCCCAAGAAGGCGGAAACGTTGGAGGCAGCCATGAGCGAAGCACAGGAAAAGGTGAGCGAGGTGGAGGTGATGGTCCAATGAACGTGCTGGATGCTCACAGCTCAAGTGCGGATGACAACTTCCTGTTTTCGTTTGAAGGCGCCTTTGACCAGATGGCCGAGGTGGAGCGAGAGGTCGCGCCCTTTCTTCAGGCGCTGGCTGTCTGCGCTGGGAAATGGACGCCGGATATCGTCAGAGGAAAGCGCAGGCGCAAATTTTCCCGCGAAAATGTCTGGGTATCCCTGAAGGAGCGCCGCGACGAGAACAGCACGTCCATTGGACTCTTTCGTGCGCACTCGCCTGAACTGGACATGATGCTCAGTCTGCAATTTCCTCCGCTCGCCCCGAAGCTACGAATTTGGATCGACGTGAAGCCCCTCTCACTCTTTTCTGAGACAGAGGAGTGCAGAAGGTTCATCGAAATGGTTCGGGCGTGGGCGCGCCACTACCCGGCACCGTATGCTTCGGCTCACAGCATGGCTGACCGTGAACTGGCGGGCTTCCCTCATTTCGGCCGCGAAGCGCAGGTGTCTCGGAGGGATGGTTTCGACAAAGTTCATGAGGTGTGTTGGCTGAACGTCTTCGGCCTGAAATTGGTGGAGACCGTAGGCAGGGAACGGATGCTCTCGACGCCTGCGCACCTCGTAGAAGAACTCCCCAACGGCTCCGTCCTCCTCGTGCTGCGCCCCACCGCCGCGGACTTCGCCAGCGACGAAGCGCGCATGGCCCAGGCCCGCGCGCATGTCCACCTGCGGCCCGACCTCGACTTCGACACGGTGCTGCGCACCCTGCGTGAGCGCAGCGCCGCGCTGGCGCCAGTTGAACCCCGCTTCCACCCGGACCTGACGCCGCTCCTCTCGCGTCTGCCGGATGAGGTCGCCATCAGTGAACGTCAGCGGAAGATCGCTGAACTCAATGCCTTCCAGCCACCCGAACCGGAAGAGTGGCTCCCGGCCGCCCTGCCCTCGGACGTAGCGAGTCCAGCGCAGGTCCACAGCGGCTACGTCGACCTGACCGAAGGCCTCGTGGCCGCCCTCCATACCCAGGTGCCCAGCATCTTCGACGCGACACCGGAGTCCCTCACGGACCTCGACTTCTACTTCTGGCGGGAGAACTTCCCGGAGCGCTACAAGCGAGACCTCATCGACTCGCACACCGCCCCGGCCCTGGGGGCCTATCTGGGTGGCATCCTGGTGAAGCGCCTGGGGGGGACCTGGATTCCGCGACAGAACCCCGAAGAGTCTCAGGTGCGTGTCGGCCAGCGCGTCTGGCTGCCCTTCCTCCGCGCACGCCGCTACATGGAATCCCGCCAGTCGCTGCTGACGCACTCGCTCACGCAGTTCTTCCGGGAAGCAGAGCGACACAGGTCATGACAGGAGCCACGCGCGTGCGCGCAGCGCGACCGGCTGTCCACCGGGCAACCGCCCCTGACGAGGCCGCTGCCCGCCGTCACTGGACTTGGATCCGACGAACGCACTAGGACCCCATCCATCCCCGATGCCCTCTGACACCCCGACACGCCCCGACCCGGCGGCACGCCCCATCGTGTGGCTGTTGGAGGACTCGCCCACCGAAGCCCGGGCCACGCAGGCCGCGCTCGCGTCCGCTTGTGACGTCGCCGTGTTCCCCGACGGGGCCGTGCTGGTGGAAGCGCTTGGCATCCAGACGCCGCCGGACGTGCTCGTGTTGGACCGGGAGACGCCTGGCCTCACCGGCCTGGAGGTCTGCGCCTTCGTCCGGAGCATCCCCGCCACGGCCCGCATCCCCGTCCTACTGCTCACTTCCCATCAGAGTCCCGAGGACGTCGTCGAAGGACTGGGCGCGGGCGCCAATGACTACGTCTTCAAGCCCTTCCGCGCCCAGGAACTGGTCGCCCGCGTCCTGGGTCTGGCCCACTGGAGCCGGCAGCAGCGCCAGCGCGAGACCCGGGTGACGAAGGAGCTCGACACCCACCGCCAGAGCCTGTCCGACGAGCAGGCCCGCCGGACCCTCGCGGAGAGCGCGCTCGAGGAGGTCCGCGCCGCGGAGCTGCGCGCCTGGAACAGTGAACAGCGCTTCCGGCTGGCCGCTCGCGCCACCCAGGACGCCATCTGGGAATGGAACCCCCAGACAGACACCCTGGAGTGGAGCAGCGGCGGACAGGACCTGCTGGGCCCGCTGGACGACCCGCGGGTGCCACGCCTGGACTGGTGGCGGAGACACATCCATCCGGAGGACCTCGCCGCCGTCCAGCGCGGCTTCAGCGAAGCCATCGAAGGCGGCGACGACGTGTGGCGCGGCAGCCACCGGTTCCGCGACGCGCACGGCGCCTGGCGGGACGTGGAGGAGCACGCCCTCATCGTCCGTGACGAAGCCGCGCGCGTCGTCCAGGTGGTGGGCGCCCTGCGGGACGTGACCGCCCGGAAGCAGCTGGAGCAGGAGGCACGCCAGCGCGGTGACTTCGAGCGGCAGCTCATCGGCATCGTGAGCCACGACCTGCGCAGCCCGCTGTCCTCCGTCCTGCTGTCCTCCACGCTGCTCCTGGAGCGCGCGGGGCTCAACGACTCACAGCAGCAGCGCGTGCACCGCATCCGCACCGCCACCGAACGGGCCGTGCGGATGATCCGCGACCTGCTCGACTTCACCCAGGTGCGCCACGGCGACTTCCCCCTCAAGCTCCAGGGCGCGGACCTCCATGCCCTGGTGGAGACCGCCGTCGAGGAGGCCCAGACGCGCGCCCCCGGACGCGTCTTCCAGGTCACCTCCGCGGGCGACGGCGCGGGAACATGGGATGCGGACCGGCTCTCCCAGGTGGTGGGCAACCTGCTGGGCAACGCGCTGACCTACGGCGACCCGGATGCCCCCATCCAGGTGCGCAGCCTGGGGACGGTGGACACGGTGGTGCTGGAGGTCCACAACGCGGGCGCTCCCATCTCCCCGGAGCTGCTGCCGCGCCTCTTCGCCCCCCTGGAGCGCGGCACCCCCCACCAGGCAGACCGCTCGGACCGCAGCATCGGCCTGGGCCTCTTCATCGTGCGTCAGGTGGTGCACGCCCACGGCGGAACCGTGAGCGTGACGAGCACGGAGGAGGCGGGCACCACCTTCACCGTGCGCCTGCCTCGACAGCCCCCCGCTTCGCCGCCCGCTTCACCGCCCGGGTGAACTGGTCGATGTCGTAGGGTTTCAACAGCAACTCGATGACATCTGTCCCCGTGTATTCCTTCGCGCCCTCGCGGTTGGTGGTGGTGAGCACGAAGGGGATGCCCGCGGCGGCGGGATTCGCGGCCAGCTTCTGGAACGCGTGCCAGCTCAGGTCGAAGGGCACGCTGATGTCGTAGACGATGACCGCAGGCGCCGTCTCCCGCACCAGCGTGGCGAAGTCCAGGGGGCCACGGATGACGTCCTGCACGCGCACGCCCTTCGTCTGGAAGCCCACCCCGTCGAGCACCTCCTCCAGCGCCTCGATGAGATCCTCGCTTCCGTTGAGCACCAGCACGGTGGGTCGCTTTTTCATGCGGGGAAGTTGCGTCCTTCCTCCCGGATGGACAGCGGCGCACGTCCACCGGATGTGGATCATCCAACAGAGGTGCCGCCCGCCCGGACGGCCGTCAGGCGGGGCCCACCGGAGGCCCCGCTCGGGGCAGTCGCACCCGGAACGTCGCCCCCTGCCCCAGGGTGCTCGTCACCGCCACCTCGCCGCCGTGCGCCTCCACGATGCGAGCCAGGCGGTACAACCCCAGCCCCAACCCACCGTAGTTGCGCGCGGGCACGGCGCGCTCGAAGCGGCGGAAGAGGCCGTCCACCCGGTCCGGCGCGATGCCGATGCCGTGGTCGCGCACCACTAGCCAGGCCGTGGACTCGTCCGCCTGGACCTCCAGCTCCACCGGCTTGCCCGGGCCGAACTTCACCGCGTTCACCAGCAGGTGCGTCACCACCTGCCCCAGCCGCAGCGCGTCCCAGTGCCCCACCGCGGACGCCACGTCGCGCACCACCAGCAGGCACCCCGCGCGCGACGCCAGCTCCTCCGAGCGCAGCACCACGTCCCGCACCACCTGCCCCAGGTCCACGGCCTCCAGGTTCAGCCGGGGCGCGTGGCCCTGCATCTGCGACACGTCCAGCAGCCCCTCCACCAGGTCCGCCAGCCGCTGCACCTGCCGGTCCGCCGCCACCAGCGCGCGCTCCAACCGCTCCGGCGCCACCTGGCGCTCGAGCTTCAGCGCCGCCGCCGTGCCCTGCACGCGCAGCCGCAGCGCGGCCAGGGGCGTGCGCAACTCGTGCGCGGCCACCGCCAGGAACTCGTCCCGCACGCGCACCGCCTCGCGCGCCTCGCGGTACAGCCGCAGCTGCTCCGTCACGTCGCCAATGATGCCCGCCATGCGCACCGGCCGGCCCTGCGTGTCGCGGATGGCCCGGCCCCGGCTCACGCACGAGCGGTAGCCCCCGGCCTCGTGCTTCAGCCGGAAGGACACGTCGTAGGGCGCGCCCTGCTCCAGGTGCAGCGCCAGCGCGGACGCCACCGGGTCCCGGTCCTCCGGGTGCACCCGCGCGAGGAAGGCCTCCGACGTCCCCGCGAAGTCCTCCGGCTTCAGCCCCAGCATCTCCAGGAGGCGCGGGCTCCAGTACATGCGCTGGTTGCGCACGTCCCAATCCCACACACCGTCATAGGAGCCGGACACCACCAGCCGGTAGCGCTCCTCGCTCTCGCGCGCGGTGCGCTCGGCCTGCTCCAGCAACCCCACCCGCCGCTCCAGCTGGCGCACCATCGCGTACAGGTGCGTCTCCGTGGACAGCTCGCCGTGCACGGGCGCGGGCAGGGGCCCCTCCGCGCGAGACTCGCGCAGCAGCGTGGCCACCAGCTCGTCATCCCCCTGTGAGCGCCGCACGAAGGCGTTGGCCCCCACGTTGGCGGCCATGCGCAGGTCCAGCTCGTCCGGCGAGGTGGCGTGCGTGAGGATGACCGGCACGCGCGCGAGCTTGGGGTCCTGGCGCAGGGCCAGGCACAGCCGGAAGCCGTCCAGCCGGGGCATCAGCACGTCCGCCAGCACGATGTCCGGCGGGTGCCGCCGCGCCAGCTCCAGCGCGAACATCCCGTCCTCCGCTTCCATGAGCTCGAAGCGGAAGGGCGCCAGCGCCAGTTGCAGGAGCTTGCGGTAGACGGGGTCGTCCTCCACCACCAGCACCCGCAGCGCGGCCTGGCGGCCTGGCGCCTCCCTGGGCAGGGCCTGACGCACCGCCTCCACCCGAGCCCCCAGCGACATCCCGGTCGCGAGGAACCCCGCCACCGGCAGGCCCGACCGCCGCAGAGCGTCCTGCTCGGCCGGTGGCGCCTCCACCCAGAGGGAGGCACCGGACGCGGCCAGCGCCTCACGCAGCGCGCCCAACCGCCCCGCCTCCGAGGCCAGCAGCGCCCCCGCCGCCAGCACCAGGTGCACCGGCGGGGACTCGCGCAGCGCCTGCACCAGCGGCTCCACCCCCACCGCCAGCAGCACCCGCCACCCCTGCCCCTGGAACGCCAGGGACAGGAGCTCCCGGTGGGAACCCGGGGCTTCGACGAGCAGCAGGGTGGGCTTCATCGGGGGACTGGAGGAGGAGGACGAGCGCGGGCGACAGGTCGTTCTGGAAGGTGGGACCCCAACGGCCCGCCACCAGGGTGTGGAAAGGGCGCAGTCTGGTGACGGGGGCCTCCGAGTCAAGGCAACCCTTTGGAAGTGTTGGAAGTTGGAAGGCCACGGACCAGGGAGGCCTGGCGCTGGCCTGCCGCGTCACAAGTACAACCGGGCTACAGGTACACTTCGTTTGCACAGGCGTGGGGGGACGTGGGCGCGGCGGTGTGTTATTCGACCGCCCATGGGTGCCAAGAAAGTCACGGCGCAGGAGAAGCTGACCGGGTTCCAGGACCGGATTCGCGCCGCGGGGCTGCGCAGCACCGCCCCCCGGGTGGCCGTGCTGCGCAAGCTGGAGACCGCCACCGCCCCCATGAGCCACGCGGACCTGGTGGAGGAGCTGGGCGGCGAGGGCTACGACCGCGTCACCATCTACCGCAACCTCACCGACCTCACCGAGGCCGGCCTCGTCGTGCGCGCCGACCTGGGCGACCACGTCTGGCGCTTCGAGCTCAAGCGCGCCGGCGCCACCGAGCACGCCAACAACCACCCCCACTTCACCTGCACCGACTGCGGCACCGTCGCCTGCCTCCCTGAAGAGTCCGTGCGCCTCACCACCGCCCGGGGAGTTCCCCGCGCCGTGTCGCAGCGCGCCGTGGAAGTGCAGCTGCGCGGTCTCTGCGACCGCTGCGAGTAGCCCCCCCTCCAGCCCGCCAGGCGAGCCCCCGCTGGGGATGTGCTCACTGGTAGGCAGCCGCCTACATAGTGAGCTTCCGCTCTCCCGCCCCCGGACACAGATTCGTCCTGGCGAAGCGGAGGCCCGCCGTCCCGGCTCGGGGGACGGCGTGGGCGCTCCAGGGTTCGCAGGGGGATTGGGATGGAAGCCCATCACACGTTGCTGGTCGTCGACGACGACATGGACATCCGGGATGCGCTCCAGGACGCGCTGGAGCTGGAGGGCTACGCCGTGCAGCTGGCGGCGGACGGGCTGGAGGCGCTGGAGCGGCTGCGCTCGTCGGAGCCCCGGCCACAGCTCATCCTCCTGGACCTGATGATGCCGCGCATGGACGGCGTCGCGTTCCGCGAGGCGCTGCGCCACGAGCGCGCGTGCTCGGACATCCCGGTGGTGGTGGCCAGCGCGGACCTGGACGTGCGCGACACGGTGGATGGCATGGGCGTGGCGGGCTACCTGCGCAAGCCGCTGGACCTGTCCGCGCTGCTCACCACCGTGAAGCAGCTCTGCCTGCCCGTCTGAACATTGAGCACGGGGACACGAAACCCATCCACGAAAGGAAGCGGACCATGAAGAAGCTCATCATCGCGGCAGTGCTGTGTCTGGGAACGACTGCCTTCGCGCAGGAACCCACCGGCACCCCGGAGAACCCTGCGCCGAGCGCGCCCAGCTCGCGTCAGCACGGCCGCCGGTCCACGGGCATCGAGGCCCAGCAGGTGGGCCCCGCCATCGGTGACGCCGCGAAGAGCGTCGTGGGCGCGCAGACCTCCAAGGAGGCCGCGGCGCAGACGGGCGTGTGGAAGGAGAAGTACGCCTTCGACATGGAAGGCACCGTGAAGGCCAAGGACAAAGACGACATCACCCTGGCGCGCAAGGACACGCTGCCGGAGGTGAAGCTGGAGGTGCGCGACAAGACGAAGGTGACCCTGGACGACCAGCCGGCGAAGGTGAGCGACCTGCCGGAGGGCGCCAACGTGCGCGCGAAGTTCCAGCTGGAGGGAGATGACTCCGTCGCGCTGGAGCTGAAGGCCACCTCGCCCAAGCCCAAGAAGTAGTCCGGCCGTCGGACAGGTTCTTCAATGCCTCTCACCGGGCCCGCTTCCCACCAGGGGAGCGGGCCCGGCTTTTTTACTGCCCCTTCAGGGTCGGCCGCTGCCCTGGCTGGGAAGGAAATTGCCCTCTCTCCAGGGAATGCCGCACGGACAGCCTGATCTCCAGGGCGGGTACGCCGCTTGCTTAGGTGGCGCGTAGGGAGACCATGGTGAATCGACGACTGCTGGGGCTGGGCGTGTGTGTGGGGGCGATGGTGCTGTCGGCGTGGGGTTGCGGAGGGTCCGACGGGCCCACGACTCCCATTGATGACACGGACAATGTCGACCCGAGGCCAGGGGTGGATGCGGGGACCGGGGGCGACACCGACGCAGGGACGGACGCGGGCACGGATGCAGGCACGGACACCGACGCAGGGACGGATGCAGGGACGGACGCGGGCACCGACGCCGGGACGGACGCGGGCACGGATGCCGGCACCGACGGCGGCACGGACGCGGGCACGGTGGATCCATGGCCCGCGGATCCGGTGACGAACTATTCGGACCGCTACGGCATCGGCAGGGTGAAGTCGGTCAGCGTGGACCTGGGCAAGAACATCTGGGTGCTGGACGGCGACCGCATTGGCGTGGTGCGCGCGGACACGCAGAAGCTGGTCTGGGTGGGAGGGCCCGTGGGTCAGGCGGCGGAGGGCCAGCCCTCCAGCGTCATCTGCGGCGGCGAGGCGGGCCGCGCCTACGTGGGCTACTACGCGGACGACCTGGGCGTGGATCCAGAGTGGCCGGACATCCACACCAACTTCATCGTCACCGCGAAGCCGTGCGAAATCCCGGTGAACGAGACCACCTGCTTCCCGTTCAGCCCGCGCCGGCTCCAGTTCTACAAGCAGGGTGACGTGGACGCGGTGAAGCTGGACGCCAGCGGCCAGGTCGTCCTCGAAGGCCACATCAACCAGTCCCGCCGCGCCAACAAGGACGCGAACGGCAACCCCTTCATCCAGACGGGCCCCACCGTGGTGGATGGCGTCAGCCTGGGCATCCGCAACAGCAACGACCACCACTTCGACGAAGACCGCGCCATGTACAGCTGCACGTCCGTGCTGCGCGGCCCGAACAAGGGCGACGTCTTCTTCGGCTCCAACCACGGCGTCACCCGCATCCGGGGCCTGACCTACAACGCCCACCGGCACCCGGTGTGGTTCGACGCGCGGGGCTCCCAGTACGCCGGCTACACCTACGGCCTGGGCATCTCGCCGGACGGGGACGTGCTCATCGCGAACGAGTGGAACTTCGGCATCGTCACGCCCGACACGAAGCTGGAGAACTGGGACGACACCACCACTGCGGGCATCAACCAGCAGAAGGTGAAGTCCTCCTACCTCCCGGAGGTCAACTCGCAGGAGACCTTCGACTCCTGGCGCGGCTTCCAGCAGACCACGGACAAGAAGTACTACCTGGGCAGCAAGGACCTGGGGCTGTGGGAGATGACCATCCTCTCCGCCACCAACCCCTTCCAGAAGGGCACCCGCGTCGGCGCGGACGTGCCGGCGCTCGGCGGCATCAACGCGCTGGCCTCCACCAATGACGGCTCGCTCTTCATCGGCACCAACACGGGAGGCCTCTACCGGCTGACCCCGTCCAAGACGGTGGAGAAGGTGGCGGACGTGCGCGGCAACAAGGTCCTCCAGCTCGTGTACGACGGCTCCGGCACCTCCGGCATGCTGCTGGTGCTGACGTCGGAAGGCCTGACCGTCCTGCGCGGCCACTGAGCAGGACTCCCACCCTGACGCCGGGGCGGTGCGCATGTCGCACCCGGCGCAACGGGGGGGTGATGGTTGCCTGGAAGGCGCGGGAAATGTTCTGGAAGGAGGCCCGGTTCTGCTTCCGCCCCCGTGCCTTCGTGCAAGGGGGCAGGCGGGCCGGGCCCCCGGGCTTCACGGCCCCCCGGTCTGCTCTCTACAATCGCCTCGCCCCGCCGGAGGAATCCGAACGCATGCGCCTGAGACTCGCCCGCCGCCGTCACGCCGCTGGTGCCGCCGCCTCCCTCGCCATCTCCGAGGCGGTGGAACCCCACGGTCGCAACGAGCTCCAGGCGCGAGGCCCCGACCCCTTCCGGCCGGACCGGCGCCTGCGATGGAGGGATCACTTCGTCCTCACCGAGCACCTGCTCCAACTGGACAGCATCCACCCGGTGCATGACGGCCTGCGCATCGCGCAGCTGTCGGACGTGCACGTGGGCCAGGCGACCAGCGACGTGCGCATCCGCCGCGCGGTGGCCGCGGTGAACGAGGCCGCGCCGGACCTGGTGTTCCTCACGGGCGACTACGTCACGCACAGCCCCAAGCCGCTGCCGCGCGTGCGCCAGCTGCTGCAGGGGCTCAACGGCCCCGTCTTCGTGGTGATGGGCAACCACGACCACTGGGTGGACGCGCCCTACCTGCGCATGTCCTTCGAGGCGCTGGGCTACACGGTGCTCCAGAACGAGCACCGCGTGGTGAACGTGAAGGGCGCGCCCCTGACGGTGCTGGGCATCGACGACGGGCTCACCGGCAAGGAGGACGTGGAGGCCACCTTCCGTGGCGCGCCCACGTCCGGCACGCGGCTGGTGCTGGCCCACACGCCGCCCACCGCGGAGAAGCTGCCCGCGCACGCGGGGCTGGTGCAGTTCTCCGGGCACACCCACGGAGGGCAGTTCATCGTCCGGGGCCTCACGGAGGCGATCTTCCGCCGCGCGGGCCAGCCGTACATCCGCGGCCACTACCGCGTGAATGGCAACCACCTGTACGTGAACCAGGGGCTGGGCTTCGGCTTCGGCGGGCCGTACCTGCGCCGGGGCAGCACGCCGGAGGTCGCCTTCTTCACCCTGCGCACGCAGCAGGCCGCCCACGTCGGGACGATCTGATCCACGGGGCGCGCCCGCGCGAGTTCAGCGCAGGGGCGTGCCCAGCTTCATGCCGCCCAGGGCGTTCTCGCGCTTCTTGCGCGACAGGCTGAAGGGGCCGGGCCCGAAGTAGACGATGAGCAGGGCGCCTCCCGCCATGGAGAGGTTCTTCATGAAGTGGATGAGGTTGTTCTGCGCCTGGACGGGGTCATCCATCTTCCAGAAGTGATGGACCATGAAGGCGGACGCCACCAGGAACACCGCGAGCATGGCCGCGCCCAGGCGGGCGAAGGCGCCCAGCAGGACGCACAAGCCCCCCACCACCAGCACTCCGCCGGACACCAGCACCGCCGTGCGCGGGTCGGGCACCCCGGACGCCTGGGCGTAGGCCGTGAGGGCCTGGAGCTGGATGAAGTGATTGAGCCCGCTGGTGATGAAGATGACCGAGAACAGCAGCCGTCCCAGCGGTGCGAGCAGCCCCATGAATGACCTCCATGCCTCCGGCGTGTCCTCCCTCAACGCGGACGGGTCGGTGTCATTCTCCAGATAGGCACGGATGGACGGGCGGACAGCCGGCCCCCGCTCCCCTGCCCGCTCCCCAGGCCGGGGGACGACCGGTGCGTCCCCGGGTTGACGCACCGGCGGGCTGCGACAACACGCCGCACTGCGCCGGGACGGGGGGACGCTAGGGTGGCCACGCCTTGAGAACCCCCACCCTGGCCCTCCTGAGCGCCGCGCTGCTCCTCGTGCCCACCGCCCCGGCCTGGGCCTGCGCGAGCTGTGCCTGCGGCGACCCCACCCTCACATCCATGGGAGGCGAGCAGCCCTTCGAAGGGCGGCTGCGGCTGTCCACGATGCTGCGCGCGTGGGGGCACACGGAAGGGGTGACGGGCGTGGACGCGCAGCGGCTGCGCGAGCTGCGCATGGACGTGGCGGTGGCGTACGCGCCCAGGCCCTGGTTGGTGCTGGCGGTGAACCTGCCGCTCCAGGCCCGCGAGGTCCAGGACGTGAGCCTGGGACTGGAGCGCGGCTGGGGGCTGGGCGACATCGACGTGACGGCGAAGGCGTTCGTGTGGAAGGACAAGGAGTTCTCGCCGGACCAGCTGATCAGCGTGGTGGGAGGGGTGAAGCTGCCCACGGGCCCCCGGCTGCACGCGAGGGACGGCACGACGCTGGGCATCGACGCGCAGCCCGGAAGCGGCTCCGTGGATCCGATGGCGGGGCTGGCGTGGCAGGGCTTCCGGGGCAACTGGTCGTTCCTCGCGAGCGCCCTGGGCTTCCTGCCCTCGCGAGGGCGCGACGACTTCCGGCTGGGCGCGTCGGTGCGCACGCAGGTGGCGGCGCAATACCAGCCGTCCCCCACGTGGGCGGTGCGGCTGGGCGTGGACACCCGGGCGGAGAAGGCGCCGGACACGAACGGCACGCCAGAGGAGGCCGGAGGAGGCTTCATCGCGTACGCGTCGCCGGACGTCCTCTTCAGCCCGGGCATGGACGTGGTGGTGCAGGCCGGGGTGCGCATTCCTGTCGTCAACCAGCTGCGCCGGGTGTCGTCCACGCCCATCGCGGTGCTCTCGCTCGCGTACGACCTGTGATGATCCGCGCCTCGCGTCTGGGAGGGTTGGGATTGCTGTGCGCATTGAGCGCATGTGGAGAGCGCGTGGACGGCATGACCGTCACGCTGGGGCTGGAGCACCGGGCCACCGCGCAAGGTGTGCAGGCGGCGGGAGGCGAGCGTTCCTTCACGCGAGCGGACGGACAGGTGCTCACGCTGACGCGAGGCTACGTGACGCTGGGCAGCGTGGAGTTGAAGCCGTGCGAGGAGGCGCTGGGGTGGCGGCTCTTGAAGGCGCTGTCTCCGATTGGCACCGCGCACGCGCACTCGGTGGGTTCGCCGTTGAGGCTGGGCACGCCGCACGTCAGTGGCCTGGAGCGGCCGGACGGGAGCGTGCTGGCGCTGGGCACGGTGCGGCCGCCGCCGGGGCGCTACTGCCGGGCGAGGCTCACCTTCGAGCCCGCGGACGCGGACGCGGAGGGCCTGCCTGGAGCGGACAGCGGCGTGGACATGCTGGAGCACACGCTGTGGCTGGAGGGGACGCGGGTGCCGGCGGGAGGCGGTGAGCCCCAGCCCTTCCGGCTGGTGACGTCCAACATCGCCACGGTGGACGTGGTGCTGGACGGGCTGACGCTGTCCGAGGACGAGCCGGCGGCCGAGCGCACCTTCGCGCTCGCCTGGGACACGTGGCTCGCCACGGTGGACCTGGAGTCGCCCGGGGCGGCGGCCTCGGCGCTGGACACGGTGGCCCGCTCCGTGGCGATGTCCTCCGTCGCGCCATGACGTCTTCTCCGCCGCCCTCCTCCGAACCCTCGCTCCGGGCCCGCATCAACCTGGTGTGGCTGCTGAGGCTGCGCTGGGGCGTGCTGGTGGGCCAGGCGGTGCTGGTGGCGGTGGCGGCGTGGGGCTTGAAGCTGGTGCTGCCGGTGCCCGCGCTGGTGGCGCTGCTGGGCGTGGAGGCGGTGACGAACGCGGCGGTGCGCGCGGGGCTCGCGAAGGCGAGGCCGGTGGCGGAAGCGGCCATCTTCGGGCTGATGCTCTGGGACACGCTGGTGCTGACAGGGCTGCTGGCATTGAGCGGCGGAACGCACAATCCCTTCACGACGCTGTACCTGGTGAACGTGGCGCTGGGCACGGTGCTGCTGCCGCCGCGCCGCACGTGGGCGATGCTGGGCTTCACGCTCTTGGCGTTCGGGTCGCTGTTCGTGTTGCAGGACGTGACGCTGCCGGGATTGGAGAGGCCGGACCACGCGGAGCTGATGCGGCTGCACCTGAGCGGCATGTGGGTGGCGTTCGCGGTGGCGGCGGGCTTCATCGTGTATTTCATCCAGCGCGTGACGCGGGCGCTGACGCTGCGTGAGCAGGAATTGGAGCAGACGCGGGCAAGGCACGAGAGGCAGGAGAAGGTGGCCTCGCTGGCGACGCTGGCGGCGGGAGCGGCGCATGAACTGTCCACGCCGCTGTCCACCATCGCGGTGGTGGCGAAGGAGCTGGAGCGTGCGCTCGCGGCATCACAGACGTCCGAGTCCGTGAGAGAGGACTTGAGGCTGATCCGCCAGCAGGTGGACCGGTGCCGGGACGTGCTGGTGCAGATGTCCGCGGACGCGGGTCAGACGACGGGCGAACCCTTCCAGCCCATTCCACTGGAGCGGCTGGTGGAGGAGACGCTGTCGGAGCTGTCCGGCCGTGAGCGCGTGAAGGTGGACGTGCCGGAAGCGCTGAAGGCGCATCCCGTCCACGGACCGCCGAGAGCGTTGGCGCGGGTGCTGAGGGGCCTGGTGAAGAACGCGCTCCAGGCGACGCCCATGGGCAGGGGCGTGGAGCTGCGAGTGCTGCCGCAGGGCACGGGAGCGCGGCTGGAGGTGCGCGACGAAGGCCAGGGCATGCCGGAGACGGTGCTTCAGCGCGCGGGTGAGCCGTTCTTCACCACGAAGGCGCCGGGCGAGGGCATGGGGCTGGGGCTGTTCCTGGCACGCTCGCTGGCGGAGCAGTTGGGCGGGTCGCTGGAACTGCGCTCGAAGGCAGGAGAAGGCACGACGGCGAGCCTGAGTCTGCCGGGTGCGGACGCGAAGGAGGCGGCGGCATGAGCACGGCCCCAGTGGATCAACGTCCCAGCCTGTTGATGGTGGACGACGACACCACGCTGCGCGAGCGATTGGCGAGGGCCTTCCGCGAGCGCGGCTGGGACGTGACGACAGCGGGCAACCACGACGAGGCAATGGTCGCGGCAAGGCGTGAGTCACCGGAGTACGCGGTGGTGGACCTGCGCATGCCGGGGCACAGCGGGCTGGAGCTGGTGCGGGACCTGCTGGCGGTGGACGCGTCCACGCGAGTCATCGTGCTGACGGGCTACGGCAGCATCTCCACGACGGTGGATGCCATCCGGCTGGGCGCGGTGAACTACCTGCCGAAGCCCGCGGACGCGGACGACATCCTGGCGGCGTTCGCGCGCGCTGAAGAGGCACCCAACGTCGCGGCCCCGGAGACGCTCCAAGCGCCGTCCCTGGCGCGAGCAGAGTGGGAGCACATCCACCGCGTGCTCGCGGACAGCGCCGGAAACATCTCCGAAGCCGCGCGCAAGCTGGGCATCCACCGAAGGTCACTCCAGCGGAAGCTCCAGAAGTACCCGCCGTCGCGCTGACGCGAAACTCTTGGCCCGCGACGAGAGGTCGGACTACACGCAAAGGCAGAATCAATTCGTCTCTTCGGCTGTGCCGCCTAGCTGGATGGCTTCGCCAAGCCTATAATCAGGCTTGGTGGGCAGTCCTCCTCCAGCCCGGTAAAGTGTTGTGTCCTTCCCCAAGGAGCACGCGTGGCTTCGACGAACAAGAAAGTATCGCGCAAGGAACTCGTCCCTGAGAAGATTTGGGGAAACAGCACATGGACGGTTCGGTCGGGACAGCTGATCCAAGGACCTGGCCGTCCTGGAGGAAAGCCTCGCCTCTTCACCGTACTCGCGGAGAAGATTCCTTATGAAGCGCTGAATGCAGTGCGCAAAGACATGGAAGCAGCGGGCATAAATGCTCGAGGAGTTTATGTAGCGCACGACTCCATGGGATACGCCCGATACGTAGGGCGCGGCGAGATCTTCCAGAGACTTAAAGCCAGGAAGCGAGTTCAAGAGCTGGAACTGGCCTACTTCTCATTCTACGTCGTAGCGGAACGGAACCACGAAAGAGAAATCGAGACACTTCTCATTCGCGCAGCAAGCCCTCTCCTGGCATTCAACGACAAGAAGAAGCATGCAAGCATCTATCCTGGGAACATCAGGGATTACGAGCCAGGCACATCCTTCTATGAGCGCCATTACAAGAAGGGAAAGAAGATTTCCTCCTAGCAGTTTGGTCCTACAACTGTAGTTCGGAAGCCTCCACGGGCCCCCTCCTGTTGAAGAAGCAGGAGGAGAGACTTTCCGTGCAGCAGTCACGGCCACAGAAGCGCGGCACCGAAAGTCCAGCTAGTAGACCGTCTCTTGGCGGAACTAAAAGCAGGCGCTTACCCTGCGGCTCGAATCCGAGCCCTCTGTGGAGATCCTCGTCGGTAACGACGAAAGGCCCCCGCCAGCTACGACCAACCTCATTCGGGGGCGTTCCCAGCTCAAAACTACAATCCCAGTTTAACCTCTGTGCGAATAGACGCCCGCATATCTGCACGAAACTAAAACCAGATTATACTTTCGTGCATGAGCACCGAGCCCCCAATCAAGCCGGACTGGGACAAACTCTACCGCGTGGCCGAGACACAGGAGGGTCACTTCACGACGCAGCAGGCTGCCCAGGCGGGCTACTCGCCCCAACTGCTCGCCCACTACGTGCGCATCGGACGAGCCTTGCGAATCCAGCGGGGCATCTACCGGCTGGTGCACTTCCCAGCGGGCGAGCACGAGGACCTCGTCGCGGTGTGGCTCTGGTCAGAACAGGTGGGAACCTTCTCCCATCAGACCGCGCTCGCGCTCTATGACCTCTCCGACGTCCTGCCCGCGCGGATCCATCTGACGATCCCGGAGGCGTGGAAGACGCGCCGCCTGCGCGTGCCAAAGCCCGTCGTGCTCCATTACGCCGACCTGCTCGACTCCGAGCGCCAGTGGGCGGGGGCCGTGCGGATCACGACTCCCTCCAGAACATTGGATGACTGCGCGCAAGGCGCGCTCACTCCGGACCTGATGCGTCAGGCCGCACAGCAAGCCCTGCATCGCGGCATGGTCAAAGGCGCCCTCCCAACCGTGGAGAAAGCACTGAAGCCCTTTGGAGGCCTCAACGCGTGACGGGCCGCACCTATGCTTCGCCAGCGGCCTTCAAACAGGCGCTGGAGCGCCTTCGCCAGGAGGCCCTGAAACGCAACCTGCCACTCGAACGCCAGCGCGAGCTGCTGGTCTTCAGCCGCTTCCTCCTGGTCCCCCGAGACCTGGAGCTGGAACCGATGAGCCCAGGCTGACGTCCAGACAGCCCCTCTGTCCTTTCCGGCGCGACATAGGCTTTACTGAGAGGCGCTTCGCATTTCTCCCGGGGGGGCAGAATGCATTGTCGTTGGCTCGTCGTCGCATTGACCCTGCTGTCCGTCGGCTGTGCCCATTCGAAGCGTGCACCCGAAGCGGCGCTGCCCAAATACGAGCACGTCTTCCAGAAACCCCTGACGGAGGCGCTCGCAGCCACGCGCCAGCTGCTGGAGGAACAGGGCTACACCTTCGAGGAAACGGAGGACCCCAACCAGCTCGTCACCGCCTGGTCCGAACCCGACCGGGCCGGCTCGCGCAACACCACATACACGCGCTACCTGGTGACAGGTATCGCGCTGAGCCCGCGCCAGTCCGTCGTGCGCATCTTCCGCATGACGCACCAGGCGGCGGGCAATGACGTTGAGTGGAAGAAGGTGTGGTGGAAGGTCTACCTGGAACGCGGGGAGCAAGTGTCCAATCCCTTCGTGAAGGAGGTGGACTTCGACCAGGACGACGCGATGACCAAGCGGCTGTCCATGCTGCGCGGCGCCCAGCAGGGCACCCGCGACCTGGACCTGGAGCAGGCGCTCACGTTGCGGCTGGAGTCCGCGCCCTCTGTCGAAGTCCTCGCCGGTAACGCGGCGGAAGACAAACGCCCCGCCCCCGTCCGCGCGCCGGAGTTCTACCTGGAGCGCTGGAAGGAAGAGGCCGTCGCGGAAGGCCCGTGCACCACGTCCGTGCGCGGCCTGCCGGAGCTGCTGCACCCGGGCCTCACGCTGCTCATCGGCGAGCAACTGGGCTCCAACGAAGTGCCGGAAGTGGTGGGCCACGTGGTGTGCCAGGCGGCCCAGTCCGGGCTCGCGGTGACACTGGGCCTGTCCATCCCCGACACGGAGCAGGCGCGCGTGAACGCGTACCTGTCCAGCCCCGGCGCCCCGGCCGACCAGGACGCGCTGCTGGAAGGTCGCTTCTGGACGCGCACGTACCAGGACGGCCGCAGCAGCCGCGCCGTCATGGAACTCATCGACCGCGTGCGGGCCCTGCGCGCGGCGGGACTGAGGGTGACGGTGGTGGCCTACGACACGGACTTGATGAACGGCAGCGAGCGCGACGCGGCCCTGGCCCAGGTCTGGACGAAGCGCCGTGCCGCGAAGCCGGACGAGGTCCAGGTGGTGCTCGCCGGCAACACGCACACGCAGATGGAGAAGGGCACGCAGTGGGACCCGTCCTTCACCCCCATGGCGCACCTGATGAAGGAGAACCGTTCGCTCGTCGTGCTGGACATGAGCTACGCGCAGGGCACGCGATGGGGCTGCGACCTGAACCGCGACAGCAAGCTGGTCTGCGGCATCGTGGGCGCCACGCCCGCGCCGGCGGTGGCCGCCCGCCCCGGCCTGAGCCCGTACCTCCAGCTGCGCGAGACCTCGCCCAACGAGCCCTTCCGGGGCCTGCTGTACGTGGGGCGGCTCACGGCCTCCCTACCGGCCATCCTCGGACCGCAAGAGGCGCCGTCCACCGACCCCGCCCAGGCCCCCCGGATGCCCGGCCGCGACCGGCCTCTGCCGGGCGTCTTCTAGCGGCTCACGGATTGACGACCGTTAACGTCAGGGTTAATCATTCACCCTGACGTTAACGAAATTCGTCCGCCCGGAGTCACCGCCATGAAGCCCATCCCCGAGGACTGGCCGCGCATCTCCTCCAGCCTCTTCTACGTGGACGCTCCCGCCGCCATCGACTGGCTGGAGCGCGCGTTCGGCTTCCAGACGCGCCTCAAGGTGGAGGGCGCGGACAACAGCATCGTGCACGCGGAGCTGGCCTACGGCGACGGCGTCATCATGGTGAACTCCTCCGGGCGCCACGGCCTCCACCAGAGCCCCCGGCTGCACGGGGGCGTCAACACGCAGACCCTCACGGTCTACGTGGACGACGTGGACGCCCACTGCGCCCAGGCTCGCGCGGCCGGCGCCGTCATCCTCATGGAGCCCGAGACCAAGAACTACGGCGACGACTGGGGCACCAACCGCACCTACGGCGCCGAGGACCTCGAAGGCCACCGCTGGTGGTTCACCCAGCGCGTCTTCGGCCCGAAGTAGGTTCGTCCGCCATGGCCACCCCGTCCGCGCTCGACCGCACCCTGGCCGCCCTCGCCGACCCCACGCGCCGGGGCGTCGTGGACCGGCTGCGCCACCGGCCCCACCCCGCCGGCGAGCTGGCCGCCGCGTTCGACATGAGCCCCCCGGCCATGTCCCGCCACCTGCGCGTGCTGCGCCAGACGGGGCTCGTGGAGGAGCGCATCGACTCGGACGACGCCCGCGTGCGCGTCTACTCGCTGCGCCCGGAGCCCTTCGCCGCCCTGCGCGGCTGGCTGGACGAGGTGGAGTCCTTCTGGGGCGACCAGCTGGGCGCCTTCAAGGCCCACGCCGAACGCACCCGCGGCACGAAGCCCTCCAGAGGCCGCAAGTCATGACGGCCGACCGCGCCCGCGTCACTACCTTCGTCGCCGTGTCCCCGTTGGACGCCTTCGAGGTCTTCACCGAGGAGACCGACCTCTGGTGGAAGAAGGGCCCGCGCTACCGCGGCCTGCGGAACCCTCGCGGCGTCCTGCGCTTCGAACCGCCCGGCCCCGGCGGCCGGCTGCTGGAGTCCTTCGAAAACGACATCTACGAAATCGGCCGCGTGCTCGTCTGGGAGCCCGGCGCGCGGCTCGTCTTCCAATGGCGCGCGAGCAACTTCGCCCCCGGAGAGACCACCGAGGTCGACGTCCGCTTCGAGCCCACCTTCGGCGGCACCCGCGTGGTGCTCGAGCACCGGGGCTGGGACGCCATCCGCATGGACCACCCCGTGCGCCACGGCCAGGATGGAGCGGCCACTGTCGCGACCATCGGCCGCTGGTGGGGGGACCTCGTCACGCGCTACCGGCTCCACGCCGCGCGGCCCCGCTCCACTTGAGGAAGCCCCGCTGACTACTTGCAGGGGCCGCAGTCCGCCGCGCAGCTGTCCGCCGTGTTGCTGCCGCCGCACTTCTCCGTCAGCTGACACACGCCGTCGCCGCAGCGGTAGATGTCCTGGGACAGCATGCGCGTGGTGATGGGCCGGTAGTTCACGCCGTTGTACGTGCAGCGCGTGTAGTACGTCCGCGTGGCGTCCAGCGTGCAGTAGTACCGGCACGCGCCCACGTGCTTCATCGGCGTGCACGCCGTCGTGTCGCTCCAGGACGACAGGCCGCAGGTGCGCACCGTGCTCTCGTCGTAGTCCAGGTACGCGCCGTCGTTCGCCGCGAACGTGCCTTCACCCGTGAAGAGGTTGCCGAAGAAGCACGCCTCCTTTTCGTTGTAGGTGCTCAGCTCGTCCGTGGAGTACGGCATCGTCCCGCCCACCGCGTCGCGCCCCAGCACGGAGATGTTCACGTGCACGCCGTACTTGTTCGCGTGCGCCGCCAGACACGCGCTCACCACCTGCTGCTCCGCCACCGTCGCCGGCTGCCCCCCGGCCCACCCCGGCGCCAATCCCAGACTCCCGTCCCACAGGTAGCTCTTCCCCGTGGACGGCGACTGGTAGGTCAGCGTCATCCCCGCCGCCATCGAGCACCTCACCACGTAGCGCATCACCATCTCCGCCGTGGCGGGGTCCTGGTGGAACCAGGTCTGGAATGCGTTCGTGGACAGGCCATTCACTGTCAGGCCATTCACCGTCAGCCCATTCACCGTCAGGCCATTCACTGTCAGGCCATTCACTGTCAGGCCATTCACCGTCAGCCCATTGGAGGAGACCAGCGCGTCCGAGGACTGGCCCGTCACCTCCGTGGCTTCGTTGATGGGAGCACCGCAGCCCACCAGCGCCGCGGCCAGACAGAGCGCCGTCCAGGGGGAGGAACGGAATGAAACATTGCGAGGGGGATTGAGACGCATGGGGACTGCCTCCGCGTGAGGGCCTCACGAGCCGTGCGGCCTGATCAACCGGTAAACGCACTCCGACGAAGCGAGCAGCGCCCCTGCCCTCCCGGCCCATCCCCTTCGGTCCTTCGCACAACACGCGCGGCGTGCGGCGGCGGACGCTCCCTCCCTCAGCGCATGGCTGCGAACGCTCACCCCTTCCAAAAAGGTCAGGCAGTCCGCGTCCGGCTCCGGCCGGCCTTCGCCTTCGCCTTCGGGCGCGGCGGCCGAGGCAGCCGCACCGTGAATGTCGTCCCCTCCTTCTGGGTCGACGTCACCTCCACCGTCCCCCCGTGGGCCAGGACAATCTCCTTCACGATGAACAACCCCAGCCCCAGCCCGCTGTTGCGCCGGCCGCCCTGCTCACGCTCGCCCTCGCCCTGGTGGAACGGATCAAACAGCCGCTCACGCAGCTCCTCCGGGATGGGCGAGCCGGGGTTCTGCACCTCCAGCACCTGGTGCTCGCCCTTCGCCCAGCAGCGCAGGAACACCGGCGCGTCCGGACTGCCGTGCTCCAGCGCGTTGCCCACCAGGTTGGAGAGCACCTGCGCCAGCCGCTCCGAGTCCCACTCCCCTTCCGCCTTGCCATCCACATCCACCGCCACCGCGCGGTCCGGGTACGCCGCGGACAATTCGTCCACCACCTGCTGACACACCGCCCCCAGGTCCGTGGGGCCCTTGCGCAGTGGGATGCCGCCGGCCAGCCGGGCGCGCGTCAAATCCAGCAGGTCCGCGATCATGTTCCCCATGCGCGTCGCGGAGGACTCAATCCGCTGCGCATGCTGCCGGTGCTGCTCCGGCGTGCACTCCAGCGGCCCCCGGCGCTTCTGCGCCCGCGCCGACAGCACGATGGCGTTGAGCGGGTTGCGCAGGTCGTGTCCCAGGATGCCGATGAAGCGCTCGCGGAAGCGCGCCTCCTCCACCATCGTCTCCATCTGGCGGGTGCGCTCGGTGACGTCCATCATGGAGCCGATCATCCGCACCGGGCGCCCCTCGTCGTCGCGCGCCAGCACGCCCCGGTCCAGGACATGCGCCCAGCTGCCGTCCGCGCGCAGGAAGCGGTACTCCTCGCTCCAGACGTCGCCCGTGGACGCGACGAACTCCACCAGCCGGTCCACCACCCGGTCCCGATCGTCGTCGTGCACGCGCTCGCCCCACCAGCCCAGCTTGTGCTCCAGGATGGACGTGGCGTGGCCGAACGCGTTCCCCGTGCCCGGGTCCCACCGCACGTGGTCCGTGGCGAAGTGCCAGTCCCACAGCACGTCGTGCGTGGCGCGCGTCGCCAGCCGGTAGCGCTCCTCCGCCTCGCGCAGCGCGCTCACCGTCTGCTCCGCCCTGGCCAGCGCGGCCTCCACCTCCTGCCGCGCCGCCCGCTCCCGCTCCGCCTGATGCGCGTCCGCCGCCTGGCCCTCGTCGCGAGGCAACAGCCACAGCGCCAATCCCTCTCCGTGCCGCACCACCACGTACCGCCGCCCCGCCGGGTCGCCCGGCAGCAGGCCCACATGCGGAACACCGCGCATCAGCACGCGCACGAACGTCGCCACGTCGAACAGCGCGGCGCCCTCCCGCGTCCACAGGGACACGTGACGGCCCAGCTCCAGGGAGCGCACCCAGCCCTCCGCCGGGACGTTCATGGACGTCCAGCGGAAGTCGAGCGCTTCGCCTGTCTCCCCGTGCAGCGGCTCGAGGAGGATGCAGGGCGTCTCGCTGTCAGCGGGCAGTTCCCATGCCGGAGCCATTCCCGGCCCCCAGGACAAACCCATCATCGTGCTCCCCCCGACGCTACAGGTCTGTTCCCCCACCCTTCACGTCGGTGCCGGGCAGGCTGGAAAAACCCGCGTCTCACGGAATACTGACACATCTGGCCACGAGTGGAGCAGCCCTGGAGGGCAGGGGGCGCGAAAATCGGTTCACCCCCGAGCAGTGGACCTGCCCTTCAGGACAGGTCAGTACCGGCCCTTGACGCCGATGATGGG
Source organism: Corallococcus exiguus (assembly GCF_009909105.1). NCBI lineage: Bacteria > Pseudomonadati > Myxococcota > Myxococcia > Myxococcales > Myxococcaceae > Corallococcus > Corallococcus exiguus. Next base: position 690,507 of record NZ_JAAAPK010000005.1, read on the forward strand.
CAGGGCAATGGGCAGTCCCACCGCACTCTTGGTCAGGGGTTGCCGGCTGTAGCCGCCGCCCAGGTAGTCGAAGCCCAGCGTCTCCGTGTTGAGGGTGACGTTGAGCATGTCCAGATAGGCCTCCAGGGTGAACGTCTCGTAGGCCCAGGCCTTGGAGACGCGCAGGTCGAAGCGGAAGAAGGGCGGCAGCCGGTCCACCTGATCGCGATCCACCTGCACCCACGCGGGGCGGCCGTCTGAGTCCACGCCCTCGCGGTGCGTCTGGCTTCCCAGGGTGCCGTACTCCGGGCGTCCGCTGTTGAAATGGAGCACGCCTCCCAGGGTGATGTTGTTGGAGAACTTGTGGCTGACCACCAGGTTCAAGATGTGTGTCTGGTCGAACGCGAAGGGCAGGTCCGCGGAGTCCTCGGAGATGGCCCGACCTGACGAGTCATATCGATAGAAGGTGGTGCGCCGCGTGCTGCGCTGGAGGCTGTACGAAAGCCAGCCGAACCAGTTGTTCCCCAGCGGGTAGCGGATGAGCACCTCCAACCCATACGCCAGGCCATGGCTGGTGAAGTCCGGGATGTCCCAGTCGTCCCGGCTGACAGGCGGTCTATCGACGTCGATCTGCCGCGCGCGCACCCGGCGGAAGCCGTCCTGGCGAGGCGGGCCCCCACCGGGCGGAGGCTCAACGACGTCCGGGTCCCCCGGGTCTCCGATGTCGTCCGTCAGGCCCTCGTCGGAGAAGGGCGTGAGCTCGATGGTGCGCAGCATGGGGTTCACATAGACGTCCAGCCCCACCTCCCACTTGTCGAAGGCCTTCCACTCCACGCCCGTGGAGAGCTGCACGCCTTCCTGGAGCCCCAACAACAGACTGCCCACGTCCACCACCGGCAGGCTGATGAGGGTGGTGGGCGGCTGGTGGAAGATCCCTGCGCCGCCCTTGAGCGTCACGGTGTCGGTGAGCTTGTGGCGCACGGTGAGGCGCGGCTCGATGACCTTGTGGTCGAAGCCGCCGGACAGGTGGTAGCTGTCCAGGCGCAGGCCGGGCACCACCGTCCATCTGTCATTGGGCGTCCACACCCCTTCCGCGTACGCGCCGGTGAAGGTGGCCAGCGCCACGGGCACGCGCACCGTGTCCTCCTCCACCTCCTGGCCGTTCTCCACCGTGAGCACGTCCACGATGGCGCGCTTGTGCTCCAGGTCCGCGCCCGCGCGCAGCAGCAGCCGCTCATCCCATGGCACGCTGTAGCCCAGGCGCCCGGAGAAGTTGTCCTGGTCGATGTAGATTTCGTTCCCGTTGTCCGGCCCGCGCGACACGACAGCGAAGCGGTCCAGGCCCCACGTCCCGCCAATCTCAAGCTCACCCTTGCCCAGCGGGTGGCGGCCGCGCAGGTCCACGCGGTGGAAGGCAACGGACTGGAGCGCGGTGTCGCCCTGGTCGTCCTGCGCCTCCGAGCCGAACGTGTCCGACGAGCCAAAGGCAAACAACCGCAGCTTGCCCTGCCCCACGTCCTGCTCCACGCGGGCCTGGTAGTCCCAGAAGTCCAACACCACCTTCGGGTTGGTGCGCCCCGGCGGCGGCGGGTCCTGCAACTGATTGGCCGCGAGCGCGATGATCCACGGCGTATAGGAATAGCGGCCCGCGAGGCTGACGCTGGTGCCGGTGGACTTGAAGGGCGTCTCGATGAAGAAGCCCGCGTTGATGAAGTCCGCGTAGGCGCTGCCGTGCACGCGGTCGTCGCGAGGCCGGGTGAGGCGCCCGTCGATGGCGCCGCCCATCAGCCGGCCGTACTGCGGCGGCGGCGAGCCCGGATAGAAGTCGATGGCGTCCAGGAAGTCCGGGTGGATGACCGCGGGCCCCAGGAACAGGTGGAAGAGGATGGGGATGCGGATGCCGTCCAGGAAGTAGCCGGTGGACGCGGGCTGGCTGCCGCGCACCACCGGGTACGCCACGCCGGACAGCATGCTGCCCACGCCCGGCAGCAGCATGACCACGCGGAAGGGGTCGCCCATGGTGCCGGGCACTTCCCGCAGCTCCGCGTCGTGCAGCGTGATGCGGCTCACCTCCGTGCGCTCACGGTCGCCGCGCACCACCGTCTCGTAGGGGTTCAGCACGAGCGGCTCCAGGCCGTAGACGACCTCCAGCGACTCGGTGGACTTCAGCGCCTCGCGGAACAGGCCGGGCTTGTGGCCGGGGGCGAACACGCGCACCGCCTGACCGCCCGTGGGGAAGCGCGCCTCGAAGCGGCCGTTCTCGTCCGTCTGCACCGGCGAGTCCGGCGCCGCGTCCGACACCAGCGTCGCCCCAATCAACGGCCGGCGGTTGCCCTTCTCCCGCACCAGGCCCTTGAGGGTGATGGGGCCCTGCGGCATGGGAACGCCGCCGTCCGCGTTGGTGGCCATCGGGACGGGCGCCTCGAAGCGGTACTCGAAGAACAGGCGCACCGCGACGGGCTGGCCCTCCATCATCGCGGGAGAGAAGCGCAGGGACGGCGCCGCGTGCAGCGCGGCCTCGTTGAGCAGCGGGTGCACGCCGTCCACCAGCGTGGCGGAGTCCACCTCGCCCGCCTCGTCCACCAGCAGCTCCAGCTTCACCGTGCCCGCCACGCCCTCGCCCACCAGCCGGGGCGGGTACGGCGCGGGCGAGTCCCTCACCAGCGAGGGCGGCACGAAGGCCGCCAGCGAGGGGCCTCCGTCCGTGCCAGCAGCAGCCGCACCGGGCTCCACCGCCCAGCCGCCATCGGTGGTGCGCTGGAGGTCCGCCTCCTTCGAGACCGAGCCCATGCCCCCGTCCTGGGGACCGTCCCCTTCCGTCCACGGTGCGCCCATGCTCCGCGGGGCAACGCCGGGGGTGAGGTTCTCCTCCGTGACGGGCAGGCCCGCGTCCAGGGTGTCGCCCAGCCGGGCACTGCCAGGGTCCGCTTCAGGAGATTGGGCTTGAGCCGGCCACGACAGGCACAGGCAAAGCACCAGCGCGGCGGCGTGCCAGGGGGTGCTCCTCTTCGCGAAGGTCATGGGCGATGGCGTTCGTGCAAGGAAGGTCCCGGCCAGCATCCATGAGGCCAGGGGATGTCCTCCCTGACAAGCGCTGCTCCGTGACGCGTGCCATCACCGCCCGCCCGGGGCCGTGCGGGCAGCGGACCTTTTCCGCTGGAGGACATTTGCACTCCGCGTCACGTCTCGCCGTGGATGACGGGACCGCTCCCCGGGACAGGGCGCCCCATTTCGGATCCATCCCCACCTTCCAGGAAGTCGCCCTTTCCCATTCCCGGACGCCATGCCCATGGTGGAACGCCCCAACCCTCCCAGAGCACTCTCCAACGACATGCACCAAGGCAGGGTTCGCGTGGCGCCCGGCGTCACGCGAGCCCGCTTATGATTCCCCCGCCGTCCCTGCGCTACCTTCCTCACGGACTGCTCGCGTCACTGCTGTTGGGCCTGATGTTGATGCCGCTGCTCTTCCCGCCGTCGCTGGCGCGCGCGGGCAATGAAGGACCGGACACGTTCATCGACGAAGGGCCCCCCGGGGCCACGCCCTCCAGGGAGGCCACCTTCGTCTTCACCGCCACCACGCTGAAGCCCGTGTTCTGGTGCTCGCTGGATGGCAGCCTCTACATCCCCTGCGAATCCCCATGGCGCCTGAAGGACCTGCCCGTGGGCGAGCACACCCTGGACGTGTACGCGGTGGACGTGAACACCGCGCAGCGCGACTCCACCCCGTCCGGGTGGGTGTGGCGGGTGACGAAAGCCGACCCGCGCTCGGGCACGGCCCGCCCGCCCGCGTCCGCGCCCTGAAGGCCCCTTTAGCGGCGCGTGGGCAGGATGGCGCTGGCCACCAGGCTCATCAGCTTGAGCTGGGGGCGCGGCAGCCGTCGCACCGCGCGGAGCAGGCGGCGCATCTCCGGCAGGTCGTCCTTGTCCGTGGAGTCCTCCTCCCACAGCCCCGCGCCCGCCGCCGCCGCCAGGGCCAGCCCCAGGGACGCGTCCGCGGACAGCTGCAGCGCCAGGCACAGGCGGAACAGCGTGGGGACGCTGGGCATCATCTTGCCCCGCTCCAGCCGGCCGTAGACCTCCGACGCGATGCCGACGCGATCCGCTACGTCCGCCTGCGTGAGGCCAGCCCGCAGCCGCGCGGCCCGGGCCGCCGCCCCCACACTGACCGCCAGCTTGCGCTCCAACTGCCGCCGCGACAGCGCCGCCGCCGACGCGGGCGCCACACGGGGCTTCTTCCGGAGGCGGCCGGAAGCGAGAGGACCTCGGGGGTGGGTTTTCACCACATCAACCTTGCACGTGACGTCCGGTGGGGTGGCCGCAAGGCTCGCGACCCCTCCACCGCCGGAGCGGTTCAGAGGTCGTTATAACCCGCCACGTCAGTCGGGCCCATCCCTATATGGCAGGTAGTCCTGCATTCCCTCGCCCACGGGAAGCGCGTCGTTCATGGCTCCATTAGCCCACATGAAACGACACGCGAATCCTGGAAGGTCTGGGAGATTGTCCGGGTTCGGGGCCCCGGGGTTGCGCCGGGGGGTCAACCGTCCGTCGAGGCGACGCGCTCCCAGCCGTCCGGGTAGTGCGTGACGAGCCCCGTGGCGTCGGTGTCCACCTCGGCGACGAAGGCGCCTCCCGCGCTCTCGTAGCGGTAGCGGGTGGAGGACAGCCGGGTGTAGCGCTGCTCCAGCCGCTCCAGGGACAGGTCCGGCAGCCGCACCCACGCGGCCGTCACGTCCCGGGACTGGCCCGGCTCCAGCCCCAGCCGGCGGATGGGCAGGGTGTTGGTGGAGGGGGTGACGCTCAGGTCCACGTCCACGCACCCGCGCAGCTCCGGCACCTCGCGCCCGTCTCGCCACCAGCGCTGGTGGTCATCCACCTGGAGCACCAGCGTGCGCCGCGTGCCGCCCTGGTGCACGGCCAGCCGCGCCTCGCGCGTGTGCCAGTCCGGGTCGCACGCCACGGTGTAGCGCACGAGCAGCGGAAGGCCCTCGCCCACCAGCACCACGGTGCCGGCGAGGAGCGGGCCTTCGGCGGACTCCCACAGCTCGAAGTGCTCGGTGCCGGGAGACTCCAGGCGTCGCCAGGTCAGGGCTTGCAGGCAGCGGCCCTCGGGCGCTCCGCCGGGCCGGGCGGTGCGCGCCGTCATGGGACGGGCGGCCTCACGGCGCGCCACGTCCGGCGTAGAGGCAGTCCAGGGCCTCGTCCAACAGGCACAGGGCGGCGTCGCTCCAGCCGCGCAGCCGCTGCTGGGGCGTGGGGCGGCCCACGTGGGGGATGAGCTGCGCGTCGGCGGCGTCCTCGATGAACTGCGCCTGCTGCTCCGGGTTGAGCTCCGCCCAGCGCCGGTGACCCACGGCCTTGCGCCAGTCGTAGCCGTCACCCAGGTATTGCGCGGCGAGCGAACCGCTCAGGTAGCCCGTGCCGCCGTGCTGGTGCTGCCACACGTGCGTGAGCTCGTGCACCAGCAGCCGGAAGCCCACCGCGCCGTAGCCGGGCGGGATGAAGAGGACATCCCCATGAGCGAACGCGCGGCCCGGCAGGCCCAAGAGGCCCAGGGCGCCTTCCTTCACGCGCACGCAGCGGTAGTCCAGGCTGTCGCCGAAGATGGGACGCAGCCGGTCCACCTCCGCGTCCGTCAGCCGGCGGCCCACGGGCTCCAGGCCCGTCACCACCTGCACGGCGGACAGCACGCGCCCGCCCAGCATCAGCACCAGGTCCACCGGCACCTGCGCCACGCGGAACAGGCAGCGCTTGAGCTGCGGCAGCCCGTCGCGGGAGCGCCCCGTCGCGCAGCGGGCCATGCCGCTGGCGAAGAGCATCAGCGCCAGGTACGCGCTGCGCGCGGCGCCCGCGGACGCCCCGGCGATACCGGTGAACAAACCGTGGCCCGCGTCCGCCACCCGCGCCGTCAACGGCGCCAGGCGGGGAGCGTCACCACGGCGGGAGTCACGGACTGCTTGCGGATTGAGCGAGGTGGGAGACCCCAAGGACCCTCTCCAAGAGCGAGCGCAGCTCACCGGCGCGCCAGGGCCGGCCGAGTGCGAAGTGGGTGTCACAAGCCGTCAGGAAGGTGGCGCTCGCTTCAGGACGGAAACCGGAGGACAGGAGGATGCGCGGACCGTGGAAGCCCCGGTCCACCAGACGGCAGAGGAAATCGCTCACGACGCGGCGATCCGCGTCCAGGTCCAGCACCAGCCCGTCCACCGCCACGCCCATGTCCAGCCGCCGGTCCGCCGACGTCGCCCCCAGCGACGTCACGATCCGGCACGCCAGCCCCACCTCACGCGCCACCGCCAGCCGGACCTCCGGGGCCTCGGAGACCACCAGCAGGACCGGCGCCGCCTTCCCCGTCCGAGGCGAAGCGACCGGGACCCGGGCCCCGCGCCGCGCACCCGGGACCGCGGGCGCCGTGGGACGGCTGAAAGCGAATTCCGGGACAAGGAGGGAAGATGGTGCGGTGGACACGCCCCAAACAATAAGCAGCAAGAACGGAAATATCAAGCTTGGCTTGAATCACCGTCAGAACGGGGAGCTCCTACCAGGGTGAGGGATGCGATCTCCGGGGCGGGGCCCAGGCGCAAGGGGGGGCCCCAGTAGCCCGTGCCGCGGTGCGTATAGACCCGGGTCCCGGCGACGGTGGCCAGGCCCTGGACGACGGGCTGCTGGAGCTTCACGAAGAACATGAAGGGGAAGATCTGCCCGCCGTGGGTGTGGCCGGACAGCTGGAGGTCCACGCGCAGGCCCTGCAGGGACAGGGCGGTGCGGGGCTGGTGGGCCAGCAGCAGGCGGGGCACGTCCGGCGGGGCGCCGGCGAGCGCGAGGTCGGGGCGGCTCTCCAGGGGCGGGTCGATGTGGCCGGCGTCGTGGTCGGTGACACCGGCGACGACGAGCCGGGCGCCGCCGCGCTCCACCACGCGGTGTTCGTTGGTGAGGACGGTGATGCCCAGCCGGGCGACCTCGGCCATCCAGGCGCGGGCGCCGTGGTAGAACTCGTGGTTTCCGGTGACGTAGTAGACGCCCAGCGAGGCCTTGAGGGACGCGAGCGGCGTCATCTGGTCGCGCAGCTCCTCCACGGAGCCGTCCACCAGGTCGCCGGTGATGGCGACGATGTCCGGCTTCAGGGCGTTGACCTGATCCACCACGCGCTGGAGCCACACGCCGTCCAGGGTGGGCCCCACGTGCACGTCGGACAGCTGCACGACGCGCAAGCCCTCCAGGCCCGGACCCAGGTCCTTGAGGGCCACGGTGGTGCGCTCCACGCGGGCCTTGCCGCGCGCGGTGACGAAGGCGAAGGCCACGGCGGGCACGACGGTGCCCAGCACGGCGGCCGCGCGGCCCCGGGCGAGCGCGTGCATGTCCGTGACGGTGCCGGACAGGGACAGCGCGGCGCCGACGACGTCCGAGGCCAGCACGGCGGTGAGGAAGATGCCGAACGCGCCCAGCCAGAGGTACGCGCCCCACTGGATGACGCGGGAGAAGCCGGTGGCCTCACGGCGGGCAGCGCGGAAACCCGCCAGCAGGACGAGGAAGCAGAGGCCCAGCAGTCCCCAGCCCACGGCGGCCCAGGGAGCGGGCCAGCCAGGCGCGGTGAAGAGGCGGAGGCCGATGTAGACGTGCAGCGCGACGGGCAGGCCCAACCCCAGGAGGAGGGACAGAACCCCCCGCCAGCCCGGAGCCCCGGCCGAGCGCCGGGCCCGCCGTGATGAAGCTTCTTCCGAGGACACGTCCGTCGTCACGCGCGCCACCCTGTCGTCCCGGGGGCCGGGACGCCTTCGAGCACGGGAAGATAACGGCCACCCCCACGGCGCGCCCGCCAGCCCCGCCGGACGCCTGGCGGGGCCGCCATAAGCTAGTATTCCTTGATAAACATGGAATCACGCCCTGGGTATTCCTGGCCCGCGCTGGCGCTGTGCAGCGTGTTGACGACAGGCTGCGCGACCGCGACGTGCTTCGACAGTGTGACGTGCTGCGTGGAGGCACATCCGGGCAATCCAGCCGCGTGTGGACTCACGGCGGGCGAAGCAGCAGCCCTCATGGGAGCCGCCGCAGGGGCCGGGACTGCTGCCGCGATCACGTCGTCTCAAGCCAAGGAGGATGAGTTCGCGCACAACGCCCACCTTCCCGAATGGAAGCAGCGGTGCATCCGCGCATGGAACGACGGTGCCGACGGTAGACTCGATGGTCCCTGCACAGCCTGTCTCCGCCGATGCGAGGGGCAACACGAGTGGCCTGTCGATATGTGCGGCCCGAAGCCGAGGAAGCGTTAGATGACCGCCCGACCCGATTGGGACGCGATACGGGACCTGTCGCGTCGTGTGCTGCGAGAGGGAGCACCCCTGGCCCTCACGCAGGACGTGCGCGCGCTCATCCTCCGCACCGCTGACGAAGTCGGCATCGACAGCGCCTCCGAAGCCCTCCGGACCGATGCCGGTGCGCTCACGCTCCTGCGCGAGTGCGCCCGCCGCATCACGGACGGATCCAACAGACTCATGGATGCGCTGCACCGGATGTTCCGGTACCAGGACGCGGGCGATTACGAGCGAGCGCGCCAGGAGATGCGCGACGTGCTCTCTGTCGAAGTCGTCCCCTACTACCGCGAGGCAGCACAGGGACAGCTCGACGACATGGCCGACGCGCCGTGACCGGTCTGGGCGCGGCGCCCCAAAGGCAGCCGCGCCCTGCCCCTGTCAGCTCCGCGCCCGGCGGCGGCGCACCAGGGCGCCCAGGCCCACCAGCGCCCAGAGGCTGATCATCCCCGCGGGCGCCGAGCCGCAGCCGCAGCCCACGTCCAGGTCGGTGGGGCCTCGCACCTGGAAGCCCACCTCCGGTGAACGCAGCCCCGCCTCGCCCTGCGGCGTCACGACCTGGGCGACGACCTTGTGCGCCCCCGTCGCGAGCGCCTTGTCCGCCGTCAGCACGTGGCGGAAGACACCTTCGTCATCCGCGGTGGCGGTCGCGAGCGCCGTGCCGTCCAGCTCCAACCGCACGGACGTGCCGGGCAGCGCCACGCCCACGAACATGAAGGTCGGATCCACCGTCGAGCCCTCCTCGGGCACGAGCACCATGGGCGTCGCAGGATCCACCGGGCCCGCGTCGGAGCCGCCATCCGTTCCGCCGTCCGAGCCGGCCACCACCACCTCGAAGCCCACGACGTCGGAGTACGGCCCGTCATCGCCCGCCTCGTTGTGCGAGTGCACCGTGACCTTGTGCGCGCCCACGCTCAGCGGCGCGGAGTCCGGCACCTGGTAGCGGAAGCGCCCCAACAGGTCCAACGGCACGATGTTGTCCGGCCCGTCGTCGATGACCACACCCACGCTGGCGCCATTGAGCGCGGTGCCGGCGAACAGCGGCGTGCGCCCCACCGTGTCCCCATTCGAGGGCACCACCAGCACGGCCATCTGCACGACGCCACCGTCCGCGAGCACCACCGCGGGCGTGGAGAAGCGCACCGGCGTGGAGGGCTTGCTCGCCACGCCCAGCGACTCCGCCCAAGCGATGACGTCATGCGCGCCCGCGCTCAGTGGCGTGGTGGGGTCGTAGGTGAAGCGGCCGTCCGCCCCCGGCACCGCCGCGCCAATCTCCCGCCCATCCACGACGATGTGGACGACTGGCCCGTTCGTGCCCGCGGTCCCTTCGAAGCGAGGGCGCGTGGTGGTGGACGCCTCGCCCGCCTCCGGCGCCGTGATGACGGGCGTGACGGGGACCTGGAAGGGCTGGGACACCTCCTGCACCGTCCCCGTGGACGTGCCCGAGCCCCCGTCCGGAGTGCCGGCATCCGACGTCGTGGTGGCCGGCCCCGCGCCGTACGAACCCGCGCCCGGGTAGGCGGACACGCCCGCGCTGCCCGCGCTCGCGTTGGGCACGCACGCGAGGGTCTTGCCCTCGAGCAGGATGCGGCCCCCGGCGCCACCACCGCCCGGCCCGAAGGGCTGCTTGTCCAACTGGGTGTTGCCGCCCGCGCCGCCCCGCGCCTCGACCCCGCCGCAGTTCACGATGTCCACCGCGCGCAGCACCACCGCGCCGCCCGCGCCGCCACCGCCCGCGCCGTCGTTGCCCGACGAAGCCCCCGCGGTCGAACCCGAGGCGCTGTAGATGCCCTTGCCCTCGAACGCCGTGGAGCGGATGAACACAATGCCGCCGCCCGCTGCGCCGTTGGAGCCGGCCGCGTCGGAGCCCTGCCCCGCGCCACCGCCACCGCCGAACGTGAAGCGCTCGAACACGGAGTAGCTCAGCGCCGCGCCGCCCAACCCGCCCTGGTCGCGCGCGCCGTCCGCGGAAGCCGTGCGCCCACCGATGCCGCCCACGCCGCCGTGCCCGCCACCGCCGCCGCCGGCCGCCGTGCAGTTGCCGCCGCCACCGCCGTTGGCCAGGTTGCCGCGCCCGGTGGCGATGCCGGTCCGGGACACCGTGCCCGCCACGCCCTCGCCGCGCGCGGATCCGCCCTTGCCATGCTCCAGCTCCAGCTCCGTGCAGCCCACCAGCCCCGCGGCGTCGGTCCGGAAGACGCCGCCCAGGTAGCCCAGTCCATCCGCGTCGATGCGGCCTTCGTTGGCGACCTTCCCACTCACCAGCATCGCGAGGATGCCGCCGGACTTGCCGTTCCACGGCGACACGGTGAGCCGCGCGCCCTCCGGGATGATGACGTCGGAGTACTCGGCCACGCGCACCACCTGGGCACGCCCCGTGGCGTACGCGTAGCGCAGCGGCGCGGTCAGCGTGAGGAGGGCGGGCGTGGAGGACGACACCTTCTCCAACCGCGCCAGCTCCCAGCGCCCCAGCGAGACCGTCCCCGTCAGCGTCACGGGCTTCGTGTTGCCCACGTCCGCCGCGGAGGACAGGCCGGTGCTCTCGTGGATCATCACCAGGTCGCCGGCGGAGAGTTTGAGGCCGGACACGACCAGCTCCTGGCCCCCCGCCGCGACGCTCTTCCCCAGCGGTGCGTGCGCGTCCAGGGCGAGGCCCTGTCCCGCGACGAGGTTGAGCAAGCCGTCGCGTCCGGTGCCCAGGTCAAAGGAATCCGGCTCCGCGCGAGCGACCTGCGCCAGGAGCAATCCAACGATGAGAGCCAGCGTGATGCGCATTCCCCCATGGTGCCCCACCGGGCGTCCGGGGTCGAGGGTGGCCCAGCCGCTTCAGCGGGACGGAATCAGGTCCTGGAGCCCCCGCGCGTTGACGGGCGCGAAGAAGGGCTGCCGCAGGAGCCGTCCCAGGGCGCGGCGCTCGACGCAGAGCAGTTGGAGCGAGTCCTCCCACTCCCCCAGCACGGCCACCGCGCGCACGTCGGCCGCGTCGCGGTACAGGTCGTTGAGGTTGTGCACGAGCGCGGACACGTCCTCCACCTCCCAGCGCTCCGTGACGTCGCCCGCCGCGACGTGCAGCTCCAGCACGGGGCGCTCGCGCACGTCCACGACTTTGAACTTCCGGGCCGCGCCGCCCATGGCCGCGGTGAGGGGGCCCACCAGCTCATCCGGTCGGACGCCATACCCCACGGTGAGCCCGCCCTCGAGCAGGCCCGCGTCGCACAGCCGCAGCAGCGACACGTGGGGAGGCTCGCCCTTGGGTACGAGCCCGGACGCGGCGGCGGAATCCTTGAGCAGCCGCTCGCGGTCGAGCGCATCCAGCAGGGAGGCCATGGCCGGGCCACCCTATCAGGGCTCCTCGCCCTCCCAGTAATCCACCTGCGCGTCCAGGGGCAGGTACGCCATCAGCGTGCGCGCGGCCTTGTCGCCTCCGGGAGCGGCGCCCGCGAAGACGCCCACCTTCTTCGAGTCCGGGTACACGAGCACGTCCGGAGCCTCCATGGTGGAGAAACACAGGTAGCGCAGCGGCTCCGAGCCGTCGTTGATGAGCTGGTGCGCGCACTCCGCGCCCGGCGGCAGCGCGACGTAATCCCCTTCGCGCACGGGCAGCGTCTCCGTTCCCAGGCGCAGCGAGCCCGTACCGGACAGGACGTAGACGGCCTCCTCATTGCCCAGGTGGTAGTGCAGCGGCCACGAGCGGCGGCCCGGAGGAAGCTCCACCAGGCTGCACCCGAGCTTGCGCCCATGCGCGGCTGCGCCCAGTTGCTTGCGCTTGAGCGCCACGCGGCTGCCGTGGGCGAGCTCGGTCCAGGGAACGTCTTCGGCGTGGATGAGGTGGGGCGAGGCCATGGAGGACTCCTGTTTCACGGACGCTCCGCGACGAGCGCGAACACGCGGTGGGGAACGGACATCGGCTCCTGGGGGAAGCGCGCGGCGAGGAGCGCGGCCAGCGCGGCGTCGAAGCGGGCCACCTGCTCTGGAGGCAGCATGGCGCCAATCCGCGCGTTGGCGCGCATCCGCCCGCGCCACGCTTCGTGGGTGTAGGGCGTGAGCGTGTCGAAGGTGAAGGATGTAAGGGACTGGAAGCCGGCCACGCCCACGTCACGGAACCACTGCGGGTAGATGCCCACGCCCTGGCCGAAGTGATCCACGGCCAATTTGACGCGAGGGCTGAACTCCTCCACCAGGGCCTCGGTGGCCTCCAGCAGGTTGCCGGGCAGGGCCGTCCAGTCGAAGTGACAGAGGATGAGCTTCCCGCCGGGCTTGAGCAGGCGGAAGACCTCACGCGCGGCGGCGGCGCGGTCGAACCAGTGCCAGCACTGGCCCGCGAACACGCGGTCGAAGGAACCCGAGGGCAGGCCGGTGTTCTCCGCGGGCGCCTCGCGGAAGTCCACGCGGAGGCCTTCGTCGCGAGCGAGTTGCGCCGCGGCCTCCAGCTGCGGCGCGGACACATCCAGGGCGGTGACGTCGCAGCCGCGCCGGGCCAGGTTGCGCGCGACGGTGCCGGTGCCAGTGCCCAGGTCGAGCACGCGCAGGCCGGACGTCAGCACGCCGTCCTGTTCAAGCCGTGTGTAGAAGGCCTCCGGGAAGCCTGCCCGGTGCTTCGCGTAGTCCGACGACGTGCGTCCGAAGTCCACGTTCATGGTCGTTCTCCCCGCCAGGTCATGCCTCGGCCATGGGGAGGCTCAGCTCGACAGGAGGGTCCAGTCGAGTCGAGACTCCGCTCCAGGGAGGCACGCGAAACATGGTGCGTCGTGCAGGGGGACGTTCTCAATCTCGATTCGACCATCCAGTTGAGGAGGAGCTGCTGCGCGCGGAGGAGGCGGCGGCCCTGCTGGGGGTAAAGCGGGCGACGCTCTACACGTACGTGAGCCGGGGGCTCGTGCGGTGCGTGCCGGAGAAGGGCACGAAGGAGAACCGCTACCTGCGCGCGGACGTGGAGCGGTTGAAGACGCGCCACGATGCCCGCGCGGGCCACGCGGCGGTGGCCTCCGGAGCACTGCGCTGGGGCGAGCCCGTCATCGACTCGTCGGTGTCGCGCATCAGCGAGGAGGGGCTCTCCTACCGGGGCCACGACGCGGTGGAGCTGGCCACGCGAGGCCACCGCTTCGAGGACGTGGCGGAGCTGCTGTGGACCGGGCATCTGCCACTGGAGTCCACGACGTGGCCCGCACCGGAAGCACCGTGGGACAACGCCGGGAGCACGGAGCCGCCGGTGCGAAACACGCGGTCATCGTCCTCGGAGCGCAGTGGCGCACCTTCGCGAGACACGCGGCAGTCGGCCTCGGAGCGCGTCGCTTCAGCGACCAGGGACGCGCTGCTCGTGTCCCCCAGCGCTCTCGCAGCGATGCTCCCGCGAGACACTCCGCCCCTGTCCTCCCTGGCCGCGCTGGTGCCGCTCCTCGCCGCGAGCGACGCGGGCCGCTTCGCCGCTCCCGTGGAACAGGACATGCTCCGCGCACGTCGGATCATCCGCCACCTGGGCGCGTGGGTCTGCGTGGCCCAGGCTCCCAGCCGCGTGTCGCGAGCATTGAAGGAACCCACGGTGGCCGCGTCACTCGCCACGGCCTGGGACGCGAGGCCGAAGCGGACCGCGGAGCTGATCAACCTGGCGCTGGTGCTCTGCGCGGACCACGAGCTGAACACCTCCACCTTCGCGGCCCGCGTGACAGCGTCCTCCGGCGCGGACCTGTACGCGTGCATCAGCGCGGCGCTCGCGGCCATCTCCGGCCACCGTCACGGCGGCGCCTGCGACCGCGTGGAAGCGCTCATCGCGGAGGTCGGCCGTCCGGAGCGCGCCGCGCAGGTCATTCACGGCCGCCTGCGCCGGGGCGAAGCCGTGACGGGCTTCGGCCACCGCCTCTACCTGAAGGGAGACCCGCGCACGCCGCCGCTCGTCGCCGCCGCGTTGAGCGTGAAGCCCGAAGCACCCAAGGTCCGCGTGGCCCGCGCCGTCATGGACACCATGCGGGACGCCGGCCATCCCCCGCCGTCACTGGACTGGGGACTGGTGATGCTCGCGGACGCGCTGGGCCTGCCTTCCGGCGCCGCCACCGTGCTGTTCAGCCTGGGCCGCACCGCGGGCTGGGTCGCCCATGTCCTGGAGCAGCGTGAACAGGGCCACCTGCTCCGCCCCCGCGCCCGCTACGTGGAGCCCCCGGCCCGGTAGCACCCTGAAACATGACGGGCGGCTGTCACATGGCGTGCACGCCGCGCGGCTTTCCGTTTGGCGCTCCGGGCTCCCGTGCACACACTGGCAGCCCCGTGAGCACCTCCCGTCCGACCCTGCCCTATCCCGCCCTGATGTTGCTCGGCAACGTGGCCTTCATCGCCTCGTGGATCGTCATCCTCAAGCGCCCCGAGGGCTGGCAGCTCGTCGGCCCCGTCCTCCTCGCCCTCTTCCTGGCCCTGCGCGTGGGCGGCGTGTGGAAGTACGCCCTGAACCACCCGGACCCCGCCGGCCGCACGAGGCGCTCCGCCATCCTCTCCACCGTGCTGGCCGTGCTCGCCGTGGGGCTCTGGGGCTATACGTGGATGAGCGGTCCCCGCTAGGTATGAGCTGCCCCCGGTAGCAAACGAAACGGGCGCCCCTTCCGTGAGTGGAAGGCAGCGCCCGTCGTCACTTCCAACAGCGGAAGCAGTCCCGCGTCAGACGTTGAAGCGGAAGTGCATGCAGTCGCCGTCCTGCACGACGTACTCCTTGCCTTCCACGCGCAGCAGGCCCTTCTCCTTCACCGCCGCCTCGCTGCCCAGCTTCACCAGGTCCGTCCACCCGAAGACTTCCGCCTTGATGAAGCCGCGCTCGAAGTCGGAGTGGATGACGCCCGCCGCCTGCGGCGCCTTGAAGCCCTTGTGGATGGTCCACGCGCGGCACTCCTGCTCGCCCACCGTGAAGTACGTCCACAGGCCCAGCAGCTTGTAGCCCTCGCGAACCACCTTGTTCAGGCCCGGCTCCGTCAGGCCGGAGTCCGCCAGGAAGCCGGGGCGGTCGGCCTCGGCGAGCTGCTGGATTTCCGACTCCAGCGCCGCCGCCAGCACCACCACGCCCGCGCCCTCCTTGGCGGCCATGTCGCGCACCTGCTGCACGCGCGGGTCGCTGTCTTCCTTGCCAATCTGCCCTTCGCTGATGTTCGCCACGTACAGCACGGGCTTGTCCGTCAGCAGGAACAGGTCCTGGATGGCCGCCTTCTCGTCGTCGGTGAGCTTCTGCGCGCGCACCGTGAGGCCTTCATCCAGCTTCGCCTTGATGCGGTCCAGCAGCGCGACCTCGGCCTTCGCCTCGTCGCCCGCCTTGCCACCCATCTTGGTGTTCTTCAGCGAGCGCTCGCGGCGCTTCTCCACGGTCTCCATGTCCTTGAGGCACAGCTCCGTGTCGACCACGTCCCGGTCCCGCACCGGATTCACGCCTCCCTCGACGTGAGTGACGTTGTCGTCCTCGAAGCAGCGCAGCACGTGGAGCACCGCGTTCACCTGCCGGATGTTCCCCAGGAACTGGTTGCCCAGGCCCTCGCCCTTGGACGCGCCGCGCACCAGGCCGGCGATGTCCACGAACTCCAGCGACGTGGGGATCTTCTTCAGCGGCTTGACGAGCGCCGACAGCTGGTCCAGGCGGTCGTCCGGCACCGGCACCACGCCCACGTTCGGCTCGATGGTGCAGAACGGATAGTTCGCCGCCTGAGCGCCCGCGGCGGACAGGGCGTTGAACAGGGTGGACTTGCCCACGTTGGGCAGACCGACGATGCCAATGGAGAGAGCCATGATGGATTCCTGGAACAGGCGGGCGCGGCGGAAGACTCCCGGCCGTTAGGCCGAGCGGCGGGTCGCCGTGGCGCTGGTGGCGCCGGGCAGGCCCTGCACGAACTGCTCGGCCAGCGCGCGGTGCTTGGCGTCGTCCATGCGCTCGCTCATGAGCTTGCCGGCCACTTCCATGGCCAGGTCCACGGCCATGGCGCGGACCTCCGCGATGGCCTTGGCCTTCTGGTCGTCAATCTCGCGGCGGGCGGACTGCTTCAGCTCCTCCGCCTCCTTGCGGCTCTTGGCCATCAGCTCGTCGCGGAACTTCTCCATGTCCGCCTGCACGCGGCGGGTGGTCTCCGCGGCCTCGCGGCGGGCCTCGGCGATGGCCGTCTTCTGGTCGGCGAGCAGCTTCTCCGCCTCGGCGCGCTCACGCTTCGCGCTCTCGATGGCGTTGGTGATCTGCTTCTCGCGCTCCTCGACGAGCGACAGGATGGGCCCCCACGCCTTCGCCCGCAGCACCAGCAGGACGATGACGAAGGTGACGATGGTCCAGAAGATGAGGCCCGGACGGACCTCCACGAAGCTGCTGGCGGCGAGGACTGAGGGCAGGAACATGGCGGGTCCCGGTGAAGCGAAAAGACAGAGGGAGGATGCGGGAGACTTCAGGTGAGACAGGTGCTGCGCACTGCGAGCCGGAACGCCGGCGCCGCTTCTTCCCGAAGCGGACACCGGCCCCCGTTGCGACCTGCCGGCCTTACTGCTTGATGGCGAGCAGGATGCAGACGACCAGCGCGAACAGCGTGGCGCCTTCGATGAGGGCCGCGGCGATGATCATCGTGGTGCGGATGTCGCCGCCCGCGGCCGGCTGACGGCCCGTGGCGTCCATGGCGGCGGCGGCCAGCTTACCGATGCCGAGCGCGGCACCGATGATGGAGAGGCCGGCGCCGATACCGGCGGCGAGGAAGGCAAGAGCGAGGTTGGTCATGGGAGCACGTCTTCTTTCGTGATGCGGGACCCGCTTGTGGGGGGGTCGTGGGGGCCCTTTAGGACTACCTCCGGCGGCCTTTCGAACCGCCGGGTCTTCAACCGGGGCGCGCCGTCGTTTCCGACAGGCGCCCCGTCAACTTGTCAGCCCAGGTGGTGGGCCTTGCCGTGGTCGTGGCTGGCGCCGGTCTCATGGTGGTCATCGTGGTGGTGGCCCATGGCCACGCTCATCCCGATGAACAGCGCCGACAGCATGGTGAACACGTACGCCTGCACGAAGGCCACGAACAGCTCCAGCAGGTAGATGCCGAAGGCGAACGGCACGCTCACCAGCGCCACCGCGGGGTTGCGGAGCATGAAGATGAGGCCCAGCAGGAAGAAGATGACGATGTGGCCCGCCAGCATGTTGGCGAAGAGACGGATGGTGAGCGCGAAGGGCTTGGTGAACAGGCCCAGGACCTCCACCGGAATCATGATGGGCCACAGCCAGGGGGCCACGCCGCCCGTCAGGTGCTTCAGGTAGCCACCGATGCCCGCGGCGCGGATGCCCGCCGCCTGCGTGACGAAGAAGGTGCACAGCGCCAGGCCGCACGTGACGGCGATGTTGCCCGTGGCGGTCGCCATCCAGGGGAACAGGCCCAGCAGGTTCATGAAGAGGATGAAGAAGAACGCGGTGAGCAGGTAGGGCACGTAGCGGGGGCCCTCCTCCTTGCCGATGTTCTTGATGGCCAGCTCGTCGCGAACGAACAGCACGAGCATCTCGAAGAGGTTCGCCCCGGCGCCGCGCGGCACGAGCTTCGTCTTGTCGCGGTTGCTCCAGATGAGCAGCGCGCCGATGAGCAGCAGCGCCGCCAGCCACATCATCACCGTGTGCTTGGTGATGGAGAGGTCCAGGCAGCCCTGGCCCAGGCCCGGGTACACCTCGCCGTGGCCCCCGTGCGTGTCCGCCATGGGCGTGCAGGCGCCCTCGTGGAACGGGATGAGGATGCGCGGCAGGTGGATGGGGATGTGGTTGTGGCTGAGGGGGACCTCGAACTCGTACTCGTTCGAGTCCGCCACGTGGTGGAGGATGTAGCCGGCGACGTCATCGCCCTCGGCGTCCTGGGCCTCGTTCGCGTAGCCGTGCTCGGCGGCCTGGTCGGAGGCCCATACGGCGCCCGCGAACAGACAGGCGAACAGCACCATTGCCTTGCGCATCACTCGTCTCCGCCCGCCGCGTCTTTCGACGCGGCCATCACGTAGCTGACTTCAATCCACTGCAGCGCGAAGTAGACGCCGAAGAAGCCGCCCACGAACGCGATCGCGCTCAAACCCCGGGACACCACCCACGCCAGCCCAATCCCCACGCCCACGCCCCTGAGGGCGAAGACCACACCAACCACCTTCAACGCCGCCTTCAAATCCGCCTGCATCGCCGCGCGTCGCTTCAGCACCAGCGCCAGCACGCCCGTCACCGCCGCGATTCCCACGCCCAGCAGCGCGGCGACCCGATCCTCCGTCACCTTCGGCAGCGCCGCCGCCACCACCGCGCCCACGCCCATCACCGCCGCCGCCAGCCCCGCGTGCGTCCAGAACGGGTCCCGCTTCGGCTGTCCACCCGTCCCCGTCACTTGCGCTTCCCCAGCCGCGTCATCGCATGGAGGAAGCCGTAGAACCCCACGCCAATCCCCACCAGGCTCAAGCCCAAGAGCAGCCAGGGCGACGTCCCCAGCCACTTGTCCAGGAAGTACCCTCCCAGGACCCCCACCACCGCCCCGCCCACCAGCTTCCAGACCGCGGAGATGTACGGCTCCGCCGCCCGCATCTGCCGGGCCGTCTCGCCCAGCTCACTGCCCGGCGCGTCCGCCTGCTTCCGAGGCTCCTGGTCTGCCATGCGGACGCCTCACCAAACCCCGGGAAAGTCTTGGGTTTCCTTCACCAACCCCGACCCCGCCCATACACGCGCGGGCGCCGCTTAGCACCGAATGAGCGGCGCGTGCAACCGGTACGGGGGCGCGGGGCACCCCACCGCCAGCAGCGGTTGCGGCACCCGCAAGCGCAGCTACCACGGCGCTGGGACCGAAGGGGTGGTTTCTCCTCTGTAGGAGGGGCTCAAAGGAGCAGGCGGCCCTGGGGGCGCCCGGTGGATCAGCAACGGCACAGCCCCAGGGAGGTGACGGGCGGCCGGGCGGAGCGCCCTCCGTCTCTCAGCACCGGGACTCCGGCATCGCCAGCTTGGCAGGGGTCACGTTGGCCGTTCATGCCCAAGGAGTCACGCATGCCGAAGCCGCTCGAACTCACCTCGCCGAAGTTCAAGGACGGGATGCCCATCCCCATCGCCTACACCGGCGAGGGCGACGACAAGGCGCCTCCCCTGCACTGGGAGAACCTCCCCGCCGGGGCCAAGAGCCTGGCGCTCATCGTGGAGGACCCGGACGCGCCGGACCCGGCGAACCCCCAGCGCACCTTCTGCCACTGGGTCCTTTATAACCTCCCGATCAACACCCAGAGCATCCCGGACGGGGCGACCCTGGACGTGCTGCCGGACGGGGTGAAGCTGGGGCGCAACGACTTCAACCGGCAGGACTACGGCGGCCCCATGCCGCCCATCGGCAGCCACCGGTACTTCTTCAAGCTGTACGCCCTGGACACGGTGCTGCCGGACCTGAACCAGCCCAACCGCACGCAGCTGCTCAAGGCGATGGAGGGCCACATCGTGGGGGAGACCCAGCTCATGGGCACCTACGAGAAGACGCACCACCGCAAGCACTGAGGTGCACGGAGCACCTCAAGGTGACGGCAGCTCGCGCGTCATCACGGCGGGCAGGTGGGGCACCTTGAGGTACTCCACGCGCGTGGGCTTCGGCTCCACCAGGGGCCAGCCCGGCGCATCCAGCGCGGCGAGCAGCGTGAGCACCGGGTAGTCGAAGGACTCCACGAGCGGGCCTGACGCGGGCATGGGAGCAAGACCCCATGCGAGCGACAGGCGCAGCCGTTCGCACCGCGCCAGCTGTGGCACGTAGGCGGGCAGACGCTGGAGGAGCTTCGCGTGCGGGGCGTGCTCGCCCGCTTCCAGGAAGCGGTAGTACGCGATGGCCTCTTCGCGGTTGAGCACTTCAGGCAGCACGTCCTGGAGGAAGCGCGCTCGCAGCGGGCCCAGCTCCGGCCGCTTCGCTTCGTCCACCCAGGCGAGCTGTTCGCGCACGCGCTCGGTGCGGTGGAAGTCCATCATCCGGCCAGCGCGCTCCACCACCACCGGATCCACCCGTTGGAGCGCCTCCGCTTCCGACGGCGTCAGGTCCAGCGGGGCCAGGGCTGTGGGGGCATCGAGGCGCCACGCTTCACGGAAGCGGGGATCCACGTGCAGCCGCGCCAGGACTTCCAATGTTCGTGGGTAGCTCATCTCAAGCCGCGCTCGCGCCGCAGCGCTGGAGGATGGCGCGCGCGCGGGCCAGCTCCTCCACCAGCTGCGCGAAGGGAGGAAAGCCGCTGTCCATCTCGAAGTTCACCCCGCGCACCGGGCTGCGTGGCGCGACGTATTCCAACAGGCGCCACACCTCCTCCGGCGACGGCGCGGAGTGGCTGTCCAATCTCAATCCCTCCATCGTGACGCCGCCCGCCAGGTGCACCTGCACCACGCGCTCCAAAGGCAGCCGGTCCAGGAAGCCATACGGGTCGAACCCGTGGTTGACCGCGTTGCAATAGAGGTTGTGCAAGTCCAACAACAGTCCGCAGTCCGCGCCCTCCACCACGCGGCGCAGGAACTCCGCTTCATCCAACGTGTTGAGCGGCGTGTGGAAGAGATACGCGATGTTCTCCACCACGAACGGCACGTCCAGGTCCGCCCGCGCCGCCTTCACGTTGCGCACGCACGTGGCCACCGCCTCCTCCGTCAGCGGCACCGGCGTCAGCGCGCGCAGAGGCAGGTTCCCCACGCGCGTGAAGCACAGGTGGTCTCCGTGCCAGACGCTCCGGGTGAGCTGACGGACGCGCTTCAAGCCATCCCGGTAGCCAGGCGCGTCCACACCGTCCGAGCCCACCGACAGCTCCAGGCTGTGGCCCACAATGGGATAGCGCTTCGCGAGCAACTCCAGCCGCCGCTCCGAGTCCGGCGTGAGCGGCAGGAAGTGCTCGGGCGTCACCTCCAGCCAGTCCACGCCGGGGTTGCCACGCGCCAGGTGCGGATTGAGGTCCCAGCGGTAGCTGAGCCCCACGCCCAGGAAGGGAAGGCCCATGGCTTCAGGCCTTGCGCCGCGCCATCACCTGGAAGTGCTGCCCCAGGACGGCGAAGCCCTCGTGCGCCAGCTTCTCCTGCAACGCCAATATCTCCTCGCGCGCGGCCCACGCGTCCCACGGCTTCTCCGCGGTCCCGCCCTGCGCGGCCGCCATCGCCTTGAGCATGTCGAAGAACATCACCGGCTTGCCGAAAATCTCGAGCAGCTCCGCGCCCGCGTCCGCCACCGCGCGCTCCAGCTCGCGCACCGTGAAGGCGTGCACCGGCAAGCCATACGGGCACGTCGTGCGGCCGTCGTGGAGCGTGCGGAAGGCCTCCTGCGGCTTGCCCAGCTTCAGGTAGCCGGAGAAGGCCTCGTAGCGGTTGTCCACGCCCAGCACCACCGGCGCGCCCGGCTTCGCCACGCGCACCAACTCCTTCACCGCGCGCGGGTACGCGTCCAGGCAGTACGACACCGGGTCCCCTTCGCAGAAGACCAGGTCGAAGGCCGCGTCCGGCAGCTCCAGCGCCGCGACGTTCCCCTCCACGAAGGCCACGCGGTCCAGCAGCCCCTTCGCGGTGAACTGCGCCCTGGCGCCGTCCAGCATGCCCGGAGAGATGTCCAGCACGGTGACGTGGTGCCCGGCTTGCGCGAAGCGCGTGCCGAACTTGCCGCCACCGCCGCCCGCGTCCAACACGCGCCAGGTCGTGCCGTCCTTCGGCAGCAGCGCCTCCACCGGCTTCCAGGTGAGGTGCTCGTACGTCAGCCAGAACAGCTTGATGGCCGTGGCGTCCGGCGCGCCCTGGTCGTACTTCGGGGACACCTCGTCGTAGCGGCGCTTGAGGCTCTGCGGGTCGGCGGAGGTCATGCGAATGGCCCTTGGGACAGGTCAGTAGTTGAAGGAGATTTTCGAGAGGATCCGCCGCTCCTGGGAGCCGCCGAAGGGCTGATCCGTGTAGACGAGGAAGATGTCGCTCCACTGGCGGTAGTGCCACCCCACCATCGCGTCCAGGAACGTGCCCTTCACGGAGTTGTAGTCCGCCAGCTCGTACACGCCGCCCTTCTGCAACGTCAGGCGCGCGTAGAGGTCCGGGCTGAAGTGGTAGCGCAGCTGCGCGTAGCCGGAGAAGCTGTAGCCGTCCCCGGACGTGCCGTAGAGGTCGCTGTTCGTGGGCACATTGAAGTTGCGCGTGTAGAAGCCGCTGAAGCGCGCGACGATGTGCGGCCCCACCTTCATGTTCACCGCGCCGTTGAAGCCGCGAATCTCTCCGCCCAGGAAGCGGCCGGCGACGGCCGTCAGCGTGTAGCTCTGCCAGTCGTGCGGGAACAGGGTGAAGCCAAACGTGCCCAGCCGGTCCCGGAAGCCCAGGTTGTCGTCGTAGATGCCCTCCAGGTAGAGCGCGAAGTCGTGGTGCAGGTAGGGCTGCACGTTGAGGCGGTTGCGCCAGCGCGTGCGCTCGCCCTCGTGGTTGCGGCGCCACAGCGAGTCCCACGTCATGTCCAGCCGGGGCAGGAAGCGCCACCCGGGGAACGGGTTCAGGAACAGGCGCGAGTTGTAGCCCTGCTTGTCCACCACCGGCGTCCAGCCCAGCGGGTTCGCGTAGTTCTTCCCGATGTCCTCGAACTGCAACCAGAACTCCGACAGCGTGTCGAAGCGGTGCAGGCCCACGTGGTACGCGTCCGAGTCCTCGTTGCCCAGCGGGCTCCAGCTCTTCAGCGCCTGCGCCTGGATGAAGAACTCCTCGAAGAGGTGGAAGTTGCCGTCCACGCCCACCGTCTGGAAGTCCGAGTCCCCGAACAGCCCGCCCCGACCGCTGCGGTTGAGCGCCACCAGGGAGATCATCGACCGCTTGCCGATGTCCTGCTGCAAGCGGATGACGCCGGAGTTGACGTTCTCGAAGACCTCGCGGCCGTTGGCGTCCCGGCCGGTGAGGTCGCGGTGCTGCACGTCCATCATGGAGAAGCTCAAGCCCCCCAGCTTGCCGGTGAGCTGCAGGCCGCCCCACACCCGGTCATGCGGCCGCAGCGCGATGCGGCGCGAGGTGAAGACGTTGATGGGCGCGATGAAGAGGTGCTCGCTCTCCGTGAAGAACGAGCGGCGCTCCGGCAGCAGCGGCTGATCCGTGTCCAGCAGGAGGAAGCTCTGGTCCGCCTCCGCGTCGCTGAAGTCCGGGTTGGCGGTGAGCTTCACTGACAGCCAGGGCGTCGGGTCGATGCGCGCGTCCGCGCCCACGTTGGGACGGAAGACGCCCC
The DNA here is from genome assembly GCF_009909105.1 of Corallococcus exiguus. NCBI lineage: Bacteria > Pseudomonadati > Myxococcota > Myxococcia > Myxococcales > Myxococcaceae > Corallococcus > Corallococcus exiguus. Next base: position 713,950 of record NZ_JAAAPK010000005.1, read on the forward strand.
GGTCGTCCGTCGTCTTCAGCGCCACCGTGCTGGCCACGTACGGGGTGATGCTGAAGATGGAGCGCGGCTTGATGCCCTTGAGCCCCTCCAGGTGCGGGTAGCGGCTCACCTTCGCGCTGTTGACGCCGTCCGGCGTCCAGTTGCTCCACTCCTGGTTGCGCGACTGTTCGCGGTCCAGGAGCATGCCGAAGGAGATTTCGTCCTTCGTCTCGAACTGGAAGTTGGCGAACGGGATGCGCACCTCCGAAATCCACCCGTCCTTCACGATGGTGGACTTCGTCTCCCACTCGCCGCGCCAGTTGGTGGAGAACGCCTCGCCGTCATCCACGATGCGCCCGTCGGTGCGCACGCCCAGCGGGTTGGTCCAGAAGTAGTACGCGTTCCGGTGGTCCAGGAACGTGTCCAGGATGATGGTGATGTTGTCCTCCTGGTGGAGGAACCCCTCGTTCTGCACCGTGTAGCCGGTGATGCGCTCCGGCTTGGAGTCGATGCAGTGGAAGAGGAAGTACAGGTTGTCCTGGTCGTAGAGGATGCGGACCTTGGTGTCGTCCGGCGCGGGCTTGCCGTAGTTGATGCGCGTGAGGTACCAGCCGTCGATTTCCGGGGCCGCCTGCCACGCGGGCTCGTCCCCCGTGCCGTCGATGGTGATGGTGTCCTGCGTCCGCGTCGCGGTGACCTTGTACGTCGAATCAGCGTGCCCCAGCGTGGGCACCAGCGCGGCCAACAGCGCGGTGCCCCAGCGACACACGTGGCGAAGGGGACTCATCCAGGCTCCGAGGTGGGGGTGAGGGCGGCCACGGGGGCCGGTTCAGGCGTGGCGTGTGAAGACGCCTCGCGCACGCGCGACACACAGCCGAGCGCAAGCACGAGGGACACCGACGAAATGAGGAACGTGCTGCCGATGCCGGCGGCTTGCGCGACGAAGCCGTAGGTGACGGGCGCGAGCACGGAGGCCAGCGCGCCGCAGGCGCCCAGCGCGCCCATGAACCGGCCGCGCTCGGAGGGCGCCGGGGACTGCTCCACCACCAGCGCGGACGCGGAGGAGCGGTGCAGGCCGTCTGGGATGGCCAGCAGCACCCAGGCCACCACCAGCGTCATCAGCGCGGCGCCGTCCGGCAGCCATCCCGCGGCCCCCAGCACCGCGGCCATCACCGCCATGCCCGCGAGGCCCGGTACAATCATGCCCACGCGCCGGGACAGCCGGTCCGACAGCCGTCCGCCGAAGGGCTGCACGAACGCGTACGTCAGCCACGACGCCGCCACCAGCGGCCCTACGGCCTCCCGGGGCGCGCCCAGCTCCACCGCGTACAGCGGCAGGTACGTGGGGAACAGCGCCAGCGCGAAGGTGAAGAAGAACTGCCAGAGGAACAGCGCCGCCGCGCCCGGCCGGTCCTTCACGTAGGTGAACGGCGACAGGAGCCCCCGGAACACCAGGCCCCACGCAGCGCCCGCCCCACCGCGCACTGCCTCCGCGCGCGGGGGCCGCGCCGGTTCGTCCAGCCCCAGCAGCAGCAGGCTGCCCGCGAGGAACAGGCCCCCCGCCAGGAAGAAGGTGCCCGCCACCGACAGCGCGCGGATGACGGCGGAGGACGCGAAGAGCGCCGCGACGAACACCAGGTTCGACGTGGCATCCAGCAGCGCGAACAGGGTGGCGCGCTGTCTGGCGGGCGCGAAGTCCGCCACCATCGCGTTGGCCACCGGCGCCGCGCTGCGCGACAGCAGCATCTTGAGGATCATCACGGCGGCGAGCGGCTGCGGGTCGTCCACCAGCGCCACCGCCGGCACCATCAGCGACGTGACGAGCGACAGGCCCACCACGAAGGGCTTGCGCCCATGGCGGTCCGACAGCGCCCCCAGCACCGGCTGCACGAAGATGGGCAGCAGCGCCCCCACTGTGTAGAGCGCGCCAATCTCCTGGAAGCCCAGCCCGCGCGAGCGCAGGTACAACGGCATCACCGGGTTGAGCAGGCCGGAGGCCGCCATGCCCAGGAGCCCCGAGCCCAGCATCACCCGCAGGTTCCCCAGCCCCCGCGTCAGCCCGTACATCTCCCGGATGGCACCCACGCCCTGGCGGATCATCCCCCCACCCCTTCTCCGGAGCCGGGCGCGTCGGCATGAGGCTTCAGCCCCAGCACCGCCTCCACCGCCTTCGTGAGCGTGGGCACCGGCCGCACGTCCAGCGCCGTCAGGGGCGCCGCGTCGAACCCGCTGCCCTCCGGCACGAACACCGCCACCCTGTCCGCCCGCGGAAACACCTGCTTCACGTAGGACTGCGCCACGCCCAGCTTTCCCTGGAGGAACTCGCGCGGCGCGGGCGCGAGCTTTTCCCCATGCGCCTCCAGCGCCACGCCCGTGCCCAGGAAGGGCGACGGCAGCGGCAGGCCCGCGAGCAGCGCCACCCACGCGACGAACAGCGGCAGCGACGCGCTCCGGCCATCCAGCGTCACGTTCCGGCCGCGCGGCGAGACGTGCAGGTCCGTCTCATCCCACGGCAGCGCGTAGCGCGCGCGGCCCACCGCGGACAGGTGGCGCGCATGGTCCTGCCACGCGGCGGTGAAGGCATTGCCCCGCGACACGTCCGTCCACAGCCGTCCCTGGCCGGGGCGCACGGACACCTCCACGGGCACGACTCGAAAGAGCGCGTGTCCGCCGACGTCCGCCTGGGTGAAGAGCAATACCTGCGTGGATGCGGGCAGCATGGGCGGGCGTGTCGGCGTGTGAGAGGAAAGACACAGCCGGGAGGAGGACCACAGCCCTCCTCCCGGCCATGAAACGCGTTACTCCGCGACGACGATCACGCTCATGCCGTTGGAGCAGGTGCACTTGTCGGACGACGCGGAAACGCGGACGATCTCGGACTGGATGTACATGGTGGTTCTCCTGGGATGGATGTTTGAGACTTGGGAACCGACGGGCGCGACTACTCCGCCTGCGTGCTGGTCGAGGCGATGACCATGCCGTTGGAGCAGGTGCACTTGTCGGTGGCGGCGGACACGCGGACGATCTCGGACTGGATGTACATGGTGATTCTCCTGGATGGATTGCTGCGTTCACTGCGGTGAAACATGGCGGAGTGTGGACAGGGGGTCTGACATTGCCTGCCAACACTCCGGTGCTTCATTCCAGCCGTGAAAAGACGTCTCACGTCTGGCATCACGCGCACCCGGGGCGACCCGGGCACACGGGATTCCCAAGGGCCAGGGCATGGCCCGGCCTGTCCCTCTCACGAGGGGAAAAAGCCACTCAGCGGACGGCGAAAGTCAGACGGGACGCGAGGGCTCGCACAGCCCCAGTTCCTGGAACTGCGTCACGGTGCGCTGGACGTCGGCGCGGATGGTTTCTTCCTGGCCCGCGGCGCCCAGCCGGAGCGCCAGCGACGCCACCGCCCCCTCCAGGGACGTGTCGCCCTGGCACAGCTCGAAGATGCGGGCGGCGGTCTCGTTCACCCGGAAGACCTCTCCGCCCTCGGTATCCATGAGGAAGAAGGCTTCGTCCTGCTGCTGGACGATGACGCCGGAAGTCGCGCGGGGCAGATTCAAGACATCCCCCTCCGAAGGCGCGGCCCCCGGGGATTCCTGACGGAAGCAGGAAGGCGTCGGAATCCGGTTCAAGCCGCGCTGTTACAATTCCATGTTTCTAAATGCTCCAATAAAGCCTGTCAACACATGCAAGGATTCGGGTTGGGGCATCATGAGAGGGTTTGCGAACGTGCCGGGTCCTGAAGCGCCGCGTCGGTCCAGAGCGGGGACCGGCTGTTGTGCGGTGGTGGGCGATTGACGGGCGGGGGTGGCTTCACCGCGGGGGGCCAGGGGTGCGAAGGTAGGGGGGTGAGGAGCACAGAGCGCACGAACCGTCGGGTGGGGACGGTTTCCGAGGAGCCAGGGGCGGAGTACCGCCTCTTCGACGACATGCCCCTGGGCATGTTCGTGCTTCGGGACGGCCTGCTCATCCATTCGAACGCGGCCCTTTCCCGCCTGATGGGCGTGGAGCGAGAGCAGCTGTCGGGCAAGCCCGTGACGGCGCTCCTGTGGGAGCCGGGACCGTTGGAGGACCCAGCGGATCGGCTCGCGCGGAGGCTGGGTTCGTCGCCCGTGGCGGGCACCTACGAGGCGTGGCTGGCCGTGGGCAACGAAGGGCTCCGCGTGGAGCTGACGGTGCATCCGCATGCCAGGGATTGGGTGGTGCAGGTGCGCGACGTGACGTCCCGCGTCCGGCGCCGCACGGTGCTGCGACGGCTGGCGGAGCTGGGCAGCGCGGTGCGCGCACTGCACTCCGAGGACGCGGTGCGCGAGGAGGTGTTCCGGGGGCTGGAGGCGCTGGAGCTGGGCTTCGCGTGGCTGACGCCCCGGGGTGTGGGCGTGGAGCTGTCCGTGGCGGGACTGTCCCCCCGGCTGGTGCCGCACGCGCCGTCGCTGGGAGGTCGCGTGCGGGTGGAGGCCCCTGGCGGCTGGGCGCCCGCGCTGGTGCGCACCTGGCGCGAGGGCGATGCGTGGATGGAGGACCTGGGCGTGGAGGCGTCCCGCTTCGTGTCCGAAGCGCGCATGGACGCGGTGCTGGCGGTGTTCCGGCGCGTGGAGACGCACCGGGCGGTGGGCGTGCGCATCGACGTGGAGAACGCGCCCACGGCCATGCTGGTGCTCGCCTCCGACTGGCTGAGTGAGGAGGACGTGGCCGCGGTGCGGCTGTTCGGCCAGCAGGTGTCCTCCGCGCTGGACGCGGCGCGCACCATCCAGCGGCTGAGCGTGCGCGCGACGGCGCTCACCGCGTTGGGACGGCTGGCGTCACAGGCCGCGTCCGCGCCCCACCCGCGCGCCTTCTTCGGCTCCGGCACGGAGGAGATTTCCGGACTGCTGGGCTGCGACGCCGTGTGCCTGCTCCTGCCCGCGGACACGCGGCACGAGTCGGGCGAGGCCCTGGAGCTCGTGTACGCGCGCGGCCTGTCCGAGGACGCGGTGGCGCGCGTGCGCCGTGCGCGGCTGGGGTCGCTTCCCCGTCCGGGTGGGATGCCGGACGCGGTGCAGGTGCTGGACGCGGAGACGTGTCCCGCGCCCACGCGCGACGCGCTCCGGGCGCTGGCGTTCCAGACGCTGGTATCGGTGCCGCTGCGAGTGCGCTCGCGCGGCGTGGGCACGTTGAGCGTGCTGTTCCACGCGCGCCGCCGGCTCACCGCGCTGGAGGTGGAGACACTCCAGGCCATGGGCACGCACTTCGCGGCTGCCATCGAGTCCCACCGGCTGCTGGACGAGGTGCGCGGCCGGGCGGAGGACCTGGCGCTGATGCATGAGGTGGGCAAGGCGCTGGCGGCCACGCTGGAGCTGGACCGGCTGCTGGCCACGGGCGTCACCAGCCTGGCGCGCATCGTGGACGTGCCGGACGCGTACGTGCTCCTACCGGATGCCCAGGGGAACCGGCTCGCCATCCGCGCGGCGACGGGCAGCCACCCGGAGCTGGTGGGGCGCCACGTGTCGCTGGACCTGTCGGTGAATTCGCTCGCGGGCCAGGTGTTCCGCACGCGCCAGCCGCTGCGCGTGGAGGACGCTCGGCTGGAGGTGCGGGCGGACGACGAGCTGCGCCGCGCCGCGGAGGCCCAGTCGTACATGGTGCTGCCGCTCGCCGTGCACGACCAGATGGTGGGCGTGGCGGTGATGGTGGAGACGCGCCGGCCCCGCCGCTTCACGCCCGCGGAGCTGGAGCGCGCGGACGCCATCGCCAATCAGCTGTCGCTGGCGCTGGAGGGCGCGCGGCTGGTGGAGGACCTGAAGCAGAGCTACGCGGAGCTGGCGCGCGCGCAGGAGCAGCTGGTGAACCGCGAGCGGCTGGTCGCGCTGGGCGAGCTGTCCGCGGTGGTGGCCCACGAGGTGCGCAACCCCCTGGGCGCCATCTTCAATTCGGTGGCCACCATCCGCCGCATCATCGGTCCGGAGAATCCGGCCATCCCGCTGGTGGACATCGTGGGGGAGGAGGCGGACCGGCTCAACCGCATCGTCGCGGACCTGCTCACGTTCGCGCGGCCTCCGTCGCCGCACCTGTATCCGGTGTCGGTGACGCAGCTGTTGGAGGAGGCGGTGGGCAGCGCGCTCGCCGACGTGGGCGGCACCTCGCCGTCTCAGGTGCGGGTGGAGTGGGTGATGGAGGAGGACGTGCCGACGGTGACGGTGGACGAGCGGCTCATCCGCCAGTGCTTCCTCAACGTGGCGCTCAACGCCGTGCAGGCCATGCTGCCCCAGGGCGGCACGCTGCGCGTGATGGCGCGCAAGGCGTGGACGGACCGGGCCGGCGTGCAGGTGGAGATCAGCGACACGGGGCCGGGCATCCCGGCGGAGCTGCGCGCGCGCGTCTTCGAGCCCTTCTTCACCACCAAGGCCCAGGGCACCGGGCTGGGGCTCGCCGTGGTGAAGCGCATCATCGATTCACACGTGGGCCAGGTGTCGCTGGACGCGCCGGAGACAGGCAAGGGCACCATCTTCCGCCTCTTCCTGCCGCTGGAGCCGCCGGTGGCGCCGAACCTGCCCCTGACGGGTGCGTGACGGAAAGGCGCGCGCTCAGATGCCGCCTTCGCCGCCGTTCAGGAAGAGCCACATCACGCCGAAGCCCAGTCCGCACGCCAGGGCCACCACCACGAGCATGGCCCAGAAGCGGTACTGAGGCGGGATGGGCCACAGGCCCTGGAGCGGGTTGCCCCCCTTGGACTTCACGGGCTTCTTCTTCTTGGTGTTGCGCTTCTCGGCGGCGAGCTCGGCTTCGCGGCGCTTCAGCTCCGCTTGCCGGAGCGCCTCGGAGATGTCCATGTCGTAGCCCACGAGCGTTTCGCGCGTCTTGGTCCGCACCTGCATGGGGCGCGTCTCATGGGGCCGCTCATTCACGACGGGGGCCTGGCGGCGAGGGACTTCCTTGGGCGGGACGTAGGGGGTCGCCTTCTCGTCCAGGTAGGCCGGCATGTTGCCCGTCGTCTGGGACAGGGCTCCGAAGATCTTCGCGGCCTCCAGGGCCTCGGTGGCTTCGCCCGCGCCCTGCGGCGACCAGGGCACCGGCAGCTCGTCCTGGGACATGGGGCGGGTGGCGTCCGGGAACGCCTCGGCGGGACGCGCCTGGGGGGCGGCCCCCACGGAGGTGGCGGGACGCGACTGCGGCGCGGGTCCCACGGAGGTCTGGGGACGAGGCTGGGAGGCAGGGGCGCGCGGCGCCGCGTTCGCCTTGGGGCGGCCGGGCTTTTCGACGTCGGTGCTCTCTTCTTCCGCGTCGTCCGTGCTGGGGCGCGCAGCCATGGGCGAGGAACCAGCGCCCTCGGTGGCGTCTTCCTCGCCGGAGCCCGGAGTCCAGCCACCCTTGCCGGTGGCGGGCAGGCCCGTGGCGCTCTTGCGCGCGGGCCGCTCGTTGGTGGTGGAGTCCTCACTGCCTGCGCCGGGAGTCCAGCCCGGGCGCGAGGGGCGGTTCTGCATCGGTGAGTCCTCCGGGGCCGGGGGGGGCCCCTCACTGTGAGACGCTCGAAGGTGTGTAACGGAGTCTTTCGCGTCCGGGCCCGGATTCCAATCCGGCCGGGACGGTTCTTCCGCCGGAGCCTGCCTGCCCGCGGGGGTGCGCTCCCCCGGGTCGGTGGTGTCCTCCGCGCCCGGGCCCCCACGGGATTCCAGCGGGCCGGGAACCTCCTGGGGGGTGGCCTCGTCCTCGCCCGGCCCGGGCGTCCACTGGAGGTCCACCGCCGGTGCCGGCGGGGCCTTGCCCACCTCCGGGGTCTGGGGAGGAAGTCCTGGCGTGGTGGGCTCCGCGGCGCCGATGCCTGGCAGCCATGCATCCATGGTGATTTCCAGGTTGTGAAGCCGCGCCGGAGGCGCCTTGCGCGGCAGCTCCGCCGCGTCGCCGGACTCCTCCTGGAGCCTCTTCGCCTCCGCCGCCGCGCGCAGCGCCTGCTCCACCTTCGCCGCGTCCAGGGCCTCGGTCTCCTGCCCCACGCTGGCGTACTCCGACGGTTGCGGCTTCGCGGCGTCTCGCGCTCCGGTCGCCGGGCCCGCGCCCTCCGCCCGCTGTAACTTCGCCGCGTCCAGCGCCTCCGTCGCGATGTCCTCCTGTGCCCGGAGCGCCTCCGCCGGATCCATGGTCCCGGGGGGCGCGAGCACGGACGGAAACTCCTGACGCGTGTTCGCGCGCTCGGGCTGCTCGCGCAGCAGATCGTCCAGCATCTGCTGCTCGATGACCTTCTCTCGCGGGAAGGCCGCGGACATCAGCCGCACCAGGTCCTGATCCGTCACGTTGGGCGCCAGCTTCTCCTTCAGCGCGCCCAGCGCCTCCGCCATGGCCGTCGCCGTGGGGAAGCGGTCGTTCGGCTCGGATGCCAGCGCGCGCGCCAGGAACGCGTCCACCGCGCGCGGCAGGTCCGGCCGGTAGCGCCCCGCCGGCTCCCACTGCGGATAGGCCGCGCGTCGCCAGCGCTCCAACGGGTCGCCCCGCTGCGACAGCGGCTTCCACGAGAACAACTCCCACAGCACCACGCCCACCGCGTACAGGTCCGCGCGCCGGTCCACCGTGCGCTTGCGGGCCTGCTCCGGCGCCATGTACGTGAGGTTGCCAATCACCACGCGCGGCGCCGTCTGCTGCTCCTTCAGCGTGGACTGCGCCGCGCCGAAGTCGATGATCTTCACCTCGCCCGCGTAGCTCACGCACACGTTCGCGGGGGACAGGTCACGGTGCACCAGGTGCAGCGGGTGCCCTTCTTCATCCGTCGCGTCGTGCGCGTACGCCAGGCCCTCGCACAGCCGGATGCCCATCTGGAGCAGCGGCCCCAGGGGCATCATCCGCTGGCGCTGCCGCAGGCGGTACGCGAGCCGGCTGAGCGTCTTGCCCAGCACGTACTCCATGGCGAGGTACAGCTGCCCGTCCACCTCGCCCATCGCGTACACGCGCGCGATGTTCGGGTGCGCCAGCCGCACCACCACGCGGGCCTCGTCGCGGAAGCGGCCCACGAACTGCCGGCTGTCCACCAGCCCCGGCAGCACCTTCTTCACCACGACCGCGCGCCCCACGCCCTCCTCGCGCGCGAGGAAGACCTCCCCCATCCCCCCGGCGCCAATGCGGCGCACGAGGGTATAGGGACCGAAGCGCACGGGCCCGGTCAGGGCCTCTGGTTCAACGGGCGTCGCCAAGCGCGCGGAACGCCTTGCGAGCCGCGGCGAGCACGTGCGCCACCTCCGGCTCGCCGATGGCCAGCGAAATGAACGCCGCCTCGAACTGGCTGGGCGGCAGGTACACACCTTCCTGAAGCATCGCGTGGAAGAAGCGCCCGAACTTCGCCGTGTCCGCCTTCTTCGCGGACGCGTAGTCGAACACCGGCTCCGACGTGAAGAACACCGTGATCATGCTGCCCACGCGGTTCACCGTCACCGGCACGCCCGCCGCCTTCGCCTCCGCGCGGAAGCCCTCCTCCAACAGCAGGCCCAGCTGCTCCAGCCGCGCGTACGTCCCCGGCGCCGCCAGCGCCTTCACGCACGCCAGGCCCGCCGCCACCGCCACCGGGTTCCCGGACAGCGTGCCGGACTGGTACACGGGCCCCTCCGGCGCCACCTTCGACATGATGTCGCGCCGGCCGCCGTACGCGCCCAGCGGCATGCCGCCGCCCACCACCTTCGCCAGGGTGGTCAGGTCCGGCTTGAGCCCGTACAGCTCCTGCGCGCCACCGCGAGCGAGCCGGAAGCCCGTCATCACCTCATCCAGCACGAAGAGCACGCCGTGCTTCTGGCAGAGCTTCTGCAACCCTTCGAGGAAGCCGGGGCGCGGCACCAGCACGCCCATGTTGCCCACCACGGGCTCGATGATGGCGCAGGCGATGTCCTTGCCCTTCTCGTTGAAGATGCGCTCCACGGCCTCCAGGTCGTTGAAGGGCGCGGTGAGCGTGAGCGACGCCAGCGCGGACGGCACGCCCGGGGAGTCCGGCAGGCCCAGCGTCTCCACGCCGCTGCCCGCCTTCACGAGGAACGGGTCACCCGCGCCGTGGAAGCAGCCCTCGAACTTGAGGATGGAGTCGCGGCCGGTGAAGCCGCGCGCCACGCGGACGGCGGCCACCGTGGCCTCCGTGCCGCTGGACACCAGGCGCACCTTCTCCACCGAAGGCACCGTGGCGCAGAGCAGCTCCGCGAACTCCACCTCCGCGGCGACGGGCGCGCCGAACGTGGTGCCGCGCCGGGCGGCCTCCACGATGGCCTCCACGATGGGCGGGTACGCGTGGCCCAGGATGAGCGGGCCCCAGCTGCCCACCAGGTCCACGTAGCGGTTGCCGTCCACGTCGGTGAGCCACGCACCGGAGCCTTCCTTGAAGAAGACGGGGTCGCCTCCCACGCCACGGAAGGCACGCACCGGAGAGTTCACGCCGCCCGGGATGCGCGCCTGCGCACGGGCGAAGAGGGCCTGGCTTTGAGCGTGTTTCATGCCGGTGGGCATAGCACGCGCCGGACGCGCGTCCCTGCCCCGAGTGGCCCTCCGATGTCGCCTTTTCACCCCAGAGCGGACGCCTGCCTGGCTGACCGGGGCGCGCTCGCAACGTAGGGAATTCACGTGCGTCGCCAGGGACCTGGAAGATACTGGCGGACACGATGTCCCACAGGTCCCGACGAAAGCACCGATGAGAATCGAGCGCATCGAGGTCAAGAACTTCCGTGGATTCGCGTCGCGAGCCTTCGAGTTCTCGCCCTCGTTCAACGTGCTCATCGGCGACAACGGCACGGGGAAGACGGCCATCCTCGACGCGCTCTCCATCGCGGCGGGCGCCATCTTCCTGGGGCTGGAGGGCGCCACGCCTCCCGGCATCCATCGCGATGACGTGCGGCGCGTGATGCACACCGCGGGCGAGGTCCCCACGCTGGAGGCCCTCTACCCCGTGGAGGTGCGCTGCAAAGGCCTCGTCGAGGGGAAGAGCCTGGAGTGGGCGCGGACGCTCGAAGGCCCCAACAAGCACACCACCCATGGACAGACATCCGACCTGTCCAAGCGGACGCTGTCCTGGCGTTCGCAGGTGCGCAAGGGCAAGGACGTCGTCCTGCCGCTCATCGCCTACTACGGGACGGGACGCCTCTGGCTGCAACGCCGGGCCCGCCAGTCCACGGCGTCGGATGGAGCCAGGGTCCTCAAGCCCCGCTCCCGGTTCAGGGGCTATCACGGGTGCCTCGACCCCTCCTCCAATCACAAGGACTTCATCTCCTGGTTCAAGACCATGGAGCTGATCCAGCTCCAGGAGGGGCGCGCGCTCGGCACGTTGGGCGCGGTGAAGCACGCGCTTCGCGAGTGCATGCGGGACTGGACGGACGTCCGCTATGACCTGCGGCTGGGCATGCTGGTCGCGAGCAAGAAGGACGGCGCCCAGCTGCCCTTCGACATGCTGAGCGACGGCGCCCGGAGCATGCTGGCCATGGTGGGCAACATCGCCTACCGCACCGCCACCCTCAATCCGCACCTGCGTGAGCAGGCGCCCTCCCAGACGCCGGGCATCGTCCTCATCGACGAGTTGGACCTGCACCTGCATCCCAACTGGCAACGCGAAGTGGTGGACGACCTGCGCAAGGTCTTCCCCCAGATGCAGTTCGTGGCCACGACCCACTCGCCCTTCATCATCCAGTCGCTGCGCGAGAACGAGCTCATCAACCTGGATGATCAATCCCGCGAGACGCTCCCCAGCCGGAGCATCGAGGACATCGCGCAGGAGGTGATGGGCGTGGACCTTCCCCAGCGCAGCCATCGCCATCAGGTGATGATGGAGGCGGCGCGGAAGTACTACGCGGCGCTGGAGCAGGCGAAGGGCTCCAAGGGCAAGGAGCTCCAACGCCTCAAGCAGGAGCTCGACGAACTCTCCGCGCCCTTCAGCGACGACGTCGCCTACCACGCCTTCCTGGAGATGCAGCGAGGCAAGGCCGGGCTCCCCGGAGACGAATCGTGAGGCCCGTGGAGCGGGGGGACTGGCCCGTCGACGGCGAGGGCGTGCGCCGGACCTTCTCCGATTACCCGGAGGCGCGCGGCGCCCTCATCGAGCGGATGGGTGAGTACTGCTCGTTCTGCGAGGGCCGGATGAACGCCAGCCTCGCCGTGGAGCACATGCTTCCCCAGGAGCATCACCCCGGGCTCGCGCGGGAGTGGCACAACTTCCTGCTCGCCTGCGTGAACTGCAACAGCACCAAGAGCGCCAAACGCATCCGCCTGGGGAGCTACTACTGGCCGGACCGCGACAACACGGCCCGGGCCTTCGTCCACGCCGCGGACGGAGTCGTGACCGCGGCGCCGAACCTGAGTCCCCAGGAGCGGCGTCGCGCGGAGCGGACGCTTCAGCTCACGGGGCTCGACAAGCTGCCGCCCCACCATCCCAGGGCCAGCGACCGCCGCTGGCAGCATCGCAGGGAGGCGTGGGCACGAGCGGAAGAAGCCCGGGACTGCCTCGCTGCCTCCGACACGCCCCACATGCGGAGGCTGGTCATCCGGCAGGCCACGGCGCTGGGCCATTGGTCCATCTGGATGACTGTCTTCGCGGCGGACGCGGACATGCGCCAGCGGCTCATCACCGCGTTCACCGGCACCGCCAGGGCCTGCTTCGACTCGGCCACCCGGCCCGTCCCCCGCGCGCGCGGCGCGCTTTAGCCTGCGCACCTACACGCTGGCGCGGTTATAGCCACCGCATGCGCATCCTCCACACCATGCTCCGGGTCGGCGACCTGGAGAAGTCGCTCGACTTCTACACCCGCGTCATCGGCATGAAGCTCCTGCGCCGCCAGGACTACCCGGACGGACGGTTCACCCTCGCCTTCGTTGGCTACGGCCCGGAAGACACCCACCCCGCCCTGGAGCTCACCCACAACTGGGACACGGCGAAGTACGAGCTGGGCTCCGCCTACGGCCACATCGCCCTGGGCGTCAGCGACATCCACGCCACCGCCAACGCCATCCGGCAGGCCGGCGGCAAGGTCGTCCGCGAGCCCGGCCCCATGAAACACGGAACCACCGTCATCGCCTTCGTGGAGGACCCGGACGGCTACAAGGTGGAGCTCATCCAGCAGAAGGCCTGACCCATCCGTGGCGCCCCCAACAACCGGGGCGCCCTCCCGTGAACCCATGGACACGGGCGGCATGGGCAGGCAGGCGGACGCGATTTCCACACGATGTTTCGCGCCTTCCGCTCGCCGCGCCCCCTGCGGGGGTGTAGAGAGGCCCGCGCGCGATGCAGCGAGGCGCGCACCCTCCCCCTCTTCTTTCGAGGCCGTCGTCATGGTGGAGAGTCCCCAGAGCCAGAACGCGCTGTCCCCCGACGAGCTTCACGAGGCGTGGGCCGTGCTCTCCATGGACGAGCGCCTGGAGGGATTCCGCCTGCTGCCCGCGGCGGTGGCGGACGACTTCTTCCTGGGCCTCACCGCGCGCGAGCAATCCGAGCTCATCCTCAGCCTCCCCCAGGGCGAGCGCCGCACCTGGGTCCGCCTGCTCCCCCCGGACGACCTGGCCGACCTGGTCCAGGCCGTGGAGCCGGAGCAGGTGGACGCCATCCTGTCGCAGCTGGACGACGCCAGCCGCCGCGAGGTGAACGTCCTGCTGGCGTACTCGGAGGACGACGCCGGCGGTCTGATGAACCCGCGCTTCGCCCGCGTGCGCCCGGACATGAGCATCGACGAGGCCATCGGCTATCTGCGCAAGCAGGCGCGCGAGAAGGTGGAGACCGTCTACTACGCGTACGTGCTGGACGCCGAGCAGCGGCTGCAGGGCGTGCTGTCCCTGCGCCAGCTCTTCCAGGCCGCGCCGGACAAGCGCGTGGCGGACGTGATGATCCGCGACGTCATCACCGTGGCGGAGAACACGGACCAGGAGGCGGTGAGCCGCACCTTCTCCGAGCACAGCTTCATGGCCATGCCCGTGGTGGACGAGCAGCGGCGCATGAAGGGCATCGTCACGGTGGACGACATCGTGGACGTGGTCCAGGAAGAGGCCACGGAGGACATCCAGAAGGTCGGCGGTATGGAGGCCCTGGACGCGCCCTACTTCGACGTGGGCTTCCTGGCGATGCTCAAGAAGCGCGCCGGCTGGCTGATGGTGCTCTTCCTGGGCGAGATGCTCACCGCCACGGCCATGGGCTACTTCGAGCATGAGATTGCCCGCGCCGTCGTGCTGAGCCTCTTCATCCCGCTCATCATCAGCTCCGGCGGCAACTCCGGCAGCCAGGCCACCACGCTCATCATCCGTTCGCTGGCGCTGTCGGAGATGCGGCTGAAGGACTGGTGGCGCGTGGCCCGGCGCGAACTCAGCACGGGCCTGGCGCTGGGCGCGATCCTGGGAGTCGTGGGCTTCACCCGCGTGATGGTGTGGCAGGGCCTGTTCCACAGCTACGGCGAACACGCGTTTCTCATTGGCATGACGGTGGGCGTGTCGCTGGTGGGCGTGGTCATCTTCGGCACGCTGTCCGGGTCCATGCTGCCGTTCATCCTCCGGCGCGTGGGCTTCGACCCCGCGAGCGCGTCCGCGCCCTTCGTGGCCACGCTGGTGGACGTGTCCGGACTCGTCATCTACTTCACGGCCGCGAGCCTCTTCCTGAGCGGAACCCTGCTGTAGTCGGCGACGCTCCCGGGACCCATGATTCCCACCACCCGTCGGCGCACGCTCACCCTCGCGGCGCCCGAAGCCCCCGGCCGTCCCGCGCACGTCTCCGCCGCCAGTGGTCTGGTGCGCGCGGGGGACTGGCTCTACGTCGTCGCGGACGACGCGCTCCACCTCGCGGTGTTCCCCGCGGCCGGAGACGCGCCGGGCCACACCGTGCGCCTCTTTCCCGGAGAGCTTCCGGCAGGACACGCGGAGCGCAAGGCTGCGAAGCCGGACCTGGAGGCGCTGTGCAGGCTGGGGCCCTCCGCGTCCTTCGCGCACGGGGCGCTGCTGGCCCTGCCCTCGGGGTCCACGCCCGCGCGGCGCCGGGCGTCGGTGCTGCCCTTGAACGCGGACGGGACGCTCGCGGGCGAACCGCGCACGGTGGACTGCACGTCGCTCTACGTGCAGTTGGAGCGCGAGCTGGTGGCGCTCAACGTGGAGGGCGCGGCGGTGGCGGGCAAGCGGCTGCGGCTGCTCAACCGGGGCAACGGCGAGGGCGGCGTGGACGCGCTGGTGGACCTGGACCTGGACCGCGTGCTGGCCAGCCTGGACGTGGGCGTGATGGGGCCGGAGGCCGTGCGCACCGTGCGGCGGTGGGAGCTGGGTGAAGCCAATGGCGTGCGGCTGTCCTTCACGGACGCGTCGCCGCTGCCGGACGGGCGCGTGGTGTTCACCGCCACGGCGGAGGCGTCTCGCGACCGCGTGGCGGATGGGCCGTTGAAAGGTTCGGCGGTGGGAGTGCTCGCGCCGGATGGCACGCCCGTGTACCTGGACGCGGTGGACGTGCCCGTGAAGCTGGAGGGCGTGGACGCGCGCGTGGAGGGTGGCCGCGTCCACGTGCTGCTGGTGGCGGACGCGGACGACCCGTCGGTGCCCGCGCCGCTCCTGGAAGCCGCGTTGCCCGTGCCGGGCTGAAGCACCTGGCGCGCCGCCAGCGTCGCGGCGAGGCCTTGCGCCTCACGCCGGCATCGTGGCGCCTTCGCTTGTTCAGCCGCCGCGCGTCACCAGCAGCGGCCCGAAGGCCTGCGCCACCGGCATCATGGAGATGACGTTGATGTTCACGTGCGCGGGGCGAGTGGCCACCCAGTACGCCGTGTCCGCGACGTCCTCGGGCGTGAGCGGCTGGGTCTTGTCGTAGAGCGCGGCGGCCTTCGCCTCGTCGCCGCGGAAGCGCACGTGGGAGAACTCCGTGCCGCCCAACAGCCCCGGCTGGATGTCCGTGACGCGCACCGCGGTGCCGTGCAGGTCCGCGCGCAGGTTGAGCGTGAACTGATGCACGAACGCCTTCGTCGCGCCGTACACGTTGCCGCCGGGGTACGGGAACTCGCCCGCGATGGAGCCGATGTTGATGACGTGCCCCCGGTCGCGCGCCACCATGCCCGCGAGCGCCTCACGCGTGCAGTACAGGAGGCCCTTCACGTTGGTGTCCACCACCACGTCCCAGTCCTCCAGCCGTGCCGCCTGCGCGGGCTCCAGCCCCAGCGCGAGCCCCGCGTTGTTCACCAGCACGTCCACCTGCGCGAAGTCCGCCGGCAGCGAGGCGAACGCCGCCTTCACCGCCGCCTTGTCCGTCACGTCCAGCGTCACCGGCAGCAGCCGTTCGCCCAGCTCCGCCTTGAGCGCGTCCAGCCGGTCGCTCCGCCGTCCGGCGGCGATGACCCGCGCGCCCTCCTTCACGAAGCGGCGCGCGATGGCCTGCCCGATGCCCGCCGTGGCCCCTGTCACCAGCACGATCATGTGAATGCCTCCCACGCGAGAAGGGCCGCTTGCGCCCCGTCAGGGCATGGCCCGGCCGTTACATGGCACGCGGGAGGAACGGGCGCACGCGAATGCGCCCGACGGAACAACGTCAGTCGCCGCGGTCGCGGGCGGCCTCTTCGGCGCTGCCGCCCATGGCTTCCACGGAGGTGCGCGCCTGCTTGCTGCGGTCGAACGCCACCTCCTTCTTGCCAATCCCCTCCACCGTGAGGTTGGCCAGGCGGCGGCGTGCCCGGGTGATGGCGTCCTGCACCAGCGACGGGTCGGGGTGCGTCTTCAAGCACTCCACCCAGGTCTCGATGGCCTTCTCGTTGTCGCCCGCGTCCGCGCGCAGCTTGCCCATCTCGAAGAGGGCGTGCGGCGCCAGCTCCGAGTCCGGGAAGCGCGTGCGCAGGTCCGCGTACGTCTTCAGCGCTTCCTGGCGCTTGCCGTCCACCATGGCCAGGGCCTGCGCCTGGAGGAAGAGCGCGTCGTCCACGTAGGGGCTGGTGGCGAAGCGGTCCGGCAGCTTCTTCGCCTCCAGCTCGCACTGCGGATAGTCCTGGAGCTCGAAGTACGTCTTGGCCACCTGGTACTGCAGCTCCGCGCCCTGCGGCGGGTTGCGGTGCAGCGCGGCGGTGAGCTGATCAATGGAGCCGCGCAGGTCGCGGTAGTGCACCCGCAGCAGCTCCGCCAGGATGATGCGCGCCTCCAGCGACTCCGGCGCCTCCGGGCACTGCTGGATGAGCTGGCGGTAGACGCTCACCGCCTCCTTCACCTTGCGCTGCTCCAGCCAGTACACGTCCGCCGCGCCCTTGAGCGCCCGGGCGCGCATCACCAGCGCCTCCGGGGTCTCGTCGCGCAGCAGCATCTCGTAGGCCTTGCGGTACTCCACCAGCGCTTCGTCCGGACGCTTCTCGAAGATGGCGTCGCGGGCGCGCTGCATGTGGTCCACCGGCTTGTCGCGGCAACCCGTGACGGCGAGCGCCCCCACCGCCAGGACACATGCCCACCGCGACAGCGCGCGCGTCATCAGCAGGACTCCGGGATGAGGCGCACGCAGCGCGTCTCGTCGCAGCGCACGCACTCGCGCTCCGAGGAGACGTCCGTCACGCACACGGAGACGCGCGACGTCCTGGGGCAGTCCTCCGACGTCACACAACGGTAGAGGCCCCCGTCGGTCCGGGTGATGTCCACCGCCGTCGAGCCGCAGCTCTCCAGGTCGTTGCATCCCAGGAGCGCCGCCGCCGCGACTGCCATTGCTGCCACCAAGGCGCGTTGCACGGCTGTGGGTTCTAGCCAACTTCCGACCCCGGGTCACGAACCGTGCGCCCGCCTGCCCGCCCGGAAGCAGGAGTTCCCCGGGAAAGCGAGCACCCATGCATGGCCAGCGTTTCGCCCGCCGTGCTAGCCCTGTCGCGTCACGCCATTCTCCCTCTCGCCCCAGGAGTCCGAAAACCATGAGCCTTCCCTCTCGTCCTCGCGCGGTGGTGACGGGCGCCGGCAGCGGTCTGGGCCGTGCGCTGTGTGAAGCGCTGGCGGCCCGTCAGGCGCGGGTCATGGTGTCGGACATGAACGCGGCCAGCGCGGAGGAGACCGCCCGCCGCGTCACGGAGCTGGGCGGCGAGGCGCGCGTGCACCCGTGTGACGTGACGGACCCGGACGCGGTGGAGGCGCTGGCGCGCGCCACGGACGAAGCGTTCGGCGGCGTGGACCTGGTGGTGAACAACGCGGGCGTCGCCACCGGAGGCGCGGTGGGCACGCTGCCCCTGGCGGAATGGAAGCGCGTGCTGGACGTGAATTTGTGGGGCGTCATCCACGGCTGCCACGCGTTCGTGCCCCGCCTGAAGAAGCAGGGCTCCGGGCACGTGCTCAACATCGCGTCCGCGGCGGGGCTCGTGTACGCGCCGAACCTGGCGGCGTACAACACGTCCAAGGCGGCCGTCGTCGCGCTGTCGGAGACGCTCTACGCGGAGCTGCAGCCGCTGGGGCTGGGCGTCACGGTGGCGTGCCCCACGTTCTTCCGCACGAACATCGCCGCCGCGGCCGCGCCCTACTCCGACCCGGAGACGCGCCGCATGAGCGTGAAGCTGGTGGACCAGTCCAAGATTGGCGCGGAGTGGGTCGCCGAGCGGCTGCTCAAGGCGGTGGACCAGGGCGCGCCGCACGCGCTGCCCATGGCGGATGCGCGCTGGTTCTGGCGGCTGCGGCGGCTGGCGCCCGGGCTGTTCCTCCGGGGCGTCATCGCGGTGGAGAAGCGCCTCCGCGAGCGCACCGCGCGCATCCCCGGCTAGAACCTCAGTTGCTGCGCTGCTGCGTGGGCGCCTTGCCGGACGTGAGCACGGTGGTGTCCACGGACGCCATCGAGTTGCGCTGCTTCACCATCCGCGCCTTCTGGTTCTGCTTGCCCTCGTGCTTGAGGATGGCGGCCATGTGGGCGTCGGCCACCTTGCACTGGATGGCACTCACCTCCTGGTGACGCCGCCCCAGCTCGTTCCACATGGCGAGCCGTCCCTGGCTGCCCAGGAGCCGGTCCTCGACCGCGTCCAGGGCCTGGTCCATCTGCTTGCCCTCGGCCTCCAGGGCCGCGAGCCGCGCTTCGGAATCCTCGGGGGACTGCCCGCATCCGGTGGCCACGGCGACCCCTACGGCCACCGCCAGTCCGAGCCACATCCGCCGCATCCCCACATCGCCTCCCAGGTGTCTCGGGCCGTCCACCGGCCTTCAGGCAGCGCAAGGTAGGAACGGGCCCTGGGAGCGACAACCCGAACGCCAGCCGGGGAGGTAGGCGTTTCCAGGAGCGAACGTTTGGGCATCTTTCCTGTCCCACCGGTTTGACGGTGAGGCAGAAGGCCCGTGAATTCCGCGCGTCAGGGCGCGGAGCGCGTCCGGTGCTTCAGGATGAACTCACACACCTCGCGCGCGGCACCGAAGCCCGCGGCGCGCTGGGCCACGTAGTGCACCTGGGCGCGCACCTCGTCCGGCGCTTCCGGCACGGTGGCTGAGAAGCCCACCGCCTTGAGCAGCGGCAGGTCCACCACTTCGTCACCCATGTAGCCGCAGTGCTCGGCGGACACGTTGAGGAGGGCGAGCAGCTTCTCGAAGTGCGCCACCTTGTCCTGGCTGCCGAAGTGCACGTGGCGCAAGCCCAGCGACTGCATGCGCATCTGCGCGGAGAGGCTGTCGCCGCCGGAGATGGCGGCCACCTCGATGCCCACCTCCTGCAGGCGCTTGATGCCCATGCCGTCACGCACGCTGTACATCTGCGTCCAGCCGGAGTTGGGCACCCAGAAGATGCGGCCGTCGGTGAGCGTGCCGTCGATGTCGAAGATCATCACCGACAGGCGCGCCACCCGAGCCTTGAGCGACTCCAGGTCCTGGTTCATCCGTGCCTTTCGCTACTTGGGCACGGCCTTGAGCGAGGCCTTGCCGTCCTTGATGACGACCTTGAACTCCACGGCCTTCGCGTTGTGCTGCTTGAGCAACTCCGGCACCTGCTTGCGCAGCGTGGCCGCCACCGACTCGTAGGACAGCTTGGACGTGTCCTCCTGGCAGCGGCGCTTCGCGGTGACGTACGCGTCGTACACCGCGCGCAGCTTGTCGTCGGCCATGCCGCCACCGGGGCCGGCCGCCGCGGGACGGGGCGCGGCGGCAGCCACCGGACGCGCGGGCTGCTGCGGGGCCGCCGCTGGAGCCCTGGTGGCCATGCCCGGAGGCACCGCCGGACGCCCCGCCGCCGGGGTCCCACCCGGGGCCACCGCCGGCGTCACCGGGGGCAGCTTCGACGTCCCCACCGCCGGGGTCCCCTTCTGCGGCGTGCCCGCCACGGGTGAGATGGACGGCAGCCCGCTCACGGGCGCGACCGCCGGGGTCCCCTGCTTCGGAGGCACCAGCCCCGCGGGCGTACCCCGGGGCGCGCCGGCCGGCTGCGCCGCGACAGGGGCCACCGACGGACTGCCGCGGAAGGGCGTACCGCCCGCGGACTGCTTCTCCGCCAGGTACTCCGAGGAGAGCTTCGGCTCGTTGATGGGGCGGCGGCCGGTGAGCTCTTCAATCTCCTCGAAGTCCATGTCGTCGATTTCTTCGGGGATCTCCACCACGCCCTTCTGGCGGTCGCCCGTGGCACCGGCCTGCTTCGGCCCGGCGCGGCGGCGGGCCTTGGCCAGGTCGCGGCGGTAGGTGCCGGCTTCAATCTCCTGGATGGTGCGCACCCACAGCCGCTCGTAGGTGAGGAACTTGTTGTGGAGGCTCTGCACGCGGAACTTCACCGACGTGCTGCGGATGAAGGCCCCCTTGAGCTTCAGCATCCGCTTCTTCAGGTCTTCATGCGCGCGGATGGGCGCCTGGCGCTCCATGCCCAGGAAGTACTGCTCGTAGCTGTGGCGCAGCTCCGCGATGGCCGCCTCCAGCTCTTCACATTGCTGAAGGGCGGCTTCGCTGGAGGAACTGGCGTCCAGTTGCGCGGGCCGGACCCCACCTTTGGCGGCGGACCGTGCGTTGTCGGGCGGCGGCATGTTCCCAGAGTGTCCCCAACCCGGGCGCGGCTCGCAACCTCAGGCCGCTGACGGTGTAGGCCCCAGGCCAGCGGCCTCACCCGCCGGTCGGTGGCGCGCCATCAGCAGCGCACCGAAGGTGAACATGCACAGGGAGATGAACTGGCTGGTGGACACGTTGTACCAGGCCTCCAGGGGCACCGCTCCGGCCAGCCCCTGGGCCCCCAGCGACTCCAGCAGGCCGTGCAAGGTGCCGCGCTCCACGTCGCCCCGGAACAGCTCCACCGTGGTGCGCAGGCAGGCGTAGGCCATCAGCCACAGGGCGAAGATGTGCCCGTGGAAGCGGCGGAAGCGACGCGCGTAGAGGAGCGCCACGAAGAGCACCAGCTGCCCCACCGACTCGAAGAGCTGCGTGGGGTACACCGGCAACGTGGTGCCGTGCTGGGCGACCCAGTCGGAGATGCGCACCGCGCCCGGAGCGGCCTGGTGGAGCACCTGCCCGGTGGCCTCCACCACGAAGCGGTCATCCCCCGCCTGCGAGCCATACGCCAGGCTGGACGCACGCCCCAGCTGGCCAAACAGGTCCTGGGCCAGCCCGGAGCCCGGGAAGGTGACCCCCGTGTGCGAGTGGCTCCCGGCCATGTCGCCCCAGCAGCACCCGGCGGAAAAGCACCCCAGGCGCCCCAGGCACTGCCCCAGCGACACGGTGGGGATGCACACGTCCGCCAGCCGCAGGAAGTCCAGGCCGTGCCTGCGGGCGAAGAGGAACGCCGCCAGCCCCGCGCCAATGAGGCCGCCGTAGAACACCAGCCCGCCGCCCAGGGAGAAGACCTGCGTCCAGTCGCGCGCGTAGTCCTGCCAGTTCACCAGCACGAACAGCACGCGGCTGCCCACGAGCCCGCCCACCAGCACCCAGAACGCCATGTCCAGCACCTGCTCGCGCTTCTGGGGCCCCTCCGTGTCCACCCAGCCCCGGCCCTCCACGAAGCTCACCCGGCGCCACTCGTCCTGCGCCAGCCGGCCCGCCACCGACACCGCGGTGACGAAGCCCGCGGCCAGGAGCACGCCGTAGGTGTGCAGCGGGATGCCCTCGCCCCTTCCCCCGGGGAACGCGTCCGCGGGCAGCGCGTACATCAGGCCGAAGTACGCGAGGAAGCCGCCCACCACCGCGAACCCCACCGCGCGCAGGAGCTTGTCCTGGAGCGACGCGGGTCCCTCCTTGCCCGTCTTCGCGTCCACCGGCCCCAGCGTGCCTCGCCAGCCATTGACGGCGACGGAGGCCACCACTCCCACCGCGGCGGCGTACAGCAACAGCTGCATCCACAGCGTGGTGAAGGACAGGCGTAGCAG
Source organism: Corallococcus exiguus (assembly GCF_009909105.1). NCBI lineage: Bacteria > Pseudomonadati > Myxococcota > Myxococcia > Myxococcales > Myxococcaceae > Corallococcus > Corallococcus exiguus. Next base: position 736,122 of record NZ_JAAAPK010000005.1, read on the forward strand.
GACGGGGAGCATGGGGACCTCTTGCCCGGGAGGCCCGGACGAACGGCGGGGACAACCGGGACGGGCGGGAGGGACATTCCCGGCCCGCCGTCACGCCACTACGCGGCCTTCGCGGGAGTGGCGGCCTCCGGCTTCTCCTTGCGCACGAAGGCATCCACCACGAGCATGCCTACGCCGATGCAGATGGCCATGTCCGCGACGTTGAACGACGGCCAGGCGGCCTTGTCGTACCAATGGGCCTCCAGGAAATCGATGACGAAGGCCCGCGCCACGCGGTCGATGTAGTTGCCCAGCGCGCCGCCCAGCACCAGCGGCAGGCCCCACAGCGCCCACACCTCCGCGGGGTCCTTGCCGGACAGCTTCCGGAAGTAGAAGACGATGAGCAGCACCGCGCCCAGGCTCACCAGGTGGAAGAGCGGGCCGCGCACGTTCGGGGCCAGGTTCCTGAACATGCCCCACGCCGCGCCCGGGTTCTCCGCGTAGCGCAGGCGGAAGAAGTTCTCCGCCACCTCCACGTGCGTTTTCGGCTGGAAGTGCAGGCCTCGGAAGCCCGGCTCTTCCGCGGGCGAATAGAACTCGCCCAGCCGTTCCGACAGCGTGGTGGCCCCGTCGAAGCGGGTCGTGAGATCGCGCACGACCAGGTACTTCGTCCACTGGTCCAGCACGATGACGCCCAACGTGAGGGCGAGGAGGATGACGTATTTGCGCGGCACGGAGAGGGCTTATACCAGCCCACCCCCGCGCGTCACGGCTGCGGGCTGCTGCCCTGGGGCAGCGGCTGAGCGGCGGCTGCCTCCGGCCGGCGCACCGAGTCCAGGAGCATCAGCGCCACGCCCACGCAGATGGCCGCGTCCGCCACGTTGAACGTGGGCCAGCGCATGCCCGGCTGGTTGCGCCAGTGCCAGTCGATGAAGTCGATGACGTAGCCCCGGATGAGGCGGTCCACGAAGTTGCCCAGCGCGCCGCCGGTGATGAGCGCCAGCGCCACGCGCACCAGCTTCTGCGACGGCTCCGTCTTCCGGTACAGCGTCAGGATGAACCCCAGCGCCACCAGGCTCACCACGTGGAAGAACGCCTTGCGCGCCGTCTCCGGAAGGTTGGAGAACATGCCCCACGCCGCGCCCGGGTTCTCCACGTAGCGGAAGTGCCAGTAGTCCTCGATGAAGCGGTACGGCCGGGTGTTCTTGCGGAACACGCCCTCCACCGGAGGGTCGTTGTCCAGGTTCTGCTCGCTCAGGAAGCCGGACACGCGCGCCATGCCGCTGCGGCCATCCAGCGCTTCCGTCAGCCGGGACACGGCCAGGTACTTGGTCACCTGATCCGCCGCCAGCACGGCGAGGACCACCACGAGGAGAAGACGGAAGGAGGCTTTCATGGGGTACCCGAACCTCTATCGCGCCCCCGGGAGCCCTGACAACCCGGACCCGGGCCGCACGCCGCCGGCCCGCCTGCCCTCTCCCTCCCGGAGTCCGCCCGTTTCGGGCATGGTGCGCCCATGGCGCCTGTTGAGCCCGACGTGAAACCTTCCACTCCCGACATTGCCCCACCCGGAACCACCGCGCCGCCGGCGGCGAAGCCGACGTTGATGGCGCGCTTCAAGGCGTTGCTCCTGGAGTACGGCCCGGTGGCCTTCGCCCTGTACTGGCTGAGTTTCTTCCTATCGTTGGCGGGCTTCTGGGCGGCCATCCGCGCCGGCTTCCAGCCGGAGGGCACGGGGGCGCAGGCGGGTGCGTGGGGCGCGGCGTACGTGGCCACGCAGGTCATCAAGCCGCTGCGCCTGGGCGCGGTGTTCGTGCTGACGCCGCTGGTGGCGCGCATCCCGCCGGTGGCGCGCTTCCTGGAGCGCAACCGGCACAAGTGGAGCAACCTGCTCTGAAACGGCGCGGGCCGGGCACCGGGGAGCTCCCGATGACCGGCCCGAGTTGCCTGCGGGGTGCCCGTTAGAAGTTGGGCGTGCGGAACGTCTTGATGACGCCCATGTGCTGCATGCTGGACGCGCCGCTGTCGGAGTTCAGCGCCGGGTAGATGTCCGAGATGGGCGTGTACACGCGGCTGTCGAGCACCAGTCCGTTGTTGAAGGTGCTGGTCCCGACGACGGTGGGCACCTGGTACTGGCGCAGGTCGGAGTCCACGATGACATGGTCGTAGGGCTTGCTGCGGCCGGCGTTGGTGCCCTCCTTGCCGTTCTTGTCCGCGGGGTGCGGGCCCGCGATGTCGACCACCTGCTTGAAGGTGGTGAGGCACGCCTCGGAGCGGGAGTCGGTGTTGAAGTCACCGCCAATGGCCAGGTAGTCGCCCTCGGGGATGTTCGCCTTGATGTAGCCCACGAGCTGGGTGGCTTCCGCGTTGCGGTTGCTGGAGCTGGTGGTGAGCAGGTGGACGCTGATGGCCCAGAGGTCGCGAGGCCCGGGGATGTCGATGCGGGCCCAGGCGAAGTCGCGGTTGGAGACCTTGGCATCCTTCCACTCGCCCGACTCGAGGATGGGGTAGCGGCTGATGATGCCGTTGGGGATCTGCGCGCCGGTCTCGCGGTAGTAGTAGAAGCCCGCGCCGATCATATCGACCATGGAGCGCATGTCCGAGGCGGAGTCCGACTTGTAGTTGAACTCCTGGATCATCACGACGTCGGGCTTCACGCCCTGCATCAGCCGGATGCCGTGGCCCGGGTCGTAGTCCTGGCCGTTGCCGCTGGAGAGATTGGCCGCCATCAGGCGGATCTGCGTGTAGCCACCGTCGGTATCCGTCTCGCCAATCGGGCCCGCGTCCGCGGAGCCACCGTCGGTCGTGGTGCCCGCGTCCTCGGTGGTGCCTGCGTCGGTCGTGGTGCCCGCGTCGGTCGTGGTACCCGCGTCGGTCGTGGTACCCGCGTCCTCGGTGGTGCCCGCGTCGGTCGTGGTACCCGCGTCCTCGGTGGTGCCCGCATCCACGGACGTGCCCGCGTCCACCTCGGTGCCGGCATCATTGGAGCCCGAATCCACATCGGATCCGGCGTCCTCGGTGGTGCCCGCATCGTCCGTGGTCTGACCCGCGTCGGATCCGGCATCGACGGTGGTGCCCGCGTCAGTGCGGGTCCCGGCATCGACGGAGGTCCCCGAGTCCGGAGGCGTGGTGGGCTCTTCGCCCTCGCCGCAAGCGAGGGCCAGGAAGCCCATCGCCAGGAGGGGGCGGAGATACGGGGAGAGCTTCATTGCCATGCAGGGCCTGGATCCTTGCTTCCGAGGGTGTCGAGGGGGTGACCCATCGGCTTCGGCGCGCCGACTGGCGCGTGAGTATAGAAGTTTGCAAGAAGGCTGTCCTCTGACCGCCCGTGAGGATTGCGTCACTGCCTTTCAAGAATCCGAGATTTTCGTCGCTCCGCAGCTGGGGAAGGCGGGGATTCAAAGAAAGGCATCACGGGCATTGGCTACGACGCAGCAGGACGTGAGGAGTCCAGGATGTCATCAAGGCAGCTCACGGTGCGGATCCACGGCGCACTGAACGACTTCGTCGCACCAGAGCGCCGGGGACAGGCGTTCACGCACGTGCTGCAGGGAAGCCCGTCCGTGAAGGACCTCATCGAGTCGCTGGGTCCACCGCACCCGGAGGTGGACGTGGTGTTGGTGGATGGAGCACCGGTGGACTTCGCTCACCGCGCGGAGGAAGGCACGAGCCTCGACGTGTATCCGGCGTCGGATCCATCAGCGCCGCAGGTGGCGAGGGAAGCGCGAGTGGGGCAGCCCCTCCCGGAGATGCCGCGCTTCATCCTGGACGTGGGGTTGGGGAGGCTGTCGGGCTTCCTGCGGATGCTGGGCTTCGACACGCTCTGGCGCAACGACTCCGCGGACGACCAGTTGGCGCGCCTGTCCCACGACGAATCGCGAGTACTCCTCACGAGGGACCTGGGCGTGCTGAAGCGCTCGGAGGTGGTGCACGGCTACTTCCCGCGAGCGACCGACCCCGCGCACCAGTTGGTGGAGGTGGTGAGGAGGTACGGCCTGACGTCGCGCATGCGGCCCTTCTCCCGCTGCATCGCCTGCAACGCGCCCCTGTCCACCGCGACGCCGGAAGAAGTGCAGGGCCGCGTCCCGGAAGGCGTGGCCCAACGCCACAGCCACTTCCAGCAGTGCCCCGGCTGCCAGCGCGTCTTCTGGCCCGGCACGCACCACCAACGCATGCAGAACCTGGTGGAGACGCTGCGCAAGCTGGAGGCCACCAATCCCTAGGCAGTCCCAATTCCTGACAGGAGCATTTTCGCCACGAATTGGACGCACCCTTGGGAAACGGGTTCATTGCCATCCGGCCAACATGACCCTTCCTCATTCCCGTCTCCTGCTCTTGGGCGCCGCGATGTTGATGGCTTGCGCTTCCAGCAAGCCCCCTGTCGTCTCGGCTCCCGCCGCCACCAGCCAATCCCTCTCCACACCCAAGGCGCGCGTCCTGGCCGTCCCCCACTGGCTGGGACACTACAAGCTCAAGATGCGCTCCCATGGCACCTGGATCCAGGGTGACAAGCGTTTCGACTGGGCGGACCAGCTCGAGTTCAGTGGCATGTTCCGGATTCACATGGATGCCGCCCGGGGGGAGGGACATGGCACCGTCCATCACGGATGGGTCAATCTCACCAGACGCTCCAAGACGACGGACGGAGCCCAGATCACGGAGGAGCTGGACGGAGGGTGCTCCGATTCCGTGCCCGACGTACCCATGGACGTCCTGTCATTCCCCACGGACGACACGTTCCTGTTCCGGGGGTTCGTCGCCCAGGCGGAGTACCTCCGCTGCGCCGCGTTCCGCAAGGTTGCCGGAGGCGAGCCTCAGAGGACCGAGGTCACGGCCCCCGCGTTTCCCTCTCTCCCGGCCGCGCTCTTCACGTTCCCCATACCCGATGGAGGCAAACCGAAGCTTCCGGGCCGACTGCGCTTCATCACCCTTGGCGACAAGGTCGTGCAGGAGATCCCCTCCACGCTCCGTTGGGGGGAGACGCCTATCGAATGGGAGATCGATTGGCGTCTCGGCCGTGAGGCAACCAACGGACCCACGCTCAGGATGCAGCCCGAAAGCAGCGAAGCCTATGACAACTGGCTTCCCATGGGCCCCAAGCTCGAGCCGCAACCCCAGCCCTGAGCCTTGCTTTCAGCTCAATGCCTCACGGCATTTGAGACAGACATCATCCCCTTGCCCCACCGCCTCGGAATACACCCAGCAGCGCGGGCACTTGGTGCCCAGTGCGGGAAGCACCTCGACGGAGAGCGACGCGCCGTCACCGAAGGTCTGTGAAACATCCAAGGCCTTCGCTGAATCAGACGGATCATTCGCCAGCTCCACCTGGCTCACGATGAACAGCCCGGGCAGCTCCGCGAGGTGCGCCTCCAGCATCTCGCGGACCGCGCCCGTGGCGCTCAGCACCACCCGGGCCTCCAGTGAAGCACCGATGCGCTTGTCCCGCCGCGCCACTTCCAGCACGCCCTGTACCGCGCTGCGCACCGCGAAGAGCTTCGCGTAGCGCGCCTCCAACTCCGGCGGCATCACGGCGCCCACGTTCGTGAAGCCCGCCAGGAATACGCTCTTCGTGCGCTCGCCCGGCAGGTGCTGCCACGCCTCCTCCGCCGTGAAGCTCATCACCGGTGCCAGGAGCGGCAGCAGTACCGTGAGCACCTCGTGCAGCACGGTCTGCGCGCCACGTCGCGCAGGCCCGTCCTGCTTCGCCGTGTAGAGCCGGTCCTTCAGGATGTCGAAGTACACGGCCGACAGGTCGTTGGCGCAGAAGTCCACCACCGTCGCGTAGACGAGGTGGAACTCATAATCCTCGTACGCCTGCCGCACGCGCGCGGCCACCTGTGCCAGCCGTCCGCGCGCCCACTGGTCCAGGGGCAACAGCTTGTCCCCTGCCACCGCGTCCTTCGCCGGGTCGAAGTCGTGCAGGTTGCCTAGCGCGTACCGCAGGGTGTTGCGGATCTTCCGGTAGCCCTCCGACAGCCCCTTCAGGATGGCGTCCGACAGGCGCACGTCGTTGCGGTAGTCGCTCGCCGCCACCCACAGGCGCAGCACCTCCGCGCCGTACTGCTGGATGACCTTGTCCGGGGCCACCGTGTTGCCCCGGCTCTTGGACATCTTCTCGCCCTGACCATCCACCACGAAGCCATGCGTCAGGCACGCCTTGTAGGGCGCCACGTCGCGCGTGCCCACTGACACCAGCAGCGAGGAATGGAACCAGCCCCGGTGCTGATCACTCCCCTCCAGGAACAGGTCCGCCGGCACACGCTGCCGCTTCGCCAGCACCGCGGACGCCATGCACGCCGAGTCGAACCACACATCCAGGATGTCCGTCTCGCGGTGGAACTCGCCCTTGCCGCAGCGCGGGCACGTGAAGTCCTGCCCGAGGAAGTCCTTCACCGGCGTGCGGTACCACACGCCCGCGCCTTCCTTCTCCACCGCCGCCGCCACCCGCTCCATCACCTCCGGAGACACCACCGCATCGTCGCACCCGTCGCAGTACGCGATGGGAATCGGCACGCCCCAGCTACGCTGCCGGCTGATGCACCAGTCCGGACGGCCCTCCAACATGCCGCGGATCCGCGACTGTCCCCATGACGGCACCCACTGCACCTGCTCCACCTGTTCCAGCACCACCTGCCGGAACGTCTGCGTGCCGTGGAACGGCGCGTCCATCGGGATGAACCACTGATAGGTCGCCGCCTGGATGACCGGCTGATGGCAGCGCCAGCAGTGCGGATAGCTGTGCGTGACGGTGTCCGACCTGTCATTGAGCAGCGCGCCCCGCTGCACCAGCAGATCCAACACCACCGGGTTCGCCTCGAACACGCGACGGCCCGCGAGCACCTCGCCCACCGTGTCGTCGTAACGGCCGTCCGCGCGCACCGGGTTGTAGATGTCCAGGCCGTACTTCAGGCCGACCTCGTAGTCCTCCTGGCCATGTCCCGGCGCCGTGTGCACCAGCCCCGTGCCCGCGTCCAACGTGACGTGCTCGCCCAGCACCACGCGCCCCTGCCGCTCCAGGAACGGGTGCTGATACGTCACGTGCTCCAGGTCCTCACCCGTCGCGTACGCGAGGATGCGGGATGGATCCACCAGCGCAGGAGAGGACACCTCGCCCGTGGGCAACTGCACGTGCTTCACGGCGAGCTCGTCCGACTTCACCTCCGCCAGCACCTTCGCCAGCAGGTCCTTTGCCACGCAGAGGACGCGGTCCTCCAGCCGGTAGAAGACGTATTCGAACTCGGCGTTCACCGCGATGGCCAGGTTGGCCGGCAGCGTCCAGGGCGTGGTGGTCCAGATGACGAAGGACACGCGCTGCCCTTTCAGCTGCGGCAGCTTTTCCACCAGCGCCGGCCCCGCGTCGAAGGCCACGTATGCGGACGGCGACGTGTGCTCCGCGTACTCCACCTCCGCCTCCGCGAGCGCGGTCTGGTCCTGGAGGCACCACGCCACGGGCTTCTTGCGGCGGTACAGCATGCCCCGGCGCGCGAACGCGGCCAACTCGCGGACCTCCTGTGCCTCGTAGCTGAAGTCGAGCGTCCGGTAGGGCGCGTCCCACGTTCCGAAGACCCCCAGCCGCTGGAACTCCGCGCGCTGGATGTCCACGAACTCCAGCGCGTACTCGCGGCAGCGCTCCAAGAGCGCGTCGCGCGACAGCGTGCGCTTGTCCAGCTTCTGTTCCTTGAGGCGCTTCTCCACTGCCTGCTCGATTGGCAGACCGTGGGTATCCCAGCCGGGGATGAAGTCACACGGGCGTCCGGTGAGGTTCCGGAACTTCACCACGATGTCCTTCAGCACCTTGTTGAGCGCATGCCCGGCATGCAGGTGGCCGTTGGCGTACGGCGGCCCGTCCGCCAGCACGAAGGGCTCACGGCCCGCGTTCTTCGCGAGCAACTGTGTCCACACGTCCTGCTCCCGCCACCAGGCGAGCAGGCGCGGTTCGAGCTGGCCCAGGTTCCCCTTCATTGGGAACTCCGTGCGCGGCAGGTGGACGGTGGCGTCGAGATCCTTGCGGGAGGGGGCGTCGCTCATGGCTTGAGCGCCCGTAACACCCTCCCGCCGGTCCTTCAATCACACCCGCGGACTCACTCGTCGTGGTGGTCGTCGCCGTGTTCGTGCGTGTGCGGCTGGGGCGTGTTCTTGCCCTTGCCCTTGGGACACTTCTTGGCGCACTTCGCCTTCGCGGCCTGGAACGCCTTGGTGCACTTGTCCGTGCAGTTCCTGTCCTTGGCGGAGCACTTCTTCACACAGGCCTGCATCGTGGGGCCTGCGTTGATGGAGCACTTCTCGTCGCACGTCTGCGCGAGCGCCTGGGGCGCCACCAGCACCGCGCCCAACGCCATCAGTCCCAGCCAGCCCCGCACCGCGATACGCGTCATCATGTCGCTCTCGTCTTCCCTTGCCCGATGGCGTCACTTGCCCGGGCGAATGTCATCGTCCGCCGCCACGGCCCGGCGCACCAGCCGCACCGCCACCGGACCGTCCTTGGTGACCGCCACGTTGAGCGAGACCTCTTCCGTGGAGGACTTGAACACGCGGGGTTGGATCTCCTTGAACCCCGCCTGGGTGAGCACCTCGCGGTAGAAGGCCTCCACCTCGGTGACCGTCTTGCCCGCCACCGAGTAGCTCACCGTGCGCGAGCCTTCCGTCGCCGCCGTCAGCACCCCGGAGCCGCCGGGGAAGACAGGCAGCCCTGCCGGCTGCGGAGCCTTCGCCGCGCCCAGGTTGGCCTGGCCCAGGAACACCGTGGTGGTGCCGTCCGGGTTCACCTGGAGGATGGCCGTGTAGGAGATGAAGTTGCGCGTGTCGAGGCCCGTCACCATCGGCTCTCGCAAGAGCTGAGGCTGCTTGTACGCCTCCTGCACCGAGAAGCCCCAGGACTGGAAGCGGTCCACCACGCTCTGGAGGATGACCTGCGGCTTCTCCTTGCTGCGCACCGCGAGCAGCTTCACCGGCACGCCATTGGCGTCCACCTGTCCCGGCACGTCCACGACGCTGACGGTCTTGGGGATGTCCCAGGTGAAGTTGGCCCGCTGCGCCCACGCAGGGGCGGCCCCCGCCAGCGCCAGCACCAGGCTCCAGCGCGCGATCAAACGCTTCATCCCCGGTTCCTTCCTACTGCCGGTTCGACCGCGCGGCCTTGACGGACTTGCCCGACTTCGGACCCGTGTCGCCTTCCGGCTTGGGGCAGCGGGACTTGCACTGGTTGAACTGGGCCTGGAACTTCTGCGCGCAGCGCGCGGAGCAGGCCCGGCTGCTGTCCTTCGCCGACCCCGGGCTGCTCGGCGCCGGGCAGGCGGTGATGCAGGCGTTGAGCGTGTCCCCGTTCTTCGTCGCGCAGTCCGTGTTGCAGGAGCTGCTGTCCGCGCGCGCGGGAGAAGCCGCCAGGCACATGCCCATCACCAACGCCAGAACTCCACCCGACAGCAGGCTTCGCTTCTTCATCTCAGCAGTCCTTTCCAAGGAAACAGCCGCCATTACCGGTGCGATCCAGATAGCCCAGACCGTAATGGGGCGTGGTGATGCCAATCATCGCGCCGGGCGTCGTGTTCCACAGGTTGCCCAGGGCCGCGGGCTTCATGAAGTACTGCATGAAGTTGCTCTCCTCACCCGCCGCGCTCATCCAGAAGGTGTTCTCCCGCTGCATCAGCACCAGGGGCGGCAGCGGGTTGAAGAAGAGAGCGTCCATGGCCAGGAAGCTGGCGAAGGTCGGGATGGGCAGCGTCGTGGGCTCGTAGACGAGCTTCGTGGCCGAGTAGAACGGCACGTTGGTGCACGGCACCGCCATGTCCTGGAACAGCAAACAGGTAGAGGATTCGACCTCGTTGGACAGGCCCCAGTCATCCACGAGCATGGAGAAGCGGCCCCGGCAGGTGCCGCCCACCGCGCGGCCAATGCCACACACCTGGATGTTGGCGTTGGCCGCATCCTGGTGCTGCTCGTTGTACAGCCCCGTCTCCGAGCTCTGGTCCAGGAACCGGGTGGGGATGTTCCAGGAGCTCAGGTTCGCCTGGGACGTGCACGCCGTGCCGCCCTCGTCACGGTAGACCAGCCGGGTCAGCACGGGGCCATTCCAGTCCAGGCCCCCGTTCCGGCTGCAGTTCACGCGCAGGTCCGAGCCCCGCGTGAACACCTGCGTGATGGTGTCGCCGTGGTTGACGGACGACAGGCCATTGAAGTCCGCGTACCTCGCCTGCGCGTCCTCGCCCGCGCGCTGCATGGAGTCATGCGCCGAGCCATAGTCCACAGGGATGTCGTGCATCTCCCCGTGCGTGCCATTCCACAGCGCGGACACGGCGGCCTCCTGCACCTTCAGCGACAGGAAGCCCACCTCCGCGAAGTGGATGCCGAACACCAGGATGGTGATGAACAGCGTGACGCCGAGGGCCGCCTCGACGATGGACTGGCCCCGCGCCTTCTGGCGGCGGCGACGAAGGTGGCTGTGCATCACTGGAACCCCCTGAAGCCCACGCGCCGCAACTCCTGGATGGTGGCGGCGGCGGAAGGAGCGCTGGAACCCAACGTATCGATCGCGTCCTGAAGACCCGACTCGTCCGTGTCCACCGGCACCAGCGTGGCGCGCCAGTACGGGTTGAGCAGGTTGGGCGGCTCGCTCCAGTGGGAGAAGCTCGCGCTGCGGCCACGGTGGTAGTACGCGATGCCCGTGGACAGCGCCGTCTGGACGCCCAGCGGCGTGACGCCGTCCGCCATGGTGGCGCTGGTGTTGTCGAACTTGCCCGCGTTCGGGTTCGGATTGGCCGCCTTGAAGCGGAAGCGGAACGCCAGGTTCCACGGGTCCTGCTGCGCGAGGGGCATGTTGGTGCGGTCTCGCTGGATGACCGCGAAGTTCTTCGGCTGCCCGTAATTGTTGTCCGCGCCGTTGGGCCACAGCTCCGTCAGGTTGTAGTCCATGAACGGCGGCCAGATGCCCGGGCAGCTGGACGGGCCGCCCAGACACGGCGCCAGCATGTGCCGCGCGAAGGGCGCAGGATCCGTGCCGCCCAGCCACATGTGCATGGGCGTGGGCATGACGCCACCGGAGGCCGCGAACAGGGCCGTGGTCGGGACCGTACCGCCCACCATCACCGGGCACGGCGGCCCACCGCCATGCGCGATGTGGTTGTAGATGAAGGCCACGACGCCCTCGTCCTCGGCCGAGACGGCGGGAGCGTAAGGGGGAAAGAGCCCGTACTGGAGGATCGGCTTGCCGAAGTGGGCCGTGCCCGCGGCGAACGGGAGCGTGACGATGTCCGGCGGCATGATGACGAAGGCCAGGTTCGCCTCGTGCGCGATGTACTGCTCGATGGTCCGCGACGTGACGAAGGTGAAGCCGCGGCTGCCCATGGCCGCGTCCACGCTGTGGGCCACCGTCAGCGGCAGCGGATCACATACCGCACCGCCACCCACGCACGCCGTGTTGTCCGCCAGCTCGTTCCGGGAGACGTTGCCCGCGGATGGCGCCAACCACCCCGCGTCACGCGGGTTCTTTCCCGCCACCAGGTCCCCAAGGATGTCGTTGGCGAAACCCTGGTTGCCAACCTTGTCCTCGAGATCCATGTAGTTCGTCAGCGAGGAAGCATACAGCGCGCCCGCGGCCAGCTGGTGCAGACGCATCTGCAGGCCCACCATCGGATCCATCGACTGGAAGACGGCCTCCACGCGCAGGTCCTCGCGCTGGAGCATGGTGATCAGCCGGCCCAGGTCCGTCACCCCACGGATGCCGCACTGGCACATGCGGGCGCAGAAGCCGTTGGACCAGGCGCAGGGGCAGCCCGCGGCGGCGAACGCCTGGTAGACGGGCACCCACACGCCGTAGCCGATCTTCGCCGCGTTCAACTCGCCCCGGTAGAGGCTGGCCCAGCTCAGGAGGCTGGCCGCGCCCGCGTTCGCCACCATGTGGGCGATTTCGGCGCGGTTGCTGACGGCGATGGTGTTGAACGTGCGCGCCGTGGCCACCGCGTTGGAGTACGCGGCCGCGTCCGCCACTGTCTGCACCTCGATGCGCTCGCGCACCTTCATGGTGAACGACAGCGTGAGGGCCACCATCAGCAACAGCAGCAACATGCTGAGGACGAACAGCACCAGGGTCTGACCGCGCTGGGGGGAGGAGCGCTTCATCGTTTTCACCGGGGACAGGCCATGGTGGCGAAGAAACGCGACTTCACGGGCGTCATCATTCGCATGGTGAACGTGGTGATGATGGGGAACACGTACTGCCGGTTGAGCACGCGGTCCGCCAGCTCCATACCCAGCTCGCCGTCCAGATCGTGCACCGCCGTCACGTCACTGCCGTTCCAGTTGGCGTTGCGCTCGGCGACGATGAGCGGGTTCGCGTCCGTGTAGGGACGCAGGTTGAAGTGCGCCAGGAACATGCGCGACATCACCCAGTTGGCGAACGGGATGCGCAGCGGGTACCAGAACACCAGCTGCACCTCCAACCGCCGCAGGTGCCCCGGCCGGTCGAAGTCGCTGTCCTCCGGGCTGTCCACGCCGCCGCCCGCCAGGTCCCGCTGGATCCACACGATGCTGCGGTTGTGCACGCCGTCCAGGCCCGGGCCCGAGTAGCGGTTGTTCATCCGCGCCGCGAACGCCTCCGCCAGGAGCCGGGGCGCGTCCGAACCCGCGCCTCGGGCCAGCGGACCGTTGAGCGAACCCGTCCCCTGCCCCATGAACGAGTGGAAGGTCGGAATCAGCGCCAGGATGGCCGCGTGGGTCATCCGCTCGCAGTCCCCGTGCGCCACGCTGCCCGCGCGCGTCGCCCGGAAGGCCGCGTAGTGCGTCATCACCCGCGCCTGCATCATCAGGAACAGCTGCAACGCGCCCAGGATCAGGAACGTCACCAGTGGCAGCGACAGCGCGGCCTCCACCAGGGCCTGGCCGGATTCGCCTGCTTCACGGGGGGATCGTGCGCTCATACGGAGGCTCATCCTGCGGGATGGGGGAATCTCGCAGTATCCGTCAAGTGACCGCCGACACACTGCGTCGGGGTCTGAAAGGGGGGCCGGGATTGTCTCAGAGGATGGGCCCGGTGAAAACTTCCTGGGGAATCAACACCCTCAGTGAAACCGTGTGACGACGCTGTTTCAGCGCGGTTTCAGCCCCTTGGCGTCGAGCTGATACTTCTTCACCAACCGCTCGATGGACTTGCGGTGCAGCCCGCTCTCCCGGGCGGCGCGGGACAGGTTGCCCTCGCAGCGGGTGAGGACGCTGGTGACGTACTCGCGCTCGAAGTTCTCCAGGAGCTGCTCCTTGGCGTCCTTGAAGGCCAGGTGCTCGTTGAAGGGCAGCGGCCCTTCGCGGGCCTGGCCCCGGACGCGCGGAGGCAGGTGGGAGGGGAGAATCTCCTCGCCCTCGTCGGAGAAGGTCAGCACGTGGGAGAGCACGTTCATCAGCTCGCGCACGTTGCCGGGCCAGGGGTAGGCCATGAGCAGCCCCAGGGCCTCCGCGGAGAAGCGCTTGCGGCCGTGGGTGTCCACCACCTCCGGCTCCGCCAGCGCCCGCTTGAGGATGAGCGGGATGTCGTCCCGGCGCTGGCGCAGCGGCGGCAGCTGGATGTGGATGACGGACAGGCGGAAGTAGAGGTCCTCGCGGAAGTTGCCCGCGGCGATCTCCTTCACCAGGTCGCGGTGGGTGGCGGCGATGACCCGGCAGTCCACCTCGATGACGTCGTTGCCGCCCACCCGGCGCACCTCGCGGTTCTCCAGCACGCGCAACAGCTTGGGCTGCAGGTCCAGGCGCAGCTCGCCCAGCTCGTCCAGGAAGATGGTGCCCCCTTGCGCGCGCTCGAAGGCGCCGGGGCGGCTGGACGTGGCGCCGGTGAAGGCGCCCTTCTCGTGGCCGAACAGCTCGCTCTCGATGAGGTTGGGCGGGATGGCGCCGCAGTCCAGCACCACCATGGGGCCCTTCTCGCGGCCGGACAGCTCGTGGATGGCGCTGGAGACCAGCTCCTTCCCGGTGCCCGTCTCCCCCTGGATGATGACGGACACGTCCATGGGCGCGATGCGCTTGATGAGCCCGAACACCTGCCGCATCTTCACGCTCTGGCCCACCATGCCGCACAGCTCGCCCTCGCGGTCGGGCTCCACCGCCACCTCTTCGTCCATGGGAGCGAAGGTGATGACCGAAGAGCCGGCGCGAATCTGCGAGCCCGGGGACAGGTAGGCCCGTTCGATGCGGCGGCCGTCCAGGAAGGTGCCGTTGGTGGAGTTCAGGTCCACCAGGAGGCGGCCGCGCTCGGTGTATTGCACCTCGAAGTGGTGGCGGCTGGCGGTGCGGTCCTCCACCAGCACCAGGTCGTTGCCCGGGTGGGCCCCGCAGCGCAGCCGCTCCTTGTCGCTGACCATGGAGCGCCCGGTGTCCGGTCCCGACGTCACCAGCAACCGGCACTTGTGCATCTTCACGCTGGCGCGCGGATCCACCACCAGTGTCTCCCCCAGCAAGGGGGACTGGGAGGACAGCTCGAGGCCGACGTCTCCTGGATTGGTGTGGATGTCGTCGGGATGCGGGTTGGGTGCGGTCATCAGTGAACGCGAGGATAGCAAAGGGTGCCCACGTGCCGTGCCTCCACGCCTGTGCGTGCTAGTGTCCCGCGCCCCGCATGCCCCCCCGAAAAGCCCAGCCGAAGAAGGCGCCGGTTCCGCCTGGCGCACAGGCACCCGAGCGCGGTGACGCACCGCGACCCAAGCGGCCCCGCGTGAAGAAGACCGTGGCCATCCTGTCCCGCAAGCGCTCGCTGTACTCGACGCGCCGGCTGGTGGAGGCCATCAAGGCCCGGGGGCACCGGGCGCTCGTGTTCGACACGCTGCGCTGCTGCCTGCTGCTGGCGCGGGGCCAGCCGCGCATGACCTACCGCGGCGCGGAGGTGAAGGGCGTGGACGTGGTGATTCCGCGCATCGGCGCGTCCATCACCGCGTACGGCCTGGCCGTGGTGAATCACTTCGAGATGATGGACGTGCCGGTGCTCAACCCGCCCACGGCCATCGCGCGCAGCCGCGACAAGCTGCGCGCGCTCCAGTTCCTCGCCCGCGCGGGCCTGGACATGCCCCGCACGGTGATGGCGCACGACCGCGGCAACGTGCGCAAGCTGGTGCAGGAGGTGGGCGGACTGCCCGTCATCATCAAGCTGATCAGGGGCACCCAGGGCGTGGGCGTGATGATTGCCCACACGCTGCCGGAGGTGCAGACCATCCTCGACACCTTCTGGGACCTGGGCCAGGAGATCGTCCTCCAGGAGTTCGTCGCGGAGAGCGAGGGCCGCGACGTGCGCGCGCTGGTGGTGGGCGACACCGTGGTGGGCGCCATGCGCCGCAAGGCGAAGAAGGGCGAGTTCCGCTCCAACATCCACCGCGGCGGCGAGGGCCGCGCCATCACCCTGTCCTCGGACTACATGGAGGCCGCGGTGAAGGCTGCGCGCATCATCGGCCTGGAGGTCGCGGGCGTGGACATGCTGGAGGGCCGCGAAGGCCCGCGCCTGATGGAGATCAACTCCAGCCCCGGCTTCGAGGGCCTGGAGGGCGCCACCGGTCAGGACATCGCGGGCCACATCGTGGAGCACGCGTTGGTGTACGCGGGGACCCAGGGCAGCGCGTTGCGCGCACGGGCAGGCCGCGCTTCCTGATCGAGATGTTGTGTTGAAAGCAGGCACGCGAGCAGCACCTGCGTGCCTGCCCGCCTGCTCCATGGCATGCGTGCGGGACTTCACGGTGCGCACGGTGCCTTGGATGCTCCTCAGGAATACGGGAATGCCTTCTGGCGGGGATTGTCCAGGGGTGTTGGCAGCGGTGGGGATGCGCCTCTAATCTGGCGACCCCCGATGAAAACGCTGCACAAGCCGCTGCAGATCACCGTCTACCAGGATGTGCTTTGCGCCTGGTGCTACCTCGCCGACCAACGGTTGGAAGTGCTTCGCCAGGAGTTTGGCGATGCCGTCCGCTGGAGCGTGCGTCCCTACCCTTTGCGTCTGCACGACGTACTGCCCACGGAGCGCGAAGTGCGCGGGCTGGTGGAAGAGGTGAAGCGCGCGCAGCGCGAACCCGACCCCACGGCCTCGCTGCTCTCCACGGACCTGTGGCTTGGCGGTGATCCGCCGCGCTCCAGCGTGCCGGCGTTGGCGGCGTTGGAAGCCGCGCGGTTGCAGGGACCGCAGGCGCGGGCCTTCCTCGCCCGGTCCATGCAGCGCGCCGCGCTGGAGCAGGGCGTCAACGTGTCGCGCTCGGATGTGGTGTTCGAGCTGGCGTCGCGCGTGGGCCTGTCCATGAACCAGTTCTCCGCGGCCTTCCGTTCGGAAGAGACGCGCCGGCTCATCTACGACGAGCACCGGCTGGCCGGCAGCCGCGGCGTGCGCGGCGTGCCCTCGCTGGTGATTGGCGGCCGGTGGATGCTGTGCGGCCTGCGCGAGCTGTCCGAGTACCGCGAGCACATCCTCGCGTGCCTGGGCAAGGTCGTCACACCCCGCTCGGGATCCTCCGAGCGGCTGGTGCACTGAGGTCGCCCGCGCGCCTTCGCCCTGTTCGCGAAGGCGCGCCTCCTGGCTTCCCGCGGCTTTCAGCCCGGGAAGGACTCCGCGGCGTCCTCCCGCGGGGAGCGCATGGACAGGAACATCCCCGCGATGAGCAGCTGGGCCAGCGCCATGCCGGGGATGAAGCCCACGCAGCACACGAAGAACCCCGCCACCATGACGGCGCCCCCCGCGAGCCCCACGCCCAGGATGCTCAGGCGCTGACCGCGCGCGGCCTCCCAGCTGCGGCGCAGCACCTCCACGGGCGAGGGCGGCACGTCTTCGTACGCGAGCTCCGGCTGGACCAGGTACAGCGGCAGCACCAGGTACGCGATGGGCCCCAGCAGCACCAGGAAACCCAGCCCCATCACGCCGAGCATGGGTGCCAGCGCGCTCCAGACCTGGTCCGATGAGGAGTTCAGGTCCACGCCGCTCAGGATGCCCGTGCCCACGAGCGCGAGGATGACCAGGACGCTCAGCAGGGCCAGCGGCACCATCACGATGGCGAAGACGAGGAGCATCGTCAGCGTGTAGGGCACCGCCTTGTGCATCTGGCTGAAGAGGCGCGCCACGTCCGCGCGGCCTCCGTGCAGCACGTCGAAGCACACGCGCAGGAGGCCCAGCTGCACCAGGCCCTGCACCAGTTGCTGCGCCACGAGCCCCACCACGCTCAGCACCACGGCGACGACGACACTGTCCACCGCCGCGCCAATGCCCGTGGCCACGTTGACGAGCAGGTTCGCGCCCAGGGACACGCCCAGGGTGATCAACACCGCGAGCGACAACATGCCCCACTCGCGCTGGAACGCCGCCCAGCACACGTCCCACAGCTTGCTGAAGTTCCAGTTCTCCCGCTGGAGCGGGAACGTGGCGCCGGAGCGCTCCCGGCACGTGGGGCAGCGCGGCGACGTGCCGTTCTGGCTGCACGTGTCGCACGTGAAGTTGCCGCAGCGGGCGCAGGTGCCCGTGGCCTCCCGCCCCGGGTGCAGCGCGCAGGACGCCCCCATCGCGCGTCCGAAATCCACATCCGACATCCGTATGCCTCCCAAGGCGCGACGCCCCCAGGGGCCGCGACCCGGGTGTCATATCAGGCGGGCCCCTTCCCTTCCCGGCGGGCAGGCGTCCCGGGTGAATTTCCGGGGCAGCGGGCCGTCATGGGGGGCAGAGGTTGCGAAGCGGGATGCTTTGAGGGTCCACTTCCGCGACAGGAGACTCTTCATGAACCGCTTGCTCGCCCTGGTCGTCCCCGTGGCCCTCCTGATGGGGACGGGCTGTGTCGTCGAGGCTCACTCGCACCGCCCCGTCGTCCGCCGCGCGGCCTACATCGCCCCCGCCGCCGTGGTGGAGTACCGGTTCGCCGGCGCGCACCCCGTCCCCGACGACTACGGCGGCGGCTGGTGCCCGGAAGACTACGCCCACGTCCACGACTACCAGCCGCCCCAGGCGTCCTACGTCTACACGGACGACGTCTACTACTACCGGGGCCCGACGGTGGTCTGGTACTGGGACTACCACCCCACCCCCAGCGGCGCGTACTGCAACTTCCACGGCCGCCACCAGCACGACTTCTATCCGCAGGGCTCGTGGGGCGCGGGCTACTCCTACGACCGCGGCACCCGGGGCTACCGCTGGAGCAACAGCCACTCGGCCTCCGCGGTCCCTGGCGGCCGCAACAACATCGCCCCCTCGCGGCCCGCGCCCGCTCCGGCCCCCGTCAACCAGGGCCGCAACGCGCCTCCCGGCGGTACGGGCACCGGCGCCCGGCCTCCCAGCGGCTCCAGCTGGGGCCGCGGCAACAACGCCGCTCCCTCCAACAACGCTCGGGACAACGACAGGGACAACGACCGGGACAACAGCCGCAACAGCGGCGGCTGGGACACCCCGGCCAGCAAGAGCCGCGACGACGACAAGGACAACAACCGCGGCAACAGCAACAGCGGGAGCAGCAACAGCGGCAATAGCGGGAGCAGCGGCAGCGGCAGGAGCAGCGGCGGCTGGAGCACCCCTCCCGGTGGCAACAGCGGCGGCAGCAGCGGCAGCAGCGGCAGTGGCCGGAGCAGCGGCGGTAGCAGTGGAAGCAGCGGCGGCAGCAGCGGCGGCGGATGGAACACCGGCAAGAGCTCCGGCTCCTCCGGCAAGAGCGGGTCGGGCTGGTAGACGCTCCGCTTCCTCCTCCCTGGCGTGACCCGCGGCACCGGGCGCGGCCTTCCGTTTCCAGCGGAAGGCAGGCTCCCGGTGCCGACGTGTTTTCAACACCCGGAGGGCCCGGTGTCTGGTGCGTCCTGCCCGCGAGCGCGGCGGTGCGTCGTGAAGGGGACGGACGACACCCGGGGACGGATTGCGTGCCTCCCCCGCCGTGAAGATGTTGCCGACCGATGAAACACTACATTCGGGCGGCGGGTGGTGCCGTGCTCGGGCTGTTGGCGATGGCCTGTGGCGACGGCGGCTTCACACCGGACCCCGGCGTGCGGACCGAGGACGCCGAGGCGGTGGATCTGGAAAACCTTCGCATCCTCGTGACGGGCGAGGCACGCGTGTTCCCGGAGGCCGAGGGCTCGGCCGCGGCACCGGCGTCGCTCACCGGGATGGCGCTCACCGTGGAGGAGCCGCTGCGCGTGGCCGTCAACGACGCGGCCGCCACCTTCGCCACCGGCGAGGTGTCCGAGGACGGCGCCTTCCGCATCACCGACGTGCCCGTGCGGGACGTGCACCAGGGGCTCGCGGTGGGCCTGGCGCACGAAGGCCTCGTGCGCAGCACCACGCTCGTCTACGACACCGCCTTCACCGGCACCCGTCCGCGCACGGACGTCATCGACGCGCACGCGTGGGCCCTCCCCATCGCGTTCGTGGATCAGCTGGGCGCCGCCGTGGGTGCGCCGCGCCTCCAGGGCCACACCGGGGACCCGGAGGCCACCCTGGCCTCCGCGGGCTTCGTGCTGGGGCGCGTGGTGGACCTGAACGGTCAGCCCGTGAGCGGCGCGCGCGTGGCGTTGAACCGCGCCGACCTGGCGGACCGCGTCTACTACCCGTCCGGTGACCTGACGTCCGTGGACACCGCAGGCACGGCGGCCCATGGGCTGTTCCTCTTCGTCCACTCCGGCGCCGGGGCCTCCTCCTTCCAGCTGTCCGTGGAAGGCACCGACACGTACGTGCCGCGCAACGTCGACGTGGGCCCGGGCCTGGGCGTCGTCCTCACCGTGTATCCAGGCCGCTACGCACCCTGACCCAACCCTGGATAGGTCGGACATCCCCGCCTAGGACGGACATCCTTCCAACCCCGGCGTCCCATTGCCGGGGGGGCCCCTGAGGCGAGATGTTGTGGCAGGATGCAGGGCTGGCGTTCCGGGGGGACGCGGATGATGAGCGGCCAATCCATGCCACGAAGCACGGCGTTGGTCCGTGCCCTTGCGCGCAGCTCCGCGGCGGCCTCCTGCCTGGTGGGCCTGCTGGTGCTGGTGGGCTGGGCGTTGGATGTCATGGTGCTCAAGTCCATGGGCGCCGCGCTCCCCGCCATGCGCCCCAGCGCCGCGCTGGGGTTGATGCTGGGTGGGGCCGCGCTGGGACTGCGGCTGCCGGCCACTCCCCACCGCATCCAACACCGGCTGGGCACCGCGCTCGCCCTGGCCACGGCCCTGCTGGGCGCGGCGAGCCTCGTGGATGGCGTCATCACCGGAGGCAACGGAGGCCTGGACGCGCTGTTCCTGCGCCTCTTTGGCGAGGACGTCAGCGCGTCGCCGGGCATCGTGCCGTCGCCCCTGACGGGGTTGTGCCTGATGCTCCTGGGGCCGGCGCTGGCGCTGGTGGACCGGGGTCACCCGCAGCGGCTGTCGTGGTCGGACGCGCTGGTGGTGCTCGCGCTGATGGCGGCGCTGACGGGGCTCAACGGCTTCTTGCTGGGCCCGCTGGTGACGCCCGTCGCCGCTCCGTTCTTCCAGGAGCGCAGCATGGGGCTGCACACCACCTGCGTGCTGATGCTGCTGGCCATGGGCACGCTGTGCGCCCGGCCGGAGCTGGGGCTGATGGCGCGGCTCACGCGGGACACGCTGGGCGGCTTCGTGGCGCGGCGGCTGGTGCCGGTGATGCTGCTGGGGCCGCCGGTGCTGGGGCTGACGCTGGTGTTGCTCCACCTGATAGGCGGGCTCAGCCACGACGCGAAGCTGCCGCTCTTCGCCACGGTGGTGGCCGCCGGCGGCGTCACGCTGGTGCTGCTGGCGGCGCGGGCGCTGGACGTGCTGGACACCGAACGCATGCGGGCCACGGCCGCGCTGGAGGCCTCCGAGGAGCGCTTCCGCACCTTCCTGGACACCGCGCCGGACCCCATGGTGGTGGTGGACGCCACCGGCCGCGTGCGCTTCGCCAACGCGGAGGCGGAGCGCGTCTTCGGCTACCGCCGGGAGGCCCTGCTGGCCCGCGAGGTGGAGCTGCTGGTGCCGGAGGGGCTCCACGGCCCGGCCGCCCCCGGAGAGGGCCCGGAGCGCGCCACGGGAGGGCGGCTGGTGGTCGGGCAGAGGCAGGACGGCACCAGCGTGCCGCTGGAGGTGCGGCTGAGCCCGATGAAGGGCGAGGACGACGCCACGCGCATCGCCATCCTGCGCGACGTCACCGAGCGCCGGGACCTGGAGAAGCTGCGCGAGGAGTACGTGGGGCTCATCTCCCATGACCTGCGCAACCCGCTGAACACCATCAACCTGCGCGCCCACCTGCTCCAGCGCGCGCTGCACGAGCGGAAGCTGGAGCGCGAGGGCATCATGGCCCAGGCCATCATCCACAACGTGGAGTGGATGAGCACGATGATCGAAGAGCTGCTGGAGGGCTCGCGGCTGGAGTCCGGCCGGGTGAACCTGCGCCGCGAGGCGCGCGACCTGGGCCGCTTCCTGGAGGAGGTGCTGGAGCGCGACGTGCCGCCCGACGCGCGCGAGCGCTTCCGGCTGCACCGGGTGGATCCGCTGCCGCCGGTGCCCATGGACGCCGCGCGCCTGGAGCGCGTGGTGACCAACCTGCTGACCAACGCGCTCAAGTACAGCCCCAAGGAGACGCCGGTGGACGTGCGGCTCGCCGCCGTGCACGACCACGCCGTGGTGTCGGTGACCAACCAGGGCGCGGGCCTGTCTCCGAGGGACGCGGCGCGCCTGTTCGACAAGTACTACCGCACGGAGGACGGCCGCTCGGCGGACGGCAAGGGCCTGGGACTGGGGCTCTACATCAGCCGGCTCATCGTGGAGGCCCACGGCGGCCACATCTGGGTGGAGAGCGAGCCGGACCGGGGCGTCACCTTCTTCTTCAGCGTGCCCCTGGAAGCCCCCGCCGCTCCCACGGCGCCCGCACCGCTGCGCCAGCGTGCGGGCTAACCCATTGGAATCACAATGAAAATGAGGCTATTCAAGCCAGCTTTCCTTGGGCTGGACTCTATTTAAGCCAAGGCCATTTGACTTAAATAGCCCTCGTTCGAATGCTGGCCGAATGACTGACGCCTCAATGGCACCTTCGAGGCTGGGCCGGTTCGTGGAGACCACCGCCGCCGGCGAGCGCGTGCGGTCATTCGTCCCGCCGCCCCTGCCGCCAATCCCCTCCATCGACGTTCTGGGCCTGCTGGACCGGCTCAGCCGAGCCGACCGGGCACTGGGCCGCCTCGATGGAATCACGGTGCTCCTGCCGAGCCAGGAACTGTTCCTCTACATGTACGTGCGAAAGGAGGCGGTGCTCTCCTCGCAGATCGAAGGGACGCAGTCGACGCTCTCCGACCTGCTCCAGTTCGAGCTCGGGGCCCAGGAAGGACAGCCCATCGACGACGTGCGAGAGGTCTCCAACTACGTCGACGCGATGATGTACGGGCTCGAGCGCCTCAAGGATTTGCCACTCTCGCTCCGACTCATCCGTGAGATGCATGCGCGGCTGCTGCAAAGCGGTCGCGGAGGCACGATGGATCCGGGGGAGTTCCGTCGCTCGCAGAACTGGATCGGAGGAACGCGGCCTGGAAACGCGCTGTACGTTCCACCTCCAGTGACGGAGCTCGACGGCTGCCTCGCTGCATTCGAGAACTTCATGCACGAGGAGCAGTCCCGGCTGCCCCCGCTCATCAAGGCGGGGCTCCTGCACGTGCAGTTCGAGAGCATCCACCCCTTCCTCGACGGCAATGGCCGTATCGGACGACTCCTCGTGACGCTCTATCTGTGCGTCCACGGCGTGCTCGGGAAGCCACTGCTCTACCTGAGCCTCTACCTGAAGACGCACCGGGCCGATTACTACCGGCTGATCCAGGAGGTCCGCGAACGTGGCGCATGGGAGGCCTGGCTCGAGTTCTTCCTGGAGGGCGTCGAGAAGACAGCGAACCAGGCGTTCGACGCGGCGACAAGAATCGCCGAGCGCTTCAAGCAGGACCGGGAGCTCATCAACAACAAGAGTGAGCGCACCAGCTCAGCGCTTCGTGTGCACGACTTGTTGCAGACGCACCCGTACCTGACGTCGAACCAACTCGTCGCTCGGACCGGGCTGACCGCTCCCACCGTCAACGCAGCGCTCGCGGACCTGGAGCGGCTGGGCATCGTCGAGGAGGTCACCGGACGCAAGCGAGGCCGCGTCTTCGCGTACCGCGGCTACCTCGCCATCCTGAACGAGGGGACGACTCCGTTGCAGGGAAGCAGGGCTTAGCGCGGCACGAACCAGCGCGGCAGCCAGTCCGCGCCCTTCGCCGTGGTGAGCCGCGTCTGACCGGTGCCGTCTGGACGCATGAGGTACAGGTCGGTGTCGCCGTCGCGCTCGGAGACGAACACCAGCGCCTTGCCGTCCGGGCTCCATGCCGGCATGTCGTCGCGGTGCTGTCCGTCCGTCAGCGCCACCGGCGCGCCTCCCGCCACGTCCGCCACCCAGATGCGGCTCTTGCCGTCCGGGTGCCGGGCCACGTACGCCACGCGCTTGCCGTCCGGGCTGAAGACCGCCTCGCGCTCGTCGCCCGCGAAGCCCTCTCCGGACAGGGCTCGCAGGTCCGCGCCGTCCGCGCGCACCAGGTACATGCGCTCCTTGCGCTCGCGGTTGCTCACGAACAGCAGCCACTTGCCGTCCGGGCTCCACTGCGGCGTCCGGTCCTCCATGTAGAACGTGGTGATGCGGCGGGGCTCGCCCGTGCCGTCCGCGCGGAAGACGTAGACCTCCGGGTCACCGTCACCGCTGCAAACGCACGCCACCTCCGTGCCGTCCGGGGACACCGCGGGCTCGAAGCAGCCCTCCTTCACGTGCGTCAGTTGCGTGTCCACCGCGTTCGCCTCGGGCAGCACGCGCACCACGTCGCTGAAGCCCTGCGCGTCGGACTCCGCGACCAGCCACGTGCCGTCCGGCGCCCAGCTCGCGTTGCGCGCTCGGGGCCGGGGCGGATGCAGCGCCACCTGGCGTCCTCCCTCGAGCGGCTGCAGGCGCAGCTGCTGGAAGACACGCCCGTTCGCCTCGCCCGACGCAATCACCAGCAGCGTGCGGCCGTCCGGTGACGGCGGGCCGGGGTACTCGTCCTCCGGCGCGGAGGTGACCTGCGTCTCTTCTCCGGCGGGCGTCACCCTCCAGACGTCCTTCTGTCCCGCCCTTTCGGAGAGGAAGACGATGGTGCCCGGCAGGGCCCGCCGCTCCGCCTCCGACAGGGCACCGGGCGCCGTGGCTCCACCAGCGCCGCCGCAGCGGCCCTGACAGCCCATGGCGCCCAGCATGGCGAGCACGGCCCACCACCGCCGTGCCCGCGAGGGCCCGGAACGCTTCCGCCGTTCAAGGCCCTCGTGCCTCACGTCAGCGCACCCGGACGGCGTCGGCCATGACCACGAAGCCCGGGGTCGTCCAGCGGCTCAGCTGCACCTTGTTCCAGCCCGCGGAGAAGCTGTACGTGCCCAGCGTCACCCACTTGCCGCCGTTGGTCTGCTGGTTGACGGACACGCGGCCCACCTCGGTACCCGCCGCGTTGTAGGCGATGAACGGCGCCGTGGCGGAGCGGTTCGTGCCCGCCACCCACCAGGCGTCAATCGTGCGCGTCTGCGCGGTGGGCAGGTAGAACTCGAATGAGGCCGGCGCGGAGATGGCCTCCGTGGCCGCGTAGAAGTAGCCGCTGCCGTAGTAGCCGGCGCTCGTGCCCTCCGACCAGTTCCCCGTCAGCGAGAGCCTCGCCTTGGACGCGTCGTTGTTGGCGCTGTTGCTGTCGATGATGATCTCACCGGTCGGCGTCGTCGTGCCGCAGTAGCTGTTCACCTTGCTGAGGTACGTGGACCACGGCCAGTTGGGACCCGGGTCCGTGCGCGTCGCCGGCTGCAGCTTGCCGTGCGCCACGATGTGGTAGCTGTCCTTCACGATGGAGTTGTCGCGCGCGATGTCGCACGACAGCTTCGCGGACGCGTCAATCTGCCCCGCCGGGAAGGACGTCTGGCTGGCGTAGCCGCCGTGCTCGATGCCGATGGTGAAGTTGTTGGACTGCACGCCGTTGAGCCACGCCTCCTTGCCACTGTTGAGCGACGAGTCGTAGTTCGCGCCGATGTGGTAGGCCCGGTGCGCCTCGCGCACCAGCTGGGAGATTTCGGAGCCGCTCTCGTTCACCACGTAGTGCGCGCTCACGCCCGCGGCGCTGTTGGTGAGCCAGCTCCAGCACGAGCCGTAGGAGCCCTCACAGGTGTGGATGATGATCATCAACGGGTTGTGCGACCTGCTCGTGCTGTAGTTGCCCGACGGCGCCGCCCGCCAGATGGACGACGCGTAGTCCGGGCCCGCCGCCATGGCGCGCACCTGGGGACGCGCGAACTTCGCCTCCACCTTCACGGGCTCCAGCGACACGGCCACCGAGCCGTCCTGGTTGAGCGCCACCGCGCCCTCGTTCACCACCGCGTACACGGCGCGGTGCACGTGCTCCGCCTGCGCCTCCGGGTTGGTGATGCCGCTCAGCTGCGCCACCACCGGCGCCCACGCGGCCAGGTCCCCGCGCTCCACCTTCGCGTCCGTGGCCAGCTGGGACAGCCGCGCCGCGCCCGCGCGCAGGTTGGACAGCGCGTCCGTGCGCGCCTCCTCCGCCGTCACGCCCGCCAGCGCCGCGCCCTGCTCCAGGTCCTCACCCCGCAGCGCCATCAGGCCGAACGCCGGCTGCTGGCCCGGGAACTCCGCCTCGCCCCGCACCATCTGCCAGCGCGTCTCCGCGTAGGAGACCGCCTTGAGCAGCTCCGCCGGGACGTTGAACTCCTGCGCGGCCTGCGCGAACAGCGGGTCCATCTCACGAGGCAGCGTGCTGCCCGCCGTGTCCGGGGAGGGCTGCGACGGCGTCTCGGCCGGAGGGGCCTCGGAGGGCTGCTGCGCCTGGGGACCGCACGCGGAGAGCACCAGGGCGACGGCCGCCGCCGCGAAGGGATTGCGGAAGGTTGACATGAGGGGACTCCAAAGTCGGGGGGAGGAACTCCACGCCTTCACAGCACCGTGCGTGCCAGCCGCCTTCATCCGTCACCTTCGTCCAGTTTTCTTCCTCGACCGGTGCATGCATGCTCCACCCGCACCGGGCGCGCGAAGTTCCTTGTGACTTCAAGCACCTGAAATCACGGAATTACCTACATCCCAGGACCCGCTGTTTCACGCGGAGTCCGAGATGGCACACGGATGCCGCACTGCCGCAATTCAGGACATCCGTGACGTAACGTTTTGTTACGCCATTTCTTGTATTAATCACTATTTGCACCCTTGGTGGACCGAGCCAGAAAGCCGTCCGGGCGCGCGCCGCGCTGGAAGGGCCGACATGGGGCCAGGGCATCCGCTATGACGCCACCATCATGCGGCTCTTCGGTATTGGCGACACGCACCTGCCCTCCACCCGGCAGAAGGACATGCACCGCTTCGGCTGGACGGACCACCCGCTGCCCTTGCAGCGCGCGTGGGACGAGCGGGTGCGGCCGGAGGACGCGGTCATCGTCGCGGGCGACATCTCCTGGGCCACCCGCGCCCACGAGGTGATGGAGGACCTGGCGTGGCTGGACGCGCGGCCGGGGCGCAAGGTGCTGGTGCGCGGCAACCACGACTACTGGTGGGGCGACTCCGCGTCCAAGCTGCGCAAGCTGCTGGAGCCGTTCCGCACGCTGGAGGGATTCCTCCACAACAACGCGTTCGTGCTGGGGCCTTGGGTCATCGCCGGCACGCGGCTGTGGACCGCGCCCGAAGCGCCGCCCATGCCGGGCGGGGAGATGGGCGACGAGCAGGGGGATTCCGGCTACGTGGAGCGCGAGACGCGCCGGCTCAATACGTCCATCGATGACGCGCTCAAGAAGGAGGCGGCCTCCCCCACGCCGCTCACCCGCATCGTCGCGGTGCACTTTCCGCCCGTGTACGCGAACGAGCGGGCCACCGCCTTCAGCGCCCCCATCGAAGCGTTCGCCCCCAAGGTGTGCGTGTACGGGCACCTGCACTCGAGCGGCATCCCCGCGGGCTTCACCGGCGAACGGGCAGGCGTGCGCTACGTGCTCGCGTCCTGCGACGCGGCCGGCTTCGCGCCGATGCTGCTGGACGAGCGCTGATGCCCTCCCCGGGGCCCGAAGTCACGGGAGCCCCAAGGAACCTGCCACGTCGGCCCGGACACCGGACATGGGAGGTCGGGACGGGTGCGACGCCCGGTGAAGCGCTTTGTCGACAGGTGAAAAGGGGCCGTTAAGCTGGCCCCGGGTTCGCCCGTGAACCAAGGAGTGGAAGTCATGCCGTCGGACAAGGCCGAACTCGCCGCCCGGATCGCCATCCTCCAGCAGGGGGACTCCATCCGTGGACTCATCTTCAAGTCCGTCTTTGGCCTGGTGCAGCAGCACTCGGGCGCCATCGGCATGGAGAAGCTGCGCGTGGGGGAGCTGAACCACGACTACGCGGAGCTGCGCTCATACCCTGCGCGGGAGTTCCTCACGCTGCTGTACAGCGCGGCGGACGTGCTGGAGAGCGCGCTCGGCGCCCAGGACGCGGTGTTCCACGCGTGCGGCGAGGTGAGCATCACCCGCTACTCCACCGGGCCCGGGATGCTGGTGTTCGGCATCATCTCCCGGGGCGACCCCCAGAAGCTCTTCGCGGGCGCGCAGATGGCGTACAGCGCGGCGGTGTCCTACGGCAACCGCGAGTACCTCACGACGGGCCCCAAGTCCGGCACCCTGCGCATGCGCCGGGACATGATGCCGCCCGCGTACCACGTGGGCATCCTCACCGGTTCGCTCAAGGTGTTGGGTTTGACGGGCAAGGCCACCGCGAAGCCGCAGGGCATCGACCGCGTGGACTACGACATCGAGTGGGCCTGAAGCGGGACGCGGGGCCGCGCGTCGACAGCGCTCCGGGTGCGCTTCAAGCGGACTTCAGGGGACTTCAGTCGACGCGGGTGTAGGTCACGTCCAGCTGGGCCACCACGCGCTCGCCCACGGACGCCCAGCAGGCGAAGGTGTGGTCCGCGCCGCGCACGCGGGTGCGGTGCGCGCCGAACACCACCGTCTGGCCCGCGTAGGCCAGGCTGTCCGCGGACAGCTTCACGTCCTTGGCCACGAAGCGGGCGCCGGGCGCGCGCTCCAGCGAACGGCCCAGCGTGGTCGCCATGCGCGTCATGCCGCCCGCGACGACCGCCACCGGCATCACCGGGTGCATGGCGAAGTGGCCCTTGCACAGCTCCGGGGTGACGACGAGCGACGAGCGCATGATGTCGCCCTCCACGCGGAAGTCCTGGAGGTCCAACGGCTTGCTGTACGGGTTCTGCCGCAGCTTCGCCCACTCCTCCGGGGTGCGCTGCACGGTGTCCGCGGGACGCGGCTCACGGCGCATCTCCTGGCGCGCCTCGCCGAACAGGCGGGTGAAGGCGGCGGCGGACAGCACGTTGTAGTCCACCTCCAGCTTGAACAGCGGCGTGCCGTCCGACGAGGACAGCAGCGTGCGCGCCGTGCAGGTGCGCTTGCCGGTGTACTCCGCCTGCGCCAGCGCCCAGAGCATGTCCGTGGCGCGCTCCTGCGGGGCCGGCTGCAGCCACTGACCGCGCGCCGCGCTGGCCAGGTAGAAGTGCTGCCCGTCCTTGGGCGCCACCAGCGCCGCGCCGCACGAGCCCAGGATGGCCAGGTGCCGGCCCGCCTCGCCCAGGCCCAGCGGCATCGCCTCCGCGTCCGACGCCATCTGCACCGGCACGCGCGCCACCACCTCACCCGGCAGCACCGTCACGTCCTTCAGCGCGAAGTACGGATCACGCACGCAGATGCGCGGGTACAGCTCCTGCGCGCTCAGCACCGTGTACGGCGCCGCCTCCGACAGCGGCATCCTCGGCTCGGCCATCCACGACATGACGGACTTCACCGGAGAGACGGCCGGGGACGACACGGGGGCGGGGGAGATGGCCTGGAGCATGGAAGGGCTGACCTCGTTTCAGACGCCGGGTGCCGGGGGACACCTGGCCGCAGGGTAACCAAGTTCTATTGCGCTGGGACAGTATTTTTCTCTGCCCCGCGAAAAGATTCTCGATTCATCGACGAAAGTGTTGCTGCCCTGCCGTATTTTTCTATCTGAACCGGAAAAAACGGACAGGGGCGGTGTAATCTGAAGCAGGCAAGCCCCTGCGTAAAGGGCCGTGTGGCAGTCAGTTACTGACACCCCTGGGTCGAAACAACCCCTCCCTGGAGAACCCTGCCCATGTCTTTTCAAGGAGTTACGAGGCGGAATAAGCCTCAAGCCCGGTAAAACACGTGCAACACCGCCCGAGTAGGTTTTCTACTCCTGGGGTGAAGTCGCGGTGCGGTAACGCTTTGGGTTACAGCTCCACCTGACTGCCCAGCTCCACCACGCGGTTGGGTGGAATCCGGAAGTAGGCGGTGGCGCTGCGGGCGTTGCGGCTCATCCAGGTGAAGAGGGCCTCGCGCCAGGCGGCCATCCCGGGCTTCTTGGTGGGGATGAGCGTTTCGCGGCCCAGGAAGAAGCTGGTGCCCATCAGCTGGAACTGGAGGCCCTTCTCCCGGCAGCGCTTGAGGATGTCCGGGATGCTGGGGTTCTCCATGAAGCCGTAGCGGGCCACGACGCGCACGAAGCCCTGCTCCAGGGGCTCCACCTCCACGCGCTCCTGGGCCACCACGTGGGGAATCTCCTCCGAGATGATGGTGAGCAGCACCACCTGCTCATGGAGGATTTTGTTGTGCTTCAGGTTGTGCAGGAGCGCGGGCGGGGTGCCTTCCGGGTTGCCCGTCATGAAGATGGCGGTGCCGGGCACGCGCAGGGGCGGGTGGTCCCCGAAGCTGCCCAGCAGGTCCTTGAGGCCCAGGCTGGCCGCGCGCAGCTTGCCGGCGAGGATGTCCCGGCCGCGCTTCCAGGTGGTCATCATCGTGAAGATGCAGACGGCGAGCAGCAGCGGGAACCAGCCGCCGTCAGCGATCTTCGCCGCGTTGGCGCCGAAGAAGGCCAGGTCCACCACCATGAAGAGGCTGGCGATGGGCAGGGCCACGGAGCGGCGGACGCCCCAGCGCTCCCGGGCCACCACGTAGGCCAGCACGGTGGTGATGCCCATGGTCGTCGTCACCGCGATGCCGTACGCGGCCGCCAGCCGGCTGGAGGAGCCGAAGCCCAGCACCAGCGCGATGACGCCCACCAGCAGCGCCCCGTTGACGCCGGGCAGGTAGATTTGCCCCATCTCCTCCGCGGACGTGTGCACCACCTCCATGCGCGGGCAGTAGCCCAGCTGCATGGCCTGCCGGGTGGTGGAGAAGGAGCCGGAGATGAGGGCCTGCGACGCGATGACGGCGGCGGCGGTGGACAGGGCCACGAGCGGATACAGGGCCCACTCCGGGGCCAGGAGGAAGAAGGGGTTTCGGGCGGCCTCCGCGTGGCGCAGGAGCAGCGCGCCCTGGCCCAGGTAGTTGAGCACCAGCGACGGCAGCACCAGCAGGAACCAGGCCCGCCGGATGGGCCCCGCGCCGAAGTGGCCCATGTCCGCGTAGAGCGCCTCGCCGCCCGTCACCACCAGGATGACGGCGCCCAGCACCAGGAAGCCGTGCCACCCGTTGTCCATGAAGAACTGCACGCCGTGCACGGGCGACAGCGACCAGAGCACCGCGGGGTTGTGCAGCAGCTCCTTCACGCCCAGCACCGCCAGCACCAGGAACCACACGGTCATCAAGGGGCCGAACACCGTGCCGATGCCCGCCGTGCCCTTGCGCTGCACCATGAACAGCAGCAGCAGGATGACGAGCGAGATGGGAATCACGTACGGCTGGAAGACGGGGGTGGCCACGCTCAGGCCCTCCACCGCGCTCATCACGGAGATGGCCGGGGTGATGACGCCGTCACCGTAGATGAGCGCCGCGCCGAAGAGGCCCAGGGTGATGAGCACGGGCCGCGCGCGGTGTGACTGCCCCCGGGGCCGGTGCATGGCCAGCGCCATCAGCGCGAGGATGCCGCCCTCGCCCCGGTTGTCCGCGCGCATCACGAAGATGATGTACTTCACCGACACGACGATGATGAGCGACCACACGATGAGCGACAGCACGCCCAGGACGTTGGCCGGCGTCGGCGTGACGCCGTGCGCTCCGGTGAAGCATTCGCGCAGCGCGTAGAGCGGACTGGTTCCAATGTCTCCGTAGACGATGCCCAGCGCGCTCAGGGCGAGCATCGCGATGCGTTTGGGAGATTCCGGCCCCTCCGAAGGGGCGGCCGGTGATTCCGAGGGTGCGTTCACGGCCCCCGCTTTAGCCGAACCCGGGCCCGGAGCAACCGGCGCCTTGCCGCTCCTCTGGTTTCCAACCGCTCCAGGTGTTCCCATGTGCGCGCTTGAGCGCCCTGCCCTCGGGGGTGCCGGGCCACGGAACGAGGCAGGTGCCCGTCACCAACGCTTCCGGTGGGTGGGTGTCGAGCATCCGCAGAAGTCAGGGATGGCGGGACCTGGGACGCAGAGCGCCGCGAGCGAGGGCGTGCTCCCATGGCGGGTGCAACGGGGGGACGTGGCATGACGATGGTCGCAACCAGGCTGGGGGAAGCGCGGCAGTACGGGGCGCGGCTTCCGGAGATTGAAGAGCGGCTGGCGCTGCTGGCGGAGGCCTCGCGGGTGCTGGCGGACGCGTCGCTGGAGCCCCCGGCGGTGATGGAGCGGCTGTGCGGGTTGGTGGTGCCCCTGCTCGGCTCCGCGTGCGCGCTGCGGCTGTTGTCGGAGGACGGGTTGTGGCTGCGCACGGTGGCGTCGGCGGCGGCGGTGCCGGAGGCGCGCGTGCGGCTGCAGGCGGTGTTCTCCCAGCGGGTGCGCGCGGACGAGGGCGTGGCGGCGGAGGTGCTGGACACGGGCCTGGCGCAGGGGGTGGAGGCGGTGCTGGTGCTGCCGCTGCGGGCCCGGGGGCGCGCGCTGGGGACGCTGACGGTGTGGCGGGAGGCGCCGGAGCCGGCGTCGTTCGATTCGGCGGAGCAGCTGCTGCTCCAGGAGCTGGCGGACCGGGCGGCGCTGGCGCTGGACGTGGCGCGGGCGTACGCGTCCGAGCGGCAGGCGCGACAGGCGGCGGAGGTGGCGGCGGGAAGGCTCGCGCGGCTGCAGCACGTCACCGCGGAGCTGTCGGAGGCGCTCACCGCGGCGCGCGTGGCGGAGGTGGTGCTGGAACAGGGGCTGGCGGTGGCGGACGCGAAGGCCGGGGCGCTGTGGGGCGTGGCGCCGGACGCGATGAGCGCCTCGCTCCTGCGCTGCGCGGGCTGCACGCCGGACGCGGCGGAGCGGCTGAAGCGGATGTCCCTGGAGGAGGACTCGCCGGTGGCGCGGGTGCTGCGCGAGTCGCGGCCGGTGTGGCTGACGGCGGAGGACGCGCTGTCCGGGGCGGAGCGGCCGGCGAACTCGTCCGCGTGTCTGCCGCTGGTGGTGGACGGGCGGGCGCTGGGGGCGCTGGTGTTCACCTTCGGCCTGCCGCACGGGTTCGACGACGACGAGCGGGCCTTCCTCCAACTGGTGGCGCACCACGCGGCGCAGGCGCTGGCGCGGGCTCGGCTGTTGGAGCGCGAGCAACGGGCGCGGGCGGCGCTGCGCGAGGCGCACGGGACACTGGAGGCCATCATCCAGGCGAGCCCCACGGCCATCATGCTGTTGGATCCGGACGGCACGGTGCGGCTGTGGAATCCGGCCGCGGAGCGGATGCTGGGGTGGACGGCGGAGGAGGTGCTGGGGAAGGTGTTGCCTGCCGTGCCACCGGAGCACTGGGAGGCGTTCCGCCACGGGCTGGAGCGCGCCACGCGGGGCACGGTGCTGGACGGCGCACCGCTGGCGGCGCGGCGGCGCGACGGGGGCGCGGTGCAGGTGGCCATGTGGACGGGGCGCGTGCACCCGGCGAGCGGCCCGCCGCAGTGCCTGAGCGTGATGGTGGACATCACCGAGCGCCAGCGCGGCGAGGCGGCGCAGCGCTTCCTCGCGGAGGCTGGCGGAGTGCTGGCGGGGAGCCTGGAGGAGGAGGAGACGCTGGAGCGCGTGGCGCACCTGGCGGTGCCGCAGTACGCGGAGGCCTGCGGCGTGTTCCTGGAGGACGAGTCCGGCGGCGTGCGCTGCGTGGCCACGGCGGGCGTCGAGGACGGTGACGTGCCGCCCCCGGGGCTCGCGGTGGTGTCGCGGGTCATCCAGTCCGGGAGGCCAGAGTCGCGCTCGGGGTTGTCGGAGGGGGACCCGTCGTACGCGCGGGCGGGCGGGACGTGCGCGTACCTGTGCGTGCCGCTGCGGGTGCGCGGGCACACGCTGGGGGCGCTGACGTTCGTCACGTCGAAGGGGGCGTACGACGCGCAGGACCTGGCGCTGGCGCAGGAGCTGGCGCGGCGGGCGGCGCTGGCGCTGGACAACGCGAGCCTCTACCGGGACGCGCGTCAGGCCATCCGCCTGCGCGAGGAGTTCCTGTCCATCGCGAGCCATGAGTTGAAGACGCCCATCAGCGCGCTGCAGCTCCAGGTGCAGAGCCTGCTGGCGGGACTGAATCGGTCGGGGGCTGCCTTCGACCCGGAGCGGCTCAAGCGCGGCCTGGAGCGGGTGGACCGGCAGGTGAAGCGGCAGACGCTGCTGGTGAACGACCTGCTGGACGTGTCCCGGTTGAGCGCGGGGAAGCTGGAGCTGGTGCTGGAGCCCCTGGAGATGGGGGCGCTGGTGCGGGAGGTGGCCGAGCGCTTCGAGCAGGAGTACGCGCGCTCGGGCACGCCGCTGGAGCTGGTGCTCGCGCCGGAGGTGCTCGGGCAGTGGGACCGGCTGCGGTTGGACCAGGTCTTCACCAACCTGTTCTCCAACGCGCTGAAGTACGGGCGGGGCAACCCGGTGCACGTGTCCCTGGAGGTGGAGGCCAACCGGGCGCGGCTGCGCGTGAAGGACAGCGGCATCGGCATCGCGAAGGAGCACCTGCCGCGCTTGTTCCACCGCTTCGAGCGCGCGGTGTCCGAGCGCAACTACGGCGGCTTCGGGCTGGGGTTGTGGATCGCCCGCCAGATTGTCGAGGCGATGGGCGGCCACATCGAGGTGGAGAGCGTCCTGGGCGAGGGGTCCACGTTCATCGTGGAGCTGCCGCGTGGCTAGCGGTGGAAGGCGGGGAGCCCCTCCGCGATGAAGCCGCAGCCGCGCTGGGATTCGCGGCGGTGGAGGACGTGGCAGCGCTCGGGGGTGGGGCAGTCGGTGTCGTGGGTGCAGGGCTGGAAGCAGTAGCCGCTGGTCTCGTCGCAGGTGAGGCCCGGGCCGCACGGGGCCTTGTCGTCACAGCGGGTGCGGCACTCGAAGGCCCCGGTTTCGAGGGTGGGTTCCGCGAAGCCGCGCAGGCAGTCCTGGTTCGCGGCGCAGGGCGAGGCGTCCAGGCAGGCGGGGCCCACGAAGGGGCGGCAGGTGGGGACTTCGCCCGGGTAGTCCGTCTCGCAGCGTTCGCCTTGCGGACAGGCGCGGTCGCGGCAGCTGGGGACGCAGGCGCCGCGGACGCGGTAGGGATTGGGGGCGCACTCGGTGCCGGTGGCGCAGGCGTCCGGGTCGTGCACGTTGCACGGCGGGCCGCAGAACTCATGGACGCAGAGGAGCCCCGGCGCGCAGCGGCCCTCCGGCTCTCGTGAGTATCCGGTGCACCGCTCCCCGGCGCGCAGCGTTCCCTGTGGCACGCAGCGACGGAGGACCTGGCCCGAGGCGGACGTGTCCACGGGGTGGCAGGTATCGGACGGGGTGCAGTCCGACGCGTCGTCGCAGAAGCGGTGCAGGGGTTGGCAGTCGCGGAAGCCGAAGTCCGGGTGATGCGCGCACACGGTGTCGGCGGGGCACGCGTCGTCCGCGTTGCAGCGGTCCTCGCAGGCGAGCGAGCCCCGGGTGTCCGCGTGGCAGTTCGTCGGGACGTTGGTGAGCCGGATGCCGTTGCTCAGCACGACGACGTCAGGAGGTTCGCTCCCTTCGCTGTCCGGGTCGTCGCTGGATTCGAGGCGCAGGCGGACGGGGTCGTCCGACAGGTCCGCCTGCGCGGTGAGGTCCGGTCCGGGCCACGCGAGCCACACGCCCGTGCCCACGGCGGTCACGAGCGCGGTGAAGGCGATGAGGAGGCAGAGCCTGCGCGGAGTCACAGGTCGAGCACCTGTTGCATCCACCGCTGACTCTCCTCGTCCCGGGTCACGAGTCCGTCGAAGCGACCCGTGCGCATCATCTCCACGAGAGCCGTGTCCTGCGCGACGCGTTCGGGTTCGAAGCGCGGGAAGTCCATGTCATCCCATGCGTCCGGCGAGGGCGTTGTCCCCATCGCGGCGCTCTCGATGCTTCGGGCATAGGCATCGAAGAAACGGTCGAGATTCGATGCGACCGGCAGGACTTCCTTCTCGATGTGGTCATCAATGAAGACCACGGGTTGCAGCCCCTGCGAGTCCGCCAGCCCGGGCACGAGCGCGAACCGATACGCCAGGCTGGGGACCTGACCAAATACGAGACACGAAGGGAAAGGAGCCGCTCCCTGCTCCCGGAGCGTCCTGTTGATGGCCTCCAATCCGTGCGCTCCTTCCGAGGCGTAGAGGACGAGCTCCGCCAGACGCGCGTCCCCTACCCGCCTGAAGACGGCTGCGAGCAGGGGGTCCAGGGGTTGCCCCGGGAACAGCTCCCGGCCAGTCGAGTCTTCCGTGGATGCAATCCCCAGCCGCAACGGCAGCCGCTGTTCGCGGCACCGTGCCATCAACCGCTCAAGGCCCTTGAGTGAG
Organism: Corallococcus exiguus; assembly: GCF_009909105.1. Taxonomy (NCBI): domain Bacteria; kingdom Pseudomonadati; phylum Myxococcota; class Myxococcia; order Myxococcales; family Myxococcaceae; genus Corallococcus; species Corallococcus exiguus. The sequence continues at coordinate 771,727 of NZ_JAAAPK010000005.1, forward strand.
GACTCCATCCACGCTCCCTTCACCGCTCCAGCAGTCCCTTCACCGCACGGAGCGCATTCTGCTCCGCGGTCGCGAGCGCGGAAGCGGATTCCGCTGGAACGTGGACGCGATGGAACCACGAACCATATTGCTGATCGATCACCCGGGAGAGCGCTTCCACTTGTCTGTTGTCCAGTCGCTGGGCTTGCTGCCCCACGGACTCCCAGACCCTGTTGATGCTCCGGTGCACCGTGCGCTCGACAGCGACCAGGTTCGTGCCCTGGTTGATGTCCATGCGCGGAAACAGGCGCGCATACTCCAAGGGGATGCGGTGGTGGATTTCATACTCCTCCATCCTCAAGGGTCCCAACTCCCGAGCGAGCCGGGGGTTCACGGTGTCGAAGTACTCACGCCGCGCCCATTGCCGGAGCCGCTTCTTCGCCTGCCGGTCGAGAGGTTCATGCAGGGCCTTTTCCACCCGAGCCAGGATGTGCCGAAGCTCGGCCTGCTCCCCAGCCTTGAGTGCCGTCAGGCCCTCTGCCTCCACCTTCATCCAGATGCGCTGGAGGGCTTCGCGCTCGGCGGGCGGCGTGCGGATCAACACCGTGCGGAACCACTGCGCGGCCTTCGCCCCTCCTCTGCCGAGCACCGAGACCACCGTGGGCGCGACGGCCTCCATCGCCCCGAGCGCGCCCTTCGCGATGAAGCCTCCCACGTACCAGTACGCGAGCTGCTCGAAGGACCACACGCCCGCGAGGCGCGCACTGTCCTTCACCTCCTCACGCCAGTGCCGGAGGATCTCCTCCTGCATCGCCCGGTACTCCCTGGCGATGTCCTGCATCTCCTCTGGAGGCTCGGAAGGTTCGAGCGTCGTCGCCGCCACCACCCGCCAGCGTGGCTCGGGTTCACCGCGAACGTGCCTTCCCTCCAGCTCCACTTCGACGGTGCGGCTTCCCACCGCGTTCGCGAAGGGCAACAACGCCTGCACCACCGGCATGCGCAGGTCAGCGCTCCCGGGCGCGCTCCGGCGGCCTGAGCCTTCCTGGACCTCGAACACGCCCAGCTCTACCTCCGGCTTCAATCGCAGTCCTTCGAACTGGAGTCTTGCCCTTTCACGCACCCGGCCCTCCCAGGGCACGCGAGACGCGGCAGCAGCTGCCGGGCCACTGTCAGCGCATCAGACACCAGGGGCTCGGACGCTCCCGGCAGGGACTCGGGCACCGTTCGCGCGTGGGCCGCGACCGGGCCACGCACCGTCTCCAGGTCGAAGCGCCAGCGCTCCACCCCGCGCTCCAGCGTGAAGCGCAGGCGGCGCGGCTTCACCCCCACCAGCGTGGACAGGCTCCGCGTCAGCTCGCGGGAGAACCCGCTCCACTCCACGGTCGCACCGGCACCCTGGCCCGTCGCCGTGCGCCGGAAGGACACCAACGTCAGCGCACCGTCGTGCACCTGGTAGTCGAAGGTCCACGCCTCGCCCGGAACTCCGCGCGCACCCGCGACATCCCAGAGCTCGCGCACCACCCGGGCCGCTTCCGCCTGCCGGGCGCGCTCACCTCCCACGGGCCCGGCACGCTCCAACGCCCCCTCTCGCGTGAATCCGAGGCCCGCGCGCTCGGCTGGGGTGTCGTCACCCGTCGCTGCTTCGAACGACTCCCGCTCGAAGGAGCCATCGCTCGCGCACGCGGCCAGCGCGAACACCCACAGGAGTCCCAGCACCGGCGGCATCCGGTGCCAGGGCCCCTCTCCACGGGAAACGGAACGCGTCATCGCGTCCCGAGCCTACGGGGAAACTACAGCGCCAGGAGCAGCAGCGACGCCTGCTCCGCGGGCGAGGCCGCGAGGAAGGCGTCCGGCAGCGTGATGACCGTGGGCGGCATGAACGAGCGGTCGCAGCTGCGCTTCCCCTCGTAGGTGCGGCCCTCCTCCTTCGCCTTCAGCCGGTACGTGCAGTCGCGCACGTACACCGTCAATTCCTGCGGCGACAGCGTCAGGTTGACGGGGCGCCCGTAGAAGCCGCCCTTCGCCTTCACCGCGTCGCCGTCCTTCTTCACTTCCAGGTTCACCACCGAGGTCCCGATGTTGCCCTTCACCTTCTCGTCCTCCAGCCGCAGCGTCACCGGGGCGTCCGCCACGCGGCCTCGCAGCTCGCCTGGAAGACGGGACACCTGGAACTCGGGGCCCGTGACGTTGTCCGGCGTCATCCGCAGGTTGAACTGCGTCCGCGCGACGCTGAAGGCAATCTGGTCCTGCTCCGAGGACGCCCACGCTCCGCCCACACCCGCGAGCACCGCCAACACTCCCACACCCCGACGCAATGACTGTCTGTCTCGCTTCATGGATAGGACCCTCCTCGCTGACATGGACAATGTGTAACGTCCCCGGGGCGGGGACATATCGGCCGCGCCCGGGTCCCTCCGAAGTGGGGGCTACTTTCCGCCCGCTGCCCCGCTCCCCTGCCCTGCCGCCGGGCCCAGCAGGTGCTTTTCGAAGAACATCAGCGCCGTCGTCTGGGCCATGTCCCGGTTGGTCTTCTTCTGGAACCCGTGCCCCTCGTCCGTGGCCAGCAGGTACCAGACGTCCGCGCCCTTCTTGCGCACCGCCTGGGCGATCTGCTCCGCCTCCGACTGCGGCACGCGCGGGTCGTTGGCCCCCTGCTGCACGAAGAGCGCCGCGCGAATCTTGTCCACCGACCCCAGCGGCGAGATGCGCTCCTGCACCTTGCGCACCTCCGGGTCGCGCTCGTCGCCGTACTCCGCGCGCCGCAAGTCCCGCCGGTACGCCTGCGTGTTCTGCAGGAATGACGGCAGCGACGAGATGCCCACCACGTCCACCGCCGCCTTGATGCGGTCCGGGAAGAACGCCGCCGTCGCCAGCGTCATGTAGCCGCCGTAAGAGCCGCCGTAGATGCCCACCCGCGCCGCGTCCAGCTCCGGCCGGGAGGCGACGAAGTCCAGCGTGGCCCCGATGTCCGCCAGGCTCGCCTCGCGCTTCACGCCGTCATCCATGGCGCGGTACGCCTTGCCGTACCCTTCCGAGCCGCGCACGTTGGGCAGCAGCACCGCCATCCCCAGCTCCGTCACCATCAGCTGGGTCTGCGCGCTGAAGATGGGCTGGCTCTGCCCCTCCGGACCGCCGTGGAACATCACCACCACCGGCACCTTCCCCTTCGCGTTCTTCGGCAGGTACAGGAACGCCGGCACCTTCACGCCGTCCGTGGACGGGTAGCGCACCAGCTCCGGCTCCACGAACGTCTCCGGATCCAACCCGCCCACCTCCGAGCGCGTCCAGCGCGTGGTCTTCTTCGTGCCCAGGTCCACCGTGAAGATGTCCAGCGGCACGCGCGCCGACGTCAGCGAGAACGCCACCCGGTCCGACCGCTTCGCCGGGAAGCGGACCTGTGAAATCACCCCGCGCGGCGTCTCCACCGGCGACAGCGCCTGCGTGCGCGTGTCCAGCAGGTACAGCCGGCCGAAGCCCTCCTCGTTGATGGCCACCGCCAGCTTGCGCCCGTCCGGGGACAGCTCCAGGTTCTGCACGTTCCAGCGCACCGACTTCGTCAGCGACGGCGGCGCGGCCTGGGGCGCACCCGTGAGCGGCAGCCGGTACACCTCCGCGAAGTCGCTGTAGCGGTCCGTGGCCACGTACACGCCCTGCCCGTCGTGCGTGAAGACGGCGGCGTCCACGCTGCCCTTCCCCTCCTTGGGCGTCAGCTGCGTGCGCGCGTTCGTCTTCACGTCCACCACGCTCAGGTCCGCGTCGTCCGCCGCGCGGAACTGGCGCACCAGCAGCTTCGAGCCGTCCTGGGAGAACTCCAGCGGCGCCCAGCTGCCCTCCACCTCCGTCACCCGCTTCGCCTGCTTGGGGTCCGCCGTGGGCGCCACGTACACGTCGGTGTCCTTGCCGTTGCGCCCCGTGCCCGCGTACGCGAGCCAGCGCCCGTCCTTCGACACCACCAGCTCCTCATGCCGGCTCTTGCCGTCCGTCAGCAGCTCCGAGCGGCCCGTGCGCCGGTCCAGCTTGAGCACCTGGTAGAACTCTCCGCCGCCCGTGTCCTGCAGGTAGAAGACAACCTGCGGATTGCCCGGCAGGAAGCGCGCCCGGTTGATGGGCTCCTTCGTGAAGGTGAGCTGCGTGCGCGCGCCCAGCGGCATCTCCACCAGGTGCAGCTGATTGACGTCCGCGAAGCGCGTGGAGATGAGCACCTGCTGGCCATCTCCGCTCACGTCCAGCAGCTGCGCGGAGCGGGACTCCAGGTACTGCTGCACGCGCTGGGAGAGCGCGGGCGGCACCGGCGGCACGCCGCTCACCCACAGGTTGGGCAGGCCGGGCAGCGGGGCGATGCCAGGGACGGCGGACGGTGCCTTCGCGGCGGCGGCCGGCGCGGGGGGCGTCTTCGACGGGGCCGGCGCGGGCGTCTGCGCCGCGAGCAGGGACACGATGAGCGGAAGGGACGCGAGGTTCATGGTGCCACCGACCCTACCAGCGCCATCACGTTCCCCGGCACCCACGCGCGCCGTTCCTCCCTCTCCGCGCGATGATGCGTGTTGAACACTGGATGGCCCGGGCGGCCACCCTGTTGGATGCCGCGCCGCGGCGGCCGGACGAGCGTGACCGCGGGGCAGGGTGATCGCTCCCGGCCTCACCTCGAAGCCCTCCACGCCTGTGATGCCCGGGGCTTGCGACGTGCGCCGGTGCACAACGTCGCGGGCGGACAGTGGCCCTTGCGTGGGGGTTCGCCAGCGTGGGGGTGATGACCACCCTTACCCCTGTCGACATCGGTGCCGAGCCGCGTCCGCGGCCCGCCGAGGAAGGGGGACTTCGACATGGCCTGGATGCGGGAGAAGACACTGCTCGTCGTCGCGCTCACGTCGCTGGGGGTGTTCGCGCCCGCGTGCGGCGGCGGCTCGGCGGAGGACTCCGACGCGCCGCCCACCCAGGACGGGCCGGTGCTCGTTCCGCCCACCGAGGCGCAGCTGCGCCTCGTGCAGGCAGCGCCGGGCTCGCCCGCGATGGACGTCTACGTCGCGGGCGACCCCACGCCCGTGGCCCGGGCCGTGGCCTATGGCGCCACCACGCCCTACCTCACGCGCGACGCGGGCGCTGTCACCGTGGAGCTGCGGCCCGCGGGCTCGGCGGCGAGCACCGCGCCCGTCGTGTCCCAGCGGGTGGGCATGGAGGCCGGGACGCGCTGGACGGTGGTGACCGCGGGGGCCTTCGGCGCCTCGGACTCCGGCGCGGCGATGCGCACGCTGCTCCTGCGCGACAACACCGTGCCCGCTGACGGAGGCCAGACGCGCGTGCGCATCGTCAACGCCGGCACGGACGCGCCGACGGTGGACGTGGACCTGGGCAATGACGGCTCGGTGGAGGTGGCGTCGCTCGCGCGCTTCCGCGACTCCGGCGAGCAGGCCCAGGTGCTGCCCTCGGGCGCCGCGTTCCAGGTGGGCCTCCGCACGGGTGGCCAGCCCCTGACGTCCTTCACCGTGCCCGCGCCCGGCTCCGGCACCGACACGCTCATCGTCGCCACCGGCCTCATGTCCGCCTCCGCGCGCGCGGGCGATGGCTTCTCGCTGCTCACCGCGGGCCGCGACGGCACGCTGGCCATCCTCCGGCAGAACCCCACGGTGTACGTGCTGCACGCGTCACCGGACGCGCCCGCGCTGGACCTCTTCGCTGGCGAGCGTGAGCTGTCCGGTGGCCTCTCCTACGGCACGCTGTCCTCGCCGCTCCAAGTGCCGCCGGGCGCGTACACGCTGGACTTCTTCGCCGCCGCGTCCGGGACGGAGCGCCCCTCGAGCGCTCCGGTGGCGACGGCGACGACGCCCACGTTCGTCCCGGGCGAGCGCTACCTGATGGTCGCCGCGGGCTACCTCGAGCCGCCCCGGCCGGCGGCGTCTCCGTTCACGCTGCTGCCCCTCACGGACCGCTTCGCGAGCGACCCGTCCAACCTGCGCCTGCGCTGGGTGCACGCGGCCGCGGACACGCCCGCCGTGGACGTGGGGCCGCTGGGCTCGGAGCGCCGCGTGCTGCCGGACGCGCCCTTCCTCAACGTGCCCTTCGCCTCCGCCACCGCGCAGGACGGCCTGCCGCTGCCCTCCGGTGGCACCGTCACGCTGGGAGTCGTGCCGTCCGACGACGCCAACCGTGCGCCGCGCACGAGCTTCTCCGTGACGCCCCAGCCGGACACGCGCGTCTTCGCCGTCGCCACCGACACGCCCGGCTCCGCGCCTGGCAGCTGGGACCTCCAGCTCCTGTGGGTGGACACCACCCGCACGCCGTGGACCGTGAGCACGCAGGCCGACGCGCCCTGACGTCAGAAGGCCCAGCCCACGTTGAGCACGATGCGCTGGGTGAGCAGCCACGCCGACTCGCGGGCCCGCCCCATCTTCAGCCCCTCGACGGAGTCCATCATGATGGCGTCATAGGCAAGCGCTTCGCGCCGGGCCCCCAGCGCGACGCCACCCTGCACCGTGAAGCCGGGATCCAGCACCACGCTGTAACCCAGGGTCGCCGTCCCACCCACGGACCAGAAGTCCATGCGGTTGTCCCTGGCAATAGGCTCGTCCGCGAAGTCCCCCACCAGCGAGCTGGAGCTGTGCCCCGCGCTCACCTCCAGGCGAGGCGACACCCACAGCCCCTGGGGTGCCCGGCCCGTCAGGTAGAAGCGCACCGAGGGCGCCAGGCCGACCTGATAGCTCGTGTCGTCGTAGCCCTCGAATCCGTTGCGATCCGCCTCCTCGCGCCGCCTGCGGTCGTGGAAGACGGACGCGAACACGCCCAGCCCCACGGAGAAGCGCTCCCCCATCACGCGCTCGCCCTCCAGCGACAACTGAGTCAGGTTCTGGAGGGGAACGGACACCGTCACCACGTTGCGCCGCTCCACCGGGAACGACCCCGAGGTGACGCCCTGCTCCGCGAACGCCACCGTCGACACGAACATCAGCGACACACCCAGCATCCACTTCATCGCGACCATGTGATGAACCCCCGTCATGGAGCAGGACCCCCTAGGTCCGCCATGCGGAGGATGCCCATCGCAATCGATGTGCCAGCCCGCTCGCAGAGGGAGCGGCACACCGTGGGCGTCCGACACCATGACAACGTGTCCCCGGTGCGCGGAGACATGCGTGTCATCGCGTCACGGCGGCGCGAGCGTCGTCTGGGCCTGCTCACGGCGCAACTGGAGCACGCGCACGTCCGGATCCACGAGCAGCCGCTCCGGCTCGAACTCCGAGCGCAGCGTCACCTGAACCGCCTCGCCCGCCCCGGGCTCCACGCGCGTCACGGCCTCCGCGGCACCCAGGGGCGCGGCGGACTCACCGGCCTTCGTCACCGTCACCTCCACCGGCATGCGGCCCGTGCCCACGTTCGTCACCGTCGCCGTGGTCACCCACTGGCCGCTGTCCTTCGTCACGCGCGCGTCGCTGACGCGGTACTCGGGCACCACCACTTCGAAGAAGGCCTGCCGGGTGAAGCGGTCGAACGCTTCGGGAGACGGCGCGAACGGGCGCATCCCCGCGATGAAGTCCTGCAGCACCGGATGGTCGGCGTTGTTCATGTATTGCTTCAGGAAGGCCTGGAGCCCCGCGTGCATCGCGTCGCGGCCCATCAGGTCCTCCAGCATCCAGAACGTCCAGCCGCCCTTCTCGTAGAGGACCACCGTGTCGCCGTCGCGCGAGCCGTCCAGCTTCACCAGCGGCTGCTCCGCGTCCACGCGCCGGTCCTTGCCGTAGCGCTCCTCCATGCGCTTCGCGGTCTGCCGGCGAGCCTCCTGCCCATCGAGTTGCTCGATGAGCTTCAGCGACGAGTAATGCGACATGCCCTCTGACAGCACATTGCCACCGGGCCCCTTGCCGGGGATGAGCAGGTCGCCCCACCACTGATGCGCGGCCTCGTGCGCGGTGACGAGCAGCACCGCGTTCGACTCCGGTGTGGTGAGCGTGAGGAACCCGATGGACTCCGAGAACGTGATGTCCGTGGGGAAGCCCTGCGCGTAGTTGTCCAGGCCGGCGAACTCCGACAGCTTCAGCTCGGCCCACGGGAACGGGTGGAACCATTCCGAGTAGTACCGGCGCGCGGCCTCCAGCCCGCGCATCATCTCCGGCACGTTGTAGCCGTGCGAGGGGTCGTGGAACACCACCGTGCCCGCGCCGTCCACGCGGGTCCACTTCCCCGCGATGACGTTGAAGAAGCTCACCGGATGGTCGCTCCGCCACACCGTGGTGCGCCGGCCGTCCTTCACCGTGTCGCTCTCACGCACGCCCACGGAGTTGAGCGTGTAGGCCTCCGGGCCGCTGACGCGGATCCGGAAGGGGAACGGCATGTTGCTGCCCCAGGCGGCATCCGTGGGCCCTTCGTAGAAGTCGTCCGCGTACACGCGCGGCTCGTAGCGGTTCTCCTTCGGGTCGATGCCGCGCTCCTCCTCGTAGCCGACGACCGGCGCGAACGTGGGCGTCTCGCTGGTGAGCACCACGCCGGACGGGAGGATGAACTCCCTGAACGCGCCGCCCTCGCGGGACACGCCATCCGGCACATGGCCCGCATACTGGAAGCCCACCGTCACCTTCGCTCCGGGCGGTAGCGGCGGGGACGGCGTGAAGACATACAGCCCGGCGCGGTCCTCCGGCGTCACGTCCTTGCCGTCCAGCGTCCAGCGCACGTCCGTCCAGCCATCGCCGCCGCTGAGGGCGAAGCGCGGCAGCGCCACGGTGTGCCGGTTCAGCAGCGTGTACGTGCCCTTCATGCGGAAGGCGCTCGCCTCCGGCTCCAGGTCCACGTCCACGTCCACATCCGCCAGCATGGGCTGAGGCGCGTCCTTCCACGTCGCCAGGTTCTTCTGCCAGTACTCCTTCGCGCGCTTCTTCGCCGCCGCGCCCTGGTGGCCCTGCCCCACGAGGATGCCCAGCCACGTCAGCGCCACCACCGGCACCGCCAGGTACGGCGCCAGCCGCCACAGCCCGCGCGCGAGGCCCGAAGGCTTCAATCCTTCCAGCGTCGTCACCGAGTCGCGGACGCGGCGGCCATCCAGGCGCACCGCCAGCGCAGTGAAGAAGACGGCCGCGCCCAGCGCTGCCACGCGGTTGAGCACCAGCGCGGCGCGATCCACCTGGAAGGCGCCCAGGTCGGTCCACCGCACTGCGTCCCACAACGGCCAGTTCGTCACCCAGGTGAGATCGCCGCGCACGGCGAGGTAGCCGGTGAGGCCCAGCGCGGACAGGGCCAGCGCGTAGGTGCCGAAGCGGCCTCCCGTCACCGCGCGCGCGGCCAGGATGAAGCCCGTCCACAGGAGGAACGTGGGGAACAGCAACAGCCCCCACACGAGGACATACGGCGTCAGCGACAGCGGCACTTTGCCCTGCGACACCTGCACCAGCGTGCCCGCGAGCGCCATGGCTGCGAGCAGCGCCACCGCGACGAGGCTGTTCGCCAGCGCCTTGCCCAGCAACACCGACAGCGTGCGCACCGGGGTCGCGTCGTGGATGGGCGCGAAGCCGGAGGCCTGCTCACGCTCCAGCGACTCCACCACGTAGAACATCAACAGCAGGCACACGAGCACCGACGCCTGCCCCATCGTGCGCACCGCGAAGCGCCCGGGCACCAAGAGGAGGCTCGTGTCGAAGGGGCCCACCGCCGTGGCGCCCTGCGACACCACGTGCAACATCAGGAGCGGCAGGAACAGGTAGAGCCCCGGCTGCGACAGCAGGCCCCGTCCTTCCGCGCGCGTCACCGTCCACAGCCCCGTCCAGAAGCCCGGCGGACGGACGCCCATGCGCAGCGCGGACAGCGGTGCTTCCGCGTGCGACAGCGCCACCTGTGTTGGAGGCGCGTCGATGACCACGCCCTTGCGAGGGGTCTTCGTGCGCACTTCGCCCCGGAGCGCGCGGCGGAAGTGGCGTTCGCTCCAGGCCACCGCGCCCAGGCCCAGGGCCATGAGCACGAAGCGGCTGGTGACGAAGAGGGCGTCCAGGCCCACGGGCTGCGTGTTGTAGAAGTCCACGCCCCGGTCCACCTTGATCCACGTCTCAGTGAGCCACCGGAAGCCACCGGGATCCAGCGCCATCAGGAGCCGGTTCACGCGCGGGTCCAGCCAGCCGGGGGACCAATCCCAGAGGAAGAACGCGCTGAGGAAGAACAGCCCCACCGGCAGGAAGTACACCGGCACCGCGCGGCGCGTGCGCTCGCCCGTGGCGAAGGCCGCGCCCGCCATGAAGACAATGAGCGGCAGGCCGAACCACACCGCGCCGCCCACGTAGTTCCCGAACGCGAAGGGCCCTCGGAACTCCGCGTCCGCGCCCGCCGGCACGACGTGGTGGAAGAAGACGAGCCACCCCATCATCCACCCGAGCGCCAGCACATACGCGCCCAGCACGCCCGCGAACTTGCCCCACACGTACTCCGAGGGCGTCAGCGGCGTGGTGTGCAACAGCGGCTGCACGCGGGCCTCGTCGTCGGAGATGACGGACATGCCCGCGCCCACGGACACGAAGAAGGTGAACAGCATGAAGGAGAGCAGCAGCACCGTCTGCGCGACGGCGAAGGCGCTGGTGATCCACGCCTTCTTGCCGCCCACCTCCGTGCTGCCCGCGGCGATGGTGACGTTGCCGGAGGACACGCCCCACACCAGCAACACCAGCAACACCAGCAACACCCAGAACAAGGGGCGCCGCGTCTGGTGACGCCACTCGGTGCGCGCCACGCGCCAGAGCCGAGCCGCGTTCACGCGCCCACCGCCGGGGCGGATACGGACACCGGTGCCGGGGCCTTGGGCTCGGGCGCGTCCTTCATCAGGAGGAGATAGGCGTCTTCGAGCGTGGGCGGCGTGCGCTCGAAGCCCGGGGGCACGGGCGCGCCCGGAGCGGCGTGGATGCGCACGCGGTTCTTGCCCTCGAAGAGCACGGCCTGGGTGACGCGGTGGGACTGCTGGAAGGCGGCCATGTCGGCCGGGGGGACGGTGCCTTCGAAGAGGGAGTCGTGGAGGGCGGCCTTCGCCTCGGTGGGACTGGTGATGGCCATCACGCGGCCGTGGCGGATGACGGCGAAGCGAGGGCAGAGCATGGCCACGTCCTCCACGATGTGCGTGGACAGGAGCACCGTGCGCTCATGGGCCACCTCCGCGAGCAGCCGGTAGAAGCGCTGGCGCTCCTCGGGGTCCAGTCCCGCGGTGGGCTCGTCCACGATGAGGAGCTTCGGGTCACCGGCCAGGGCCTGCGCGATGCCCAGCCGCTGCCGCATACCGCCGGAGTACTCCTTCACCTTGCGCTTCGCCGCGAAGGTGAGGTTCACGCGCTCCAGCAACTGGGCGCACAGGGCCTTCAGCCCTTGCGGCGCGGTGACGCCCTTGAGCTCCAGCAGGTAGCGCAGCATGTCCTGCCCGGAGAGGTACGGGTAGAAGCCGAACTCCTGCGGCAGGTAGCCCAGGTGCGGGCGCAGCGCCTCCGGGTGGCGCACGAGGTCCAGGCCGTCGAGCGTCACCTCGCCGGAGGTCGGCTCCAGCAGGCCGGAGAGGATTTTCATCAGCGTGGATTTGCCCGCGCCGTTGGGCCCGAGCAGGCCGAACATCCCCTTGGGAACGTCCAGGTCCACGCCACGAAGGGCCGTCACCGGGCCCGGATACACCTTCACCAGGTTGCGCAGGCTGAGCATGTGGCCCGTTCTACGCCGAAGCCGGGGTCTCCATTTCCAGCTTCGCGAACGAAGGGTGCACGGCGCGTCCATGAGCGCTCTCGCGCGGTGTGTTAGACAGCCTGAACATGAACCTTCGACCTATCTGCCTTTCCGTCTTGGTGGGCGCCTTCGCGTTCCTGGGCTGCTCGGGTCCGACCTACCTCCACGGCAAGGCCCTGGAGCAGAACGAGTACCGGGGCTACGGCGAATACCTGCCCGAGCGCGACCGAGAGGTGCTGGCCCAGGCGGCGGCGGTGAAGGACGCGGCGGCGGTCATCTTCCTGCAGGAGACGTTACCGGAGGGCATCGAGATGACCTCCCACATGCTCCAGGTGAAGGACGGGTATTCGCACCAGTTGCTGGGCAAGCTGGCCTTCAGCCAGGGGCGGGTGGACTCCAAGCAGGACCTCATCGCGCACGTGAGGAAGGTGGCGCAGGCGGCGGGGGGCGACGCGGCCGTCGGCCTCTTCCTGCTTACGCCGGCCAACGACTACACCCAGGCGCAGGCGGTGGAGGCGGTCATCCTCAAGCTGGACCCGCGCGTGCGCGCGAAGCTGCGTCCGGATGAAGCGACGGTGAAAGGCTCGTCGGCTGCTCCCGGCATTGAGCAGCTCTGAGCAGATCGCCTGAAGCGCGGTAACTCGAGGCGAGTCGTCCCAGGGAATGCGCAGTGGACCGCAAGAGGCGAGCCACCCACCGTCTCAGGTGGCCGTGAATCGCGCCACCCACCTCGCGTTCCGCCACGCCCGCTTGTCCATGGGCGCGGGTGGGTGGTGGTTCGGATTGAAGGCCGCCATCCGAAGACGAATCGTCACAACTTGTCCGACAGTCGGAAAGGTTGCCCAAGGCCGCTTCCAGCAGGTCCGTCTCGATGCATTCCCCCCGAGACGCGAGCAAGGCGAGCCCGCCGGCATCTGAAGACAACGACCCTCCGCTGTCGGGGGCCACAGGGAAGCAGGGAGCAATCCCGAGCGCCTGGATATCCCCAGCGGCTGACGCAACGCCGCCAAGGTCGCGCTCCTCGCCCAAGGGCCGTACCTCCAGCGCATTCTCCTGCACGCGGCATTGTGTGGAATCGCCGGGACGGCACTCCTGGACGCAAGGCCGCGCCTCCAGCACATCGTCCCGCGCGATGGCTGACACAGGGGTGCCGTGAACGTCCGACTGGGAGCCTGGGGCCACGGGGGACGCAGGTACCTGAGGAGCAGGGGCGAAGGCATTCAGCACGCGCTCATCGCGAGCCTTCAGCAGTGCCGGCAGCTCATGCTGAAGTGCCTGCACGTCGCGCTCGTGCAGGATTGCCATCGCGCGGAAGGCCCACTCGCGCAGCGCGTCTCCTCCCATGAGCGGCAGCAATTGGGCTGCGCATCCCAGGAAGGCCCGCTGCAAGGACTGCACGAGGAGCACGTGCCCGGGACGCGCCGCCACCCGCGCCGCATGCCGCAGCAACTCGAACTCCGCCTGCGCGCAGGTTTCCCCCGACTCCCAGCGCGCCGCGTCCTGGAGCTGGTAGCACGTGCTCCCCAGCCGGTCCAGGTCGAGGTCCGAGGCCCTCGCGCAGCAGTCGGCCAGCAGCTCCACCAGCACCTGCCGCTTGAGGCTGAAGTAGCCCTCCAGAAGCCACCGGGCATCCGGGTTGCTCGCGTCATGCAGCGCCAGCCCCAGGTTCTCCAGCGTCAGCGACTCATCCAGCGGCACCGCGCGCGTCTTGCGTCCGGGGCGCTGCACCACCAGCCCCCGTGCCGCCAGCCGCCTCAGCGCCTCGCGGATGGTGCCCCGACACACCTCATAGCGGCGCGCCAGCTTCGCTTCGGAGCCGAATTGTCCGCTCGGGTGCAGACGCCCCAGCGCGATATCGCGCTCGATTTGCGCCTCCACATAGGCCACGAGTCCTCGCCGTTCCATCCCCATCCCCCTCCTCGTCCCAGCATCGCCATCCAACCACAGGGGGCTGACATGGACGTGCGGGCCCCCCCTTCTCATTGCCAGCCAGGGGGCACCCTCCGGGCCCGGTCGGAGAAAAACCTGTCCGACTGTCGGACAGGTTTTGAGGCAACCGGTCCCGGGCGGGGCATCTGTCCGTGCCCTCATTCTGGCGTCTGCGCACGCACGACGTCCTGGCTGCTGCTGTGCTCCGCGAGGCAGGCGTGCGGTTCAGGTTTCATGCAGTGCGGACCTGTCCGACAGTCGGACAGGTTTTGAGGCCACCGTGCCCTGGCGGGCGCCTCTGTTCGTGGGCCCGCCTTTGCGTCCGCTTGAGTTCCCGTTTTGGCCTGCCGCGGCGCTCCGCGAGGCGCGTGCCCTCGCGGAGGATTTGAAGTCGCGGGATGGAGTGACGGACTGCTGGGGGCCTTCTTGGACGCCGCACTCCCTTAGGGGCCTCTCCGCTCAGTACTCGTGCTGGATGAGCCAGAACACCGCGGTGCGGTGCGACTGGGGGAAGTACACGATGTAGAGGTTGTGGAAATCATGCGCACCCGGGGCCACCAGCGGGTCGTCGTAGAGGTGCGCCACCACCGGTACCTCCGTGCCGTTGCCCAGCTCCTGCGGCAGCACCTGGCCCAGCTCCGGGAAGGCCCACGCGATGCGGCTCGCGAAGTCCGCGTACGTCAGGTTGGGCTGCCGCGTGAACTGCACGCGCTGATTGGACGACAGCTCCGGCAGCGTGGCGAAGGCGCCCTCCACCACCCAGTCCAGCTGCGTGGGCTGCGTGTCCGCCACGGAGGGCACGTTGAGCGTCCAGAGGAACTCGTCGCAGTAATTCTCGCCGGCCTTGCACCGCGTGTGGCCGTCCGCCCGGGCCTCGTTGATGGCGTCGTTGTCCTCCAGTTCCGTGAGTGGCAGCGGGCCCGCGCCGTAGTAGCGCCGGTAGAAGTCCTTGCACACCGGCCACATCCGCGACGTGAAGGCCGCTTCGCCGTTGGCGCACCAGGGCTTCTGGCCCGACGACACAGCGCACTGAGACAGCCAGGCGTCGTGCGCGTCCTGCGCGTCCGTGCACTGCGGCAGCGCCTGCGCTGGTGTCACGCTCTGCGTCTCCACCACGCTCTCGTCACACACCTCGATGCGCGTGGCCACGTCCAGGTCGCACGCGGTGAACAGGTCATCCTGCGCGCAGGCTCCGTTGAGACAGCCCAGCGCCAGGCGGAACTTCTTGCCCGCTCCCGTGCCGGTGCTCACCACCGCCAAGTACTCGCCGCCCTGGGCCAGCGTCAGGCTGGCCACCTTGGACAGCTGGCCGTAGCCCGCGTCGTCGTCCTGCGCGAGCACCGTGGTGCCGTAGCTGCCGCTCGCGTTCTTCGGGCCGTAGATGAACAGGCCCGTGTCCAGGTACATGCTGCTGCCGAGGTGCGTCACCTCCAGGCTCACCCTCGCGCCCTCGGCCACGTTGAAGCTGAAGGAAAGATACTGCGGGTTCGTCGTGAACTGCGTCTGCACCGCGCCGTTCAGCCCCACCGGCCCCAGGTACGCAGTGCTGTCCACGATGTTGCCGCTCGAGGGCACGGGCGGTGGGTACAGGATGGACTGCGTGCTCGAGCCGACCTCCGTGGGCGCTTCCTGCTCCTGCGATGGACCACACGCCGCCACGAGCAACGACGGCACCAGCCACCACAGCCGATTCCAGGCGTGACGCATGCAACACTTCCTTCTTGTCTTGGGGGGAATACAGCTTTGAGACAGAAGGCGTGTTCCACACCTGGAGGTGGGCGTTCAAGTCACAACCGGTTCACAGGTCCTGGACCCAGGCGGCGTAGGGCGTGTTCTGGACGAGGCGCCGGTTGAGGTCCGGCGTGCCATCCGTCCACCACGGCGCGCCCCGCTCTCCCAAGCCCACCTTGGCGCGGTGCACGCGGTCTCGCGCCCGGCGCTCCAGGGCCGCGTCCTTTGTTCGCTTCGCCCGGCCCACGTCGGCGCGGGCCCGCATCAGCGCGGCCACCAGCAGTTCTCGCTGCCGGGGCCCGAGCGCTGGATTGCTGCGGCGCCACAGCCGCCCGTCCACCACCAGGTAGCGTCCATCCGGGGTGGTGGGGGGCGGCGGCTTCGTCACTGCTTCACGGGATACAGGAAGCGCAGGAGGTCACCGAAGCGCGCGCTCCACGCGGCCTCGTTGTGCTGGCCTCCCTCCACCACCGTGTACTTGAGGTCGTCGTCCAGCACCCAGCCCTTGGCCACCAGTGCGTCGCGCAGCGCCTGCGCGTCCGCCACCGTCTCCGCCTGGCTGCCGGAGCCCTCGTTGGTGCCGATGTCCTCCCAGATGCGCAGCTCGGGCTTGGCGGTGAGCGCGTTCACCTCCGAGACAATCTCCCGGTCCGCCCACCACACCGACGGCGACACCACGCCCAGGCGGGTGAAGACGTCCGGGTGCTTGAGCCCCAGCGACATGGACACGAGCCCGCCCAGCGACGAGCCCGCGAGCCCCGTGAACCGCGCCTCCGGCTTCGTGCGGAACTCCGCGTCGATGCGCGGCTTCAGCTCCTGGACGAGGAACTGGCCATACACGTCCGCGCGGCCCGCGTTCGGGTACTCCGGCGGGAAGGGCACGGGCGTGTACTCCGCGATGCGGTCGCTCGTGTTGTAGATGCCCACGATGATGAGCGGCTCCACCTTGCCGGACTCCACCAGCGCCTGCGCTGTCTCATCCACGTTCCACTCGCCCGCGAACGCGGTGCTGACGTCCATCAGGTTCTGGCCGTCGTGCATGTAGAGCACCGGGTAGCGGCGCGTGGTGTCCGCCTCGTAGCCGGGCGGCAGCCAGATGATGACGTCGCGCGGCTTGAGGCTTGCGTCCTGGGGCACGACGTTGCGCAGGTAGCGCACGTCGCCGGTGAGCGGCGGGGGCGGCGGGGGCGTGGAGAGGTCCGCCCAGCCCTTCACCGCCACGGGCACGCGCTCGAAGCCGCCGCCGGTCGTGAAGGTGTGGTTGGCCACCTCGGCGCCCGTTTCGCTCTTCTCCACCGTGTCCCACGAACCGCGCGTCACCTTGAACTCCAGGCCCGTGCTCGCCGCGAAGGTGACGGCGCCGGCGTAGGCGTTGTCCACGGCCTGGTAGAGCTCCACCTCCGCGCCATTCCAGTTCCCCAGTTCCGGCTGGTTTCCGGACAGCCACACCTTGGCCCCAACCGGCGTGATGTCCGGGACCTGGACGATGAACACGGTCCTCGCGCCTGTCTGCCCCCCCTCGGCGCCGAAGCGCTCCACCGTGAGGGTGACAGTCTCCTCGTTCTCACGGGCGGTGACGGTGCGGTCCGCCTCCGGTGCACCCTGGGCGTCCAGCGCCACCTGGGCCGTGGGCGCCGTCATTCGCACCGCGTAGGTGAAGGCGGTGTTCTTGGGCAGCCGGGCCTTCAGGCTGAACTGACGGCCGCCCTGGTAGACCATCTCCAGGCCCCGCCCGTCCGTGCCGCCGAACGTGGCGGTGGGGCCCTTGAGGAAGATCTCCGCGTCGACCGGCGTCTCCGGCGGGACGGTGAGGTCGAACTGGACGTCGGAGAAGAGCTGCTCGACGGGCTTCGGCTTGTCGGAGGAACAGCCCCAGAGGGCCGCCAACGCCAGGACGAGCAGCAGGGTGGGCCTTGAGGGCCGGGGATGCGACATGGATGGGTGTGCCTCCGGGGGGCGGGATCAGGCCCCTCGTGAAGGCGCACCCTAACAGCGTGTTCCGGCGCCCATCAGTGGGGCGCGGACGCCCCGGAGCGGACATCCCAAAAGGGCTGCCCCCTTGGCAGCTGGTGGACAGTGCCTACCTTGCGCGGCGCACGGGGGACGGCGGGTCGCATCCCGCCACCCCCTTCAAGCGAAGGAGTCACACCGTATGAAGAAGCTGACGCTGCTGGCCTTGACGCTGGGTGCTATCACCGTGGGCACGGGTTGCCACCGCAACACCCGCGAGGCCGCCAAGGACGACGTGGAGCAGGCGGGCGACAAGGTGAAGGACACGGCCGAGGACGCCGCCGAGGCCACGGGCGACGCCGCGGAGAAGGCCGGCGACAAGATCGAGGACGCGACCGACAAGTAGTCAGCCGCTGCCTTTCGCGCGCGGAAGAAACAAGCACCCCGGACGCCGGACCTTCACGGTGCCGGCCTCCGGGGTGTTGTCATTCATCGCGGATCAGCCGTGCGCGGCTAGAAGCCCGCCGCGAAGTCCAAGATGCTCCAGATCAGGCTGAGCTGGTGGGACGTGCCCTGCGTCGTGCCGTAATCCGAGACGGTCCTGCCCGGCAGCGCGGGAATCTGGGGGCAGGTCAGCTGGCCGTGGATGGCCTGGGCGTAGCCGTTGGTGGTGATGGCGCTCGCGAAGCTGGACGTGGAGGGAATCGTCACCTGGCCCGACGTGCTGACCGTGTTGTAGGCGCTGGTGTTCGAGAACGAGACGCCGATGGCGTCCGTGTCGAAGGCGTTGTTCCCGGTGATGAGCTGGTTGATGGACGGCACGCCGCCGTTCACGCGCCAGGTACCCGCTTCACGCGCGGTGGCCACGCCGCTGATGGTCGTCCGGCCGGAGACGCGGCCCATGTGGTCGAAGCGGGCCTGGCACGGCGAGGTGCAGGGAATGCTGACAGGGAAGGGGAAGCGCACCGGGAACACCCCGCCCGGCCGGTGGATGACGAAATCCCACCAGTAGAAGTAGATCCGGCGCGAGCACCGCAGTCCCAGCGACAGCTGGCTGGAGCCGGTGACCGTCCGGTTGAGGGTCGGGCCCGTCGGGATGGCGTTGGCGCTCAGCGTGTGCTTCGCGCCCGGCCCGTTCCAGCCGTAGAGGCTGCGGCCCGGGGACGAGACGAGGATGGACTGGGTGGTGGTGGGCGTGCGCGTCGTCGTGGTCGTCCAGCCGCAGGTGCAGGGTCCGATGATGGGGTACCACCAGTACCACTGCTGGACGTAGACCATGGCCTCGCCGCGCAGGTGCGGGAAGTCCTTGGACACCTCCTTCACCAGGTCGTACTCGCCCTGGCCATACCTCGCGTCGAGCTCCGTGACGACGGCGTCCAGCTCGCTGCTCACGTGCACGACGTCCTTCTCCGACGTGACGCCCTTGGACACGGTGAGGCTGCACTCCTTTTCGGTCGCGCAGTCCAGGTTCACGTCATAGGGCTGGGTGGCCAGCGCCTGGCCCTGCGGATCCTCCAGCACCAGCTTCTGCGCCCAGCCCGTCTCCCAGGGCTTGTCCAGCGCGCCAAACACCTTCACCTGGGAGACTTCGCCCAGCTTGGGCGTCACGTTCACGCCCGCGGTGGCGGTGTCCTTGCCGTCATAGGAGACGAGCTTCGAGGACCGGGGCAGGTCGTCCTGCCGGTCCGTCCACAGGATGCTCGCGGTCAGCTCCCCGTCCACCAGCGCCACGTCGAGCACGGTGGCGATGTTCGGACGGACCTCCTGCGGATCCGCGGCGTGGGCCGGCGCGGCCGCGAGCAGCCCTCCGAGCGCGAAGGAGGAGACGGTCAGCGAGCGCAGCCAGGACGGCACGAGGCCGGACAGGCCTCGCGAGGAGTGTTGGGGCATGTGGCAATCCCTTACGGACGAATGGGGGTCCGCCCCCCGACGCGGGAGGTCGGAGGGCGGTTCCCTGTCAGAGCAGGTCCCGTGCCAGGGATTGCGTCGTGTCTGCCATTGATACTGGTTTCAGAGGGAATGCATGGTTTTCCACGATGTTTCCGAAATCGTTGCTTGCACTGGGAATGTGTCCCTTCACGTTACGGAAACCCCGCCGGGTGTAGCGCGGCGGGCTACAGGATGCTGAAGAAGTCCTGGACGCTCTTCTCCATGGAATCCACCTCGTTCTCTGGGAGTGTATAGGTGGACTGGATGTCAAAGGCGCGGCCCATGGGACCCAGGCCTTCGCCCGGGCACACCGCGACGCCCTGCACGGCGATGGCGTAGTTGCCCTGTGCTCGGCCGTACGGCTGCCAGGTGCTGGCGTTGCCGTTGTATGCGTGGAAGGCCTCGCCAGACGTCTGCACGTAGCCGGAGCCGCTGCTCACGTTGTGCATGGCAATCCCCCTGTCGAATTCCTGGTCGCCGGTGGGCGCGTAGCGGGTCTCGTTCAGCAGTGGGCTCAGGCCATTGCCCAGGTGGTACTTGCTCTGCTCCATGGCCGACCCGTTGGGGATGGTGGGCGGGGGGAAGGGGGTGGTGCTCTGCGCGGTCGTTTTGCCGGTGATGCGGCCGAAGTGGCTGAACCGGCCGCTGCACGTCCCGGCGCAGGTGCTGTAGACGGGCTGGAGCATGCGCACGGGCTTCACCAGCCCTCCGGGCTGCCGGATGCCGAACTCCTGCGTGAGGATGGAGGCCAGCGACGTGCAGTGGAGGGTCAGGGTGACGCGGCTGCTGTCCTGCGTGGTCAGGCGGGCGTTGGAGGGCTTGTTCTGGGACAGGGGGCGCGAGTACAGGTTGTGCGCCGCGCCCAGGCTCGTTCCCGAGGAGTTGGTGCGTGAGTAGGACGCCTCCCAGGAGCACTGGCAACCCTCGGCGGGGCCGATCTTGATCAGGCCGTGGGCGTAGCTCAGGGCCTCGCCGTACAGCGAGGGCTCACGCCGGGCCACCTCGCGCACCAGGTCGAACTGCTTCGTCCCCATCTCCTTCTCGATGGCGCCGAGGGTCTTCTGCAGGGCGTTGCTCACGTGCAGGACCTCGCGGCTGGCGGAGATGCCCGGCGCGGCCGTCAGCTGGCAGGTCTTCTCGTCCTCGCAGGCGAGGCTGACGTCATAGGGCTGGCTGGCCAGCTCCCGGCCCTGCGCCTCCCGCACGACGAGCCGCTGGGCCCAGCCCGTCTCCCACGGCTCCTGCACCGCGCCGGACAGCTTCACCTCCACCTCCTCGCCGGCCTTGGGCGAAAGCCGCTCGCCCGCGGTGATCTTCTCCGTGCCGTCATAGGACAGGACCTCCACCTCCCCCGGCAGGGACTTCGACTCCGCGGACCAGCGGATGCGCGCGGTCAGCTCTCCGTCCTGCATGGACACGTTGACGATGGTGGCAGGCATCTCGCGCGTTTCAGCGGCGTGGGCGGGCGCGGCCACGAACAGGCCACCCACGGCGAACGAGGAGAGGGTCAGGGCGCGAAGCCAGGAGGCTCGGGGGGAACGACGGTGCATGGTGCTGTGCCTTGGGAAGAAGGTTCCGCCATATCTGACACGCGATGTCAGGATTGGCGGGCCGTCCCAAGAGCAGGTTGCGTGCCAGTGAGCCTCCACGTCTGTCGCGAGGGAGGGGGGCTGTAGCGCGAAACGCTACGCAGGACCGGTGCACGGCTTTCCGGTGCGGCTCACGTGTTAGAAGGAGAGGGTGATTGCCGCTCTTCCCGGCCCGGAGCGCGCGGGCGTCGCGAGGCTCGCGTTCGAACGCTCGGGGCCTCGCACCGTGGTGCGCACCGCGCTGGCGCACAGCCCCTTGCGGCTGCTCACGCCGCGCAACCACGGCCACGCGGCGTGGGCCTATACCAGCTCCTTCGGTGGCGGGCTGGTGGACGGGGACCACCTGCGGCTGGAGGTGGATGTGGCGGACGGCGCGTCGGCGCTGCTCGCGACGCAGGGCTCGAACCGTGTCTACCGCTCGCCCAACGGTTGCCGCAGTGACCTCGTCGCGCGCGTGGGCCGGGACGCGCTGCTGGCGTGGGTGCCGGACCCCACCGTCTGCTTCACCGACGCCCGCTATTCACAGACATTGGATGTGACGCTTTCGCCGGGCGCGTCGCTGGTGCTCGCGGACGTGGTGACGGCGGGGCGGAGCGCCCGGGGCGAGCGCTGGGCCTTCCTGCACTACGCCTCGCGCCTGCGCGTCGCGCGGGAAGGGCGCGCGTTGGTGGATGAGCGGTGGGTGTTGGACCCCGCGCACGGCGCGCTGCCCGAGCGGCTGGGCCGCTTCGACGCGCTGGCGTCCGTGCTGCTGGTAGGGCCCGCGTTGAAGGATGCTCGGGAGGCCCTGGCCGCGCGCGTGGCGGGCCTGCCGGTGAAGCCTCGCGCCCGGGAGGTCATCTCCGCCAGCCCCCTGGGCGAGGACGGACTGCTGCTGCGCGTAGCGGCCGTGTCGTTGGAGACGCTGCTGGCCACCACGCGCGACTGGCTGTCCTTCCTACCGGGCCTGCTGGGTGACGACCCGTGGGCCCGGCGGGTGTGACTAGTAGCGGGTGATGTCGAACGTGCTGTAGTTCTTGTACAGCTCGCTGACGTGATCCGCCGTCAGGTTGACCGCGTCCTTGTGGTTGTTCGTCTTCCACTCGGCGGTGTTCGCGTCCAGCAGGCGGTTCGGGCCGTCCGTCTTGTGCAGGCCCAGCACGTGGCCCTCCGCGGACTCGCCCGACTTGCGCAGGCCGATGCGGTAGTGGCCGTTGTCCTTCGTGCCGTCGTACAGCTTCTGCGCGAAGGTGTCGTGGGTGATGGGCTCGAAGTCCTGCACCTTCACGCCCGGGTGGCCGCCGCCACGGCCCGTGCGGAAGTCGTCCACCAGATGGGAGATGGACTCCTGCTTCTGGGCGATGGCGTCCTTGTCCTGGTTGAGCTGCGCCATCCCCGTCTTGATTTCCTGGGTCAGCTCGCTGCGCTTCGCCTTCAACCCCTGGCGCTCCTCCGGCGAGAGGTCCGGGTTGGTGAGCAGCTCGTTGATCTCCTTGCGCTGCGCGCTCTTGCCCTGGAGCTCCTTCACGCTGCCCTGGAGCTTGTCGATGTCGGCCATGTGCGCGCCGTTCAGCTTCGTGAGCGCGTCGCTCTGCAGGTGCTCCGCGTGCTGCTTGTCGATGAGCTTCCCGAAGTGGTTGTCCGTCAGCTTGCCGAACGCCTGCGAGCCCTTCATCGGGTCACCACCCGCCTCCTTGCCGGTGCGGATCCACTCGGAGGTCATCGCGCTGCACACGCCCGCGTCCGTGCCCGCGGGCATGTTCGGCTGCTTCAGCATCGGGTGGCTGCTCTGGTCCGTGTAGCGCAGCACGTCCGCGCCCGGATTCTCCAGCTTCATCTGCTCGACGATCTTCTGGATTTGAGGGCTCGGCGTCATGGCCTTGCCCTTGCCCGGCGTGCGGCCCAGGGCCATGTCCGCGATGTCGCTCTCGGAGAGGTTGGGCGACTGCATCTGCGGACCCTGGAGCGAGTTCGCGTCGATGGTCGGGCGCGACGAAGACGCCTGGGGGCTGCCGGTCGGCTTGAACGCGTCACCCTGGGGCGTCGTGCCGGTGGGAGTCGTCGGCCGGGAGACACTCGGCGAGCCCGTGGGCGACGCGGTGGGCGAGGCCGTGGGCGACGCGGTGGGGGTCGACGGCTTCGCGCCCGTCGTGCCCGGCTTCGAGAAGGTCGGCTGGGCCACCGTGTTCGTCGTCTTCGGTGGGGCGGGAGGCGCCTTGGGCGTCTTGGGGAAGCCGGCCTTGAAGCTCTTCATGGGGGACTCCGGAGGGGGCGAACGGCGCGAGGGGCCTCCATCCTGGCTCACGCTGACGCGTCGCGCTAGGGTCTGACGGGTCGGCGCATCCCGCACCCGGAAGAACCGAGGGAGTCGGACCCCATGCATCTGTCCCCCCGTGACGTGGACAAGCTGCTCCTGCACCAGGCGGGCGTCGTCGCCCAGAGGCGGTTGGCGCGAGGCCTGCGCCTCAACTACCCGGAGGCGGTGGCGCTCATCGCCACGCAGCTGCTGGAGTTCATCCGCGACGGCCGCAGCGTGGCGGAGCTGATGGACCTGGGGCGCCGGTTCCTGGGGCGCGCGCAGGTGATGGACGGCGTGCCGGAGATGCTGGCGGAGGTGCAGGTGGAGGGCACCTTCCCGGACGGCACCAAGCTCGTGACGGTGCACCACCCGGTGGTGGCGGAGCACGGGGACCTGGCGTTGGCGCTCTACGGCAGCTTCCTGCCGGTGCCTCCGCTGGAGCGCTTCACCGTGCCCGCTGCGTCGCCGGAAGGGCCACCCGGACTCGTGCGCGCGGCGGAAGGCACGCTGGAGCTCAACGCGGGCCGCGAGGCCATCACCCTGCGCGTCACGCACCGGGGCGACCGGCCCATCCAGGTGGGCAGCCACTACGCGTTCGCGGAGACGAACCGCGCGCTGGTGTTCGACCGGGGCCGCGCCTACGGCCACCGGCTGGACATCCCCGCGGGCACGGCGGTGCGCTTCGAGCCCGGCGAGGTGAAGACGGTGTCGCTGGTCCCCATCGCGGGCGAACAGGTGGTGCGCGGCGGCAACGCGCTGGGCAGCGGCAAGGTGTCCGATGAAGGCCGTGAGCGCTTGCTCGCGGCGGTGCGCGCGCAGGGCTTCGGTCACGAGGAAGAGACCCCCGAGGAGGACCGCTCATGAGCCGCAAGCTGGACAGGCGCCACTACGCGGACATGTTCGGTCCCACCACGGGGGACCGGGTGCGGCTGGGAGACACGGGCCTGTGGCTCCAGGTGGAGCGCGACGCCACCGTCTACGGTGACGAGTGCAAGTTCGGCGGCGGCAAGGTGCTGCGCGAAGGCATGGGCCAGCGCGCGGGCACAGGCGACGCGGACGCGCTCGACTGCGTCATCACCAACGCGCTCGTGGTGGACTGGACGGGCATCTTCAAGGCGGACGTGGGCATCAAGGCCGGGCGCATCTCCGCCATTGGCAAGGCGGGCAACCCGGACGTCATGGCGGGCGTCACGCCGGGCATGGTGGTGGGCGTCACCACGGAGGTCATCGCCGGTGAAGGGCTCATCCTCACCGCGGGCGGCCTGGATACACATATCCACTTCATCAGCCCGCAGCAGGCGGACGAGGCCATCGCCAGCGGCATCACCACCTGGGTGGGCGGCGGCACCGGCCCGGCCACCGGCACCAACGCCACCACCTGCACGCCGGGCGCGTGGAACCTGGCGCGCATGCTGGAGGCCACGGACACGATTCCCCTGAACATCGGCCTCACTGGCAAGGGCAACACGTCCCTGCCGGAGGGCTTGCTGGATCAGGTGCGCGCGGGCGCCATTGGGCTCAAGCTGCATGAAGACTGGGGCACCACGCCCGCGGCCATCGACACGTGCCTCACGCTGGCGGACGCGGAGGACGTGCAGGTCACCATCCACACGGACACGCTGAACGAGTCCGGCTACGTGGATGACTCGCTGGCGGCGTTCAAGGGCCGCACCATCCACACGTACCACTCGGAGGGCGCGGGTGGCGGCCACGCGCCGGACATCATCCGCGTGTGCGGCGCGCCCAACGTGCTGCCCAGCTCCACCAACCCCACGCGGCCGTACACGGTGAACACGCTGGATGAGCACCTGGACATGCTCATGGTGTGTCACCACCTGGACCGCGAGATTCCGGAGGACGTGGCCTTCGCGGAGAGCCGCATCCGCGGAGAAACGATTGCCGCGGAGGACATCCTCCACG
This sequence comes from Corallococcus exiguus, assembly GCF_009909105.1. Taxonomy (NCBI): domain Bacteria; kingdom Pseudomonadati; phylum Myxococcota; class Myxococcia; order Myxococcales; family Myxococcaceae; genus Corallococcus; species Corallococcus exiguus. The sequence continues at coordinate 796,696 of NZ_JAAAPK010000005.1, forward strand.
ACCTGGGCGCCATCAGCATGATGGCCTCGGACAGCCAGGCCATGGGCCGCGTGGGCGAGGTCATCACCCGCACGTGGCAGACGGCGCACAAGATGCGCGAGCAGCGCGGGCGGCTCCCCGGCGAGCAGGGAGACAACGACAACCTGCGCATCCGCCGCTACGTGGCGAAGTACACCATCAACCCGGCCATCGCCCACGGGCTGTCCCACGAGGTGGGCTCCGTGGAGCCAGGCAAGCTCGCGGACCTGGTGCTGTGGCGGCCAGCCTTCTTCGGCGCGAAGCCGGAGCTGGTGCTCAAGGGCGGCTTCATCGCGTGGGGCCAGATGGGGGATGCGAACGCCTCCATCCCCACGCCGCAGCCGTACCTCATGCGCCCCATGTTCGGCGCGCGAGGAAGGGCGCGGGGCTCCACGAGCATCGCCTTCGTGTCAGGGCGCGCCTTGAGGGAAGGCACCGTGCAGGGGCTGGGGCTCACCAAGCGGCTGTCCGCGGTGGTGAACTGCCGCGCGTTGGGGAAGAAGGACATGCGCCTCAACGACGCGCTGCCAGTCATCACGGTGGATCCGGAGACGTACGAGGTCCGCGCGGACGGAGAGCTGCTTCGCTGCGAGCCCGCCACCTGGCTGCCCCTGGCGCAGCGCTACTCGCTGTTCTGAGGACCGCGCGCCATGGCTTCCGGCTGGAGGGTGTTGCAGCTGGCGGACTCGGGCTTTCCCACGGGGGGCTTCGCGCACTCGGGAGGCCTGGAGGCCGCGGTGCAGGCGGGCGAGGTGCGCGGCCCGGGTGACGTGCGGCGCTTCGTGGAGGCGCTGGTGTGGCAGGCGGGCCTGGGCGGCCTGCCGCTGGTGGGTTCGGCGTGGCGCGAGCCCTCCGCGCTGCCGGCGCTGGACGCGCGCGCGGACGCGTTCCTCACCAACCACGTCGCGAACCGGGCCAGCCGCACGCAAGGCAGGGCCTTCCTGGACACCTGCGCGCGCATCTTCCCGGAGGCCGTGGGGCCCGTGCGCGAGGCTGCTCGCGCGGCCCGTGTGAAGTTCCACCACCCGCCCGCGTTCGGCGCGGTGCTGTGCGCGCTGGAAGTGGAGCAGGAAGACGCCCTGCGACTCTTCCTGTCGCTCACCCTGCGGGGCGCGCTGTCCGCGGGCGTGCGCATGGGCGTCATCGGCACGCATGAATCCCACCAGGTGCAGCACGCGGCCACGCCGCTGCTGGAGGCAGTCCTGGAGCAATGCAAGGCATTGGGCGTGGAGGACCTGGCCCAGCCCGCGCCGCTGTGGGACCTGTTGGGCGCCACGCACGACCGGCTGTACTCCCGGCTGTTCCTGTCCTGAACCAAAAGACGAAAAAGGAAGCGCGACATGCACGACGACGACCACCGCGGCCATGGGCAGGACGGGCACGAGCACACGCACGAGGACTGGGAGCACCCGGGCCACTTCGACGCGCGCGACAAGCCGCACCGGCGTGACTACTCGCAGCGGGCCTTCACGATTGGGATTGGTGGGCCGGTGGGCAGCGGCAAGACGGCGCTGGTGCTGGCCCTGTGCAAGAAGCTGCGCGACCAGTATCGCCTGGGCGTGGTGACCAACGACATCTTCACCAAGGAGGACGCGGAGTTCCTGGTGCGCAACCAGGCCCTGTCCCCGGAGCGCATCAGGGCGGTGGAGACCGGAGGCTGCCCCCACGCGGCCATCCGCGAGGACATCAGCCACAACCTGCTCGCGCTGGAGCAGTTGATGGAGGAGCTGCACCCGGAGCTGCTCATCGTGGAGAGCGGCGGTGACAACCTTGCCGCGCAGTACAGCCGCGAGCTGGCGGACTACACCGTGTATGTCATCGACGTGGCGGGTGGGGACAAGGTGCCGCGCAAGGGGGGTCCGGGCATCACCCAGTCGGACCTGCTGGTCATCAACAAGACGGACCTGGCGCCGCACGTGGGCGCGGACCTGGGCGTGATGGACCGCGACGCCCGGAAGATGCGCGGCGAGGGTCCCTTCGTCTTCACCCAGGTCACGCACGACGTGGGGGTGGACTCGGTGGTGGGGCATCTTCTCGACGCCTGGCGGCGGAGATAGGGACTGGACGAACGGTCCGTCCCGGGCCGCACTCCGCCACTGACAGCCGGAGCGGGACGTGTAGTGTGCCGCCCGTGGGCATCCTCGAGCGGGCACGGGTGGAGTGGTTCGCGGCGGCCTTCGGACTCGTCGTCGGCACCACGATGGTCTTCGTGCCCTACGAGTTCGGGGCCGCCATCTTCCAGATCATCTACCCGTACATCCGCCCGCTCGGCAGCCTCTTCCTGTTGGGCTCCGCGACGATGCTCGCCGCGATGCTGTACCCCACCTGGCCTGCGTTCGTGGGGTGGCTGGGCCGGACGCTCTTCCTGGGAGCGGTGGCGTTCTACTGGTGGGCCGCCGCCGTGCTGCCCGGGGGCATCACGGGCCTCATCCTGTACCCGCTGCTGGCGGGCCTGCTGCTGCTGGAGCGGGCCCGCCGCTTCCAGGGGAGGGGCCTGCTGTCGGCGTTCATCGCCTGCGTGGCGCTGAGCTTCGGCGGGTTGATGGTCCTGGTCCCCAACAGCTTCATCCGCATGTCGTTGCTGGCGTTCGGGCCGTTCATCCGGTTGCTGGGCGGTGCCTTCCTGGCGACGGGGGCGCTGCTGGCGGTGGGGTTGTGGCGTGGCCACGAAAAGGCCTGCCGCATCGCCGCGGGCAGCTTGAGCGTCCTGTTCCTGAACATGACGCTCGCGTTGGGGGCGCGACGCTCCTGGGCCGGGATGGGCGTGTACGCGGTGCTGGCCCTGGCCTGTCTGCTGTTGTGGCGGATGCGTCAGGTCCCTGCCCCGTCCGGGGTGCGCTGGCGGCTGTTCCGGGGCATGGCCCTGGCGTCGGTGCTGCCCATCCTGGGCGTGGGGGCGGTGACGTCGTACGTGGCCCAGCGGGCCATCTCGGCGGAGCTGCGCGGCAAGGCGCAGCAGGCGGTGCTGGCGGAGACGGCGTGGCTGGAGCAGTCGGCGGCCATCGCGCGCTCGCTCTTGCGTTCGCAGAGCCAGGACCCGGGCTTCATCGAAGCGGTGCGCACCGGGGACCGCAAGGAGATGATTGAACGGGTGGAGTTGCTGGAGAGCGACACCGGCCTCTTCGACGCGGCGTGGCTGCTGGACGCCACCGGGGAGACGCTGGTGCCGTCCAAGCGGCTGAACCGCCTCACCGGCAACTTCGCGGACCGGGAGTACTTCCAGCAGGCGTTGAACGGGGGCGACGCGGTCTGGGTGTCGCGGCCCTTCCTCACCCGCGCGGGGGGGCTGCCCTTCATCGTCTTCTCCACGCGGGTGGACCTGGGGGAAGGCCAGCGCGTGGTGCTGGTGGGCGGGCGGTCCCTGCAGCGGCTGGGGCTCCAGTCGACGCTGGCCTCGCGCAGCTACCACGTGGAGTTGTTCGACCGGCGCGACGGCACCCTGCTGCGCGAGACCGAACGGGGCGACGTGCTCACGCGGGCGCCGGTGCTGGGAATGCTGCCCCCGGAGGTGCTGTCGGCGCGGGAGGGCCTGCTGGAGGCGTTCAATGAATCCGGGCGCCGCCTGCTGGTGGCATACGCGCAGGTGCCGGGCACGGAGTGGACGGTCGTGGTGACGGCGCGGCTGCGCGAGGCGTTCGCGCCGGTGACGCGCATGGGCGCGTGGGTGGTGGGCATCGCGGCGCTGGCGGGGGCCATCTCGCTGCTCCTGTCGCAGTGGGTGGGGCGGGACGTGGCGGTGCGGCTGGAGACGCTGCGGGACGGCTTCGCCGCGCTGGGCACGCCCGCCCTGGAGCAGCGGGTGCAGGCCCGGGGCGACGACGAGGTCGCGCAGCTGGCGGACGGCTTCAACGACATGGCGGCGCGCATCGACCGGACGCAGAAGGAACTGCGCGAGGCCATCGTCATCCGGGATCAGTTCCTCTCCATGGCGAGCCACGAATTGCGCACGCCGCTGACGCCGCTGAAGGCCACGCTGGAGCTGCTCATCCGCCAGTCGGAGTCCGGCGTGGGGCTGACGCCGGAGCGGCAGCGCGCCACCTTCGAGCGGCTGACGCGGCAGGTGGACCGGCTGACGCGGCTGATTGGCGACATGCTGGACGTGTCGCGGTTGCAGTCGGGGAGATTCGCGCTGACGGTGGCGCCCATGGACCTGACGGCGCTGGCGCACGAGGTGCTGGAGCGCATCCAGTCCACGCGTCCGGAGCGCCAGGGGTTGTTGTCCCTGGACGTCTCGGAGGGGCCGCTGGTGGGCCGGTGGGACGAGCAGCGGTTGGATCAGCTGCTGACGAACCTGGTGGAGAACGCCCTGCGCTATTCGCCGCCGGGGACGCCGGTGTCCATGCGGGTGCGCGAGGAGGAAGGGCAGGTGCGGGTGGACGTGGAGGACCAGGGCATCGGCATTCCGCAGGAGAGCCTGCCGCAGCTCTTCACGCCCTTCTTCCGCGCGCGAAACGCGGCTGAGCACTACGCCGGAGGCCTGGGATTGGGGCTGGCCATCTGCCGCGAAATCGTGGAGCGCCACGGGGGCCGCATCCAGGCGAGCAGCGAGGGTCCGGGGAAGGGCACGTGCTTCACGGTGTGGCTGCCCCGCGCGGCCGTCGCGGACGCGGCCTGATGCGCTACGTGGAGGCGAGTCCCTGCGCGGCGCTGGCGCCGTACGTCCAGTGCTACTGGGCGCTGGAGCTGTCGGGAGCGGCGCCGGTGGGGGTGCACCGGGTGCTGCCGGACGGGTGCCTGGACATCCTGGTGGACCTGACGGACAGGGTGGGGCTGCGCGTGGTGGGAGCGATGCGAGCGGCGGAGGTGGTGCCGTTGTCCGCGCGTGCGTCCTTCGTCGCGGTGCGCTTCCGGCCCGGAGGCGCGCAGCCATTCCTGAGGCTGCCCTTGCTGGAGCTGACGGACGTGAAGGTGGCGCTGGGGGACCTCTGGCCCCGTGAGGCGCGCGAGTGGCGGGAGCGGTTGGGCGCGGTGGAGGGGACGGTGGCCCGCTTCGCCCTGCTGGAGCGGCTCTTGCTGGGCCGGCTGCCCGGGCAGGAGGGGGACGTGGGGGTGCGCCACGCGGTGGACCACATCCTGGGAGCGAGGGGGCAGGTGCCAGTGCGTTCGCTGGAGGGGGTGATGGGGGTGGGGGCGCGGCAGGTGGAGCGGCGGTTCCATGCGGCGGTGGGGCTGTCGCCGAAGGTGTTGTGCCGCATCGCGAGGATGCAGCACGCGGTGGAGCTGTCGCGGGAGTTGGAGGGCGCGGAGTGGGCGCTGGCGGCGGGGTACTACGACCAGGCGCACCAGGTGCGGGAATTCCGGGCGCTGACGGGGCTGACGCCGGGGGCGTACGTGCGCGAGCAGGCGGAGGTCGGATTCGTCCAATCGCCGGAGGGGGCGGGTGCGTAAGGTGGGGGTGTTCCCACTTCGAGGAGGCACACCATGTCCACCGCACCGCAGCAGGCCGAGCAGCACCACCGCATCGACTACATCGAGCTTCCCGTGAAGGACATCGCGGAGGCGAAGCGCTTCTACGGCGCCGTGTTCGGCTGGAGGTTCGAGGACTACGGCCCGGACTACACGAGCTTCATGGACGGGCGGCTGAACGGAGGCTTCGACAAGGAGCGGGAGGCGTCGAAGGGCGGCGCGTTGCTGGTGCTCTATTCGAAGGACCTGGACGCGACGCTGGCGAAGGTACGCGAGGCCGGTGGGCGCATCGTGAAGGACACGTTCTCCTTCCCCGGAGGCAAGCGCTTCCACTTCACCGACCCCACGGGCAACGAGCTGGCGGTGTGGACGGAGCCTTGAGGCGCTGAACCAACGGTAGGGCGGGGAGTGCCGCGGTTCACGCGAGCTGTCGCGGTCCCAACACTCCCGGCCCTCCCGCGACGCGTGGTGCACGAGCGGGCGGGACGCGGAGTGATCCCGGATCGCTTGCGTTCCTGGCGCGCGGTAGAAGTCGGGCCGGCTCCTCCCTGGGAATGTCGCCCGTGCTCGCTATCGCCAACGCCACCGTCCTCCACGTCAACGACACGCCCGCGAGCCTCTATCTGGGGACCTTCTCGCTGCGCCAGGCGGGCTACCGCATGCTGGAGGCGGTCACCGGAGAGGAAGCCCTGCAGGTCGCCTTCGATTCACGCCCTGACGTCATCGTGCTCGACGTGAAGCTTCCCGACATGAGCGGCTATGACGTGTGCCGGCGCCTGAAGGAGGACCCTCGCACCCGCGAGATCTCCATCATCCACACCTCCGCCACCTTCATCACCGCGGAGAAGAAGGTCGCGGGCCTGCGCGCCGGCGCGGACGTCTACCTCACCCAGCCGTTCGACCCCGAAGAGCTCATCGCCACCGTCAACAGCGTCCTGCGCCTGCGGCGCGTGGAGCGCGAGGCCCTGGCGAACGCCGCCCGCCTGGAGGAGGCCGACCGCAAGAAGGACGAATTCCTCGCCATGCTCGCCCACGAGCTGCGCAACCCGCTGGCCGCCATCTCCGTCGCGGTGCAGATGCTCGGACAGAAGGACTCGAACGGTCTGTCCGAAGCCGACGCACGCCGCCGCGACATCATCGAGCGGCAGGTGAGCCACCTGCGCCACCTGGTGGACGACCTGCTCGACGTCAGTCGCATCACGCGCGGCAAGTACGCCCTGCGTCGCGGCCGGCTGGACCTCAACACCGTGTTGCAGCACTCGCTCGCCGCCGCGCGGCCCGTGATGGAGGAGCGCGGACTCGTCCTGCGGGAGGCCCGCCCCACCGCGCCCTGCTGGGTGGACGGCGACCGGACGCGCCTGGAGCAGGTCTTCACCAACCTGCTCGACAACGCCGCCAAGTATTCACCCGAGGGCGGCATCGTCACCGTGGGCGCCCACGTGTCCGAGGACTCGCGCGTGCGCGTCTCCGTGCAGGACACCGGCATCGGCCTGCGGCCGGAGGACCAGGAGCACATCTTCGAGCTCTTCGCGCAGCTGGACGCGGGCCTCGCGCGCAGCCGGGGCGGACTGGGAATTGGCCTGACGCTGGTGCGCCACCTCGTGACCGAACACGGTGGCCACGTGGAGGTCTTCAGTGAGGGGCCAGGCCAGGGCAGCACCTTCACCATCACGTTGCCGCTGCTCACGGACGCCGCGAGGCCCGAGGCCACCGTGGAGCGCATCGAGTCCCGCCGGCGCGAGTGGCGCATCCTCCTGGTCGACGACAACCCCGACGCGCGCGAGGGCCTGAGCGAGATGCTCCAGCTGTGGGGCCACACCGTCGCGGTCGCCTCGGACGGTCCGGAGGCGCTCGCCATGGCGACTCCTGGCACCTACGACGTCATCATCCTGGACATCGGCCTGCCGGGCCTGGACGGCTATCAGGTTGCGCAGGAGCTGAGCGGGCGCGTGGCGTCGGACGCGCACCTCATCGCGCTCACGGGCTATGGGACGCCGGAGGACCGGGCCCGCAGCGAGGAGGCGGGCTTCGACCTGCACCTGGTCAAGCCCGTGGAGTTGGTGGAGATCGGCCGGGTGCTCGCGCAGCTGGGGCCCGTGAAGCGCGGCACACGCCGCCGGTCCCAGATGAAGAGCGCATAGGACCTCACGCCCGGGGCTAGAGGCCCGCCGCGGACTGCTCCGTGCCTCGTCGAGCCCACCGGTCGCGGATCCATGCCCGGGCGGGTTTCTCCACGCGCTCATGCACGAGCAAGCTCAGGCCTATCGATCCCACGACGAACGCCACCACCGCCCAGGCGGCCGTGGGCGACTCACCCAGCCGTTTGAGCACTGCCTTCCAGGCGAACAGCACCGGCATGTGCAAGAGGAAGAGTGCATAGCTCGCCTCACCCAGCAGGCGCAGCGGCCGTGAAGCCAGCACCCGAGCCACGGCGCCCTGGCTCCACGACAGCAGGATGAACAACGCCGCGAACACCGGCGCCAGCAGCCCGTTGTGCAGCAGCGGGAAGGGCAGCACGGTGCTCCCCGCGAGTGCCGCGATGACTCCCGCGCACACCACCGCCAGGGCCACCGGATGCGAGCGCCGCGACTCTCCGGACCGCAGCAGGAAGAAGCGCGCCGCGAGGATGCCCAGGATGAACTCCGGCAGCCGCGCCAGCGGGTTGAAGCGCAGCGCCAGCATCCACGGGCCGGAGTTGTACGCGGACGCCGTGCCTCCGGTGTGGTCCGGATCCACCGTCATGTAGAGCGCCGGGAACACCATCGCGGCGCCGTACGTCACCGCCGCGCCCACCGCGAGCGCCCTTGGCCCCAGCAGGCCCAGCCTCCCGGCCAGGAAGGGGAACGCCGCGTAGAAGAACGCCTCCACCGCCAGAGACCAGCCCGAGCCGTTCCACGCCATCGCCGTCCAAGGCGTCCAGCTCTGGAGCAGCAGCGGCGTGACCACCAGTGCCTCGGCGTGCTGCAGCCCCCTCGATGGGTCCACCGCCCACGTATCACGCAGCCCCTTGAGGTATGCGGGAGCGTCGAGCGCCAGGCCCAACGCATAGACGGGATAGATGCGCGCGAAGCGGGCCACCCAGAACGCCTTGCGCGCCGCGTACGTGCCCGGCGGCTGCTCCAGGTAGTTGTAGCCAAGGATGAAGCCCGACAGGACGAAGAAGAGGCCGAGGCTCACGTACCCGCTGTCGAGCAGCCCGTGCAGTCCCGGCGGCGCCTCCGTGCCGGAGAAGACCAGGTGATACACGTGGTAGGCGACGACGTGCGCGGTCGCGAGGAACCGCAGCCCGGTGAGTGCATGCAGTTGCTGCAGGGAAGAAACCATGAGGGCCGCGAGTCTCGCAGCCCCGAGAGCGCTCCTCAATCAGCCCGGGTGCAATGGACCTGACCGGCAGCTGAGTAGACTCACGGCGCGAGTCAGGTCACCAGAAGTGTTTCAACCCCACCCACGGTCGGAAGTCCTTCGCAATGACACGCATCGGATGCGCTCCGCGATGACCCGGGACGGCAGGAATTGAGGCGCCGAAAAAGCGGGGCCACCAAGCAGGTCCGCCCACCGAGCGCGCAGCTCAGAAACCTGTCCGACAGTCGGACAGGCTCAAACCACACGAAGCCGAGGTCACGCGCTTGGTGGAGCTCGGAAGCAGCTCCCGACGTCATGCGTGCGCGGGCGAAGAAAGCAGGTTCACGGACAGGGTCCCCTGCCGGGCACGCATGCTCAAAACCTGTCCGACAGTCGGACAAGTTCGCGCCACATATAGCCGAAGACGCATGCCCGGCGGAGCCCCGCCGTGGGCCGAGACATCGTGCGTGCGCGGACGGCAAGGAGGGTCCACGGAGAGGGCCCCTGCCGGGAGCACAGGCCAGAAACCTGTCCGACAGTCGGACAAGTTCGCGCCACATGAAGCCGAAGACGCATGCCCGGCGGAGCCCCGCCGTGGGCCGAGACGTCGTGCGTGGACGGCAAAGCGGGTCCACGAAGAGGGTCCCGGCCGGGCACGCATTCTCAAAACCTGTCCGACCGTCGGACAGGCTCGCGCCAAACGAAACCGGGGAAGTGGGCCTGACGAAGTCGTGCGGTGATCTGCGACATCGTGCGTGCGCGGAGAGAGAAAGCGGCTCCACGGTCGGGGCCGTCCGCCGGGAGCACAGGCCAGAAACCTGTCCGACGGTCGGACAGGCTCGCGCCACAAGAAGTCGAGGAAGTGCGCCTGACGGAGTCTCGCGGTGAGCCGCGACGCCGTGCGTGCGCGGACGGCAAGAGGGGCCATGGACGGGGGGCCGTCCGCCGGGAGCACAGGCCAGAAACCTGTCCGACAGTCGGACAGGTTTTCGCTGCATGCGGCCCGCGCACTTGTCCGACAGTCGGACAGGTTTTTCTCCGACCGGGCCCGGAGGGTGCCCCCTGGCTGGCAATGAGAAGGGTGGGCTCGCACGTCCATGTCAGACCCCTGTGGTTGGATGGCGATGCTGGGACGAGGAGGGGGAGTGGGGATGGAACGGCGAGGACTCGTGGCCTATGTGGAGGCGCAAATCGAGCGCGATATCGCGCTGGGGCGTCTGCACCCGAGCGGACAATTCGGCTCCGAAGCGAAGCTGGCGCGCCGCTATGAGGTGTGTCGGGGCACCATCCGCGAGGCGCTGAGGCGGCTGGCGGCACGGGGGCTGGTGGTGCAGCGCCCCGGACGCAAGACGCGCGCGGTGCCGCTGGATGAGTCGCTGACGCTGGAGAACCTGGGGCTGGCGCTGCATGACGCGAGCAACCCGGATGCCCGGTGGCTTCTGGAGGGCTACTTCAGCCTCAAGCGGCAGGTGCTGGTGGAGCTGCTGGCCGACTGCTGCGCGAGGGCCTCGGACCTCGACCTGGACCGGCTGGGGAGCACGTGCTACCAGCTCCAGGACGCGGCGCGCTGGGAGTCGGGGGAAACCTGCGCGCAGGCGGAGTTCGAGTTGCTGCGGCATGCGGCGCGGGTGGCGGCGCGTCCCGGGCACGTGCTCCTCGTGCAGTCCTTGCAGCGGGCCTTCCTGGGATGCGCAGCCCAATTGCTGCCGCTCATGGGAGGAGACGCGCTGCGCGAGTGGGCCTTCCGCGCGATGGCAATCCTGCACGAGCGCGACGTGCAGGCACTTCAGCATGAGCTGCC
>NZ_JAAAPK010000006.1 GCF_009909105.1 Corallococcus exiguus
CCTCCCAGGAATGCCCGCTGCAGGGACTGAACGAGGAGCACGTGCCCGGGACGCGCCGCCACCCGCGCCGCATGCCGCAGCAACTCGAACTCGGCCTGCGCGCAGGTTTCCCCCGACTCCCAGCGCGCCGCGTCCTGGAGCTGGTAGCACGTGCTCCCCAGCCGGTCCAGGTCGAGGTCCGAGGCCTTCGCGCAGCAGTCGGCCAGCAGCTCCACCAGCACCTGCCGCTTGAGGCTGAAGTAGCCCTCCAGAAGCCACCGGGCATCCGGGTTGCTCGCGTCATGCAGCGCCAGCCCCAGATTCTCCAGCGTCAGCGACTCATCCAACGCCACCGCGCGAGTCTTGCGTCCGGGGCGCTGAACCACCAGCCCCCGTGCCGCCAGCCGCCGCAGCGCCTCGCGGATGGTGCCCCGACACACCTCATAGCGGCGCGCCAGCTTCGCTTCGGAGCCGAATTGCCCGCTCGGGTGCAGCCGCCCCAGCGCGATATCGCGCTCGATTTGCGCCTCCACATAGGCCACGAGTCCTCGCCGTTCCATCCCCATTCCCCCTCCTCGTCACAGCATCGCCATCCAACCACAGGGGTCTGACATGGACGTGCGAGCCCACCAATCCGTGTCATCGGATGGGCCGCAGTCCGGGACCCGGGCGGCGAAAACCTGTCCGACTGTCGGACAAGTTTTGAGGCAACCGGGCCCGGTCGGGGACATCTGCCCGCGCCCCCAATTTGGCGTTTGCGCGCGCATGACGTCGCGCCCCCGCCGGGCGGGAGCGGCCTCGGGCCCAAGCGGCGAAATCCGTCCGACTGTCGGACAGGTCTTGGGAGAGCCGCACCCATGCGGGCGGCTCTGTCTGATCGTGGCCCCACCTTGATGTCCGCGCCCGCATGACGTCGTGGCTCGCCGCTCCGTTCCGCGAAGCGAGCGTCTTCGGCTTCATGCGGTGCGAACCGGTCCGACTGTCGGACAGGTTTTGCGGCGACCAGCCCCAGGTGGGCGACGCTGCTCGTACACATGATTGGGTGACCGCACGCGGACGACACTGCGGGTCGCCGCTGCATTCCGCCAGGCGCGCGGCATCGGTTTCATTCGGTGCGAACCAGGCCAACTGTCGGGCAGGTTTTGCGGCAACTGGCTCCAGGGGGACGATGCTGCTCGTACACATGATTGGGTGACCGCGCGCAGACGAGGTTGCGGTTCGCCGCTGCTTCCGCCAGGGGTGTGGCCTCGGTTTCATTCGGCGCGAATCGGTCCGACTGTCGGACAGGTTTTGCGGAAACCGGGCCCGGGAGGGAGCATCTGTCCGTGCCCCAGTTTGGGCTTCGCGCATACGCGACGTCGCGGTCCACGGCTGATCCGTGAGGCGCGTGCCCGCTTGGGGAACTTCGGGTCGCGGCCTGGGTTGACGAACTGCTGACGCCCTCCCGGGTCACGCGTCTTCGCCGGGCGCGCACAAAGCGACACTTCGGCCCCTCGGGTCCCGGGCGCCCCCTCCTGACATGGTAGTCAATCCGTTCACCTTCGTCGGACGGGCTCCTTCCGTGCGCTCCACTGTGACTGCTTGCCTTCCGTGCGCCCCTGGGCGGTGTCCATGAGCCCGCCCCGCGTGAAGGATGCTCCGCGCGTCGAGCGCTTCGGACCGGCGCTTCCCCCTTCCACGTTCACCGGATTCGCCGTGGCGACGCTGGCCGTGCTCGCCATCGCACTGCTCTCCTACCGCACGCTCAAGACGCGCGCGGCCACGGGCGAGATGGTGACGCATACGCTCACCGTCGCGGCGAAGCTGGAGGAGGTGCTGTCCACCGTGAATGACGCGGAGACCGGGCAGCGCGGCTTCCTCCTCACGGGCGCGGAGAGCTACCTCAGCCCCTACTCCCTCGCGAAGAAGACGCTGCCGGAGCAGCTCGCGGAGCTTCGCGGACTCATCGCCGACAGCGCCGTGCAGCAACAGCGGTTGGACCGGCTGGAGGGCGCGGTCACGGAGAAGCTGGCGGAGCTGCAGGAGACCGTGGACCTGCAACTGCGCGGTGAGGGCCGGCAGGCCATCGCCGTGGTGAAGGAGGACAGCGGCTTCGCCGCCATGCGCACCATCCGCGCCACCGTGGAGGAAATGGAACTGGAGGAGCGCGCGCTGCTCACGAGCCGGTACGGGGAGTTCCAGGCGTCCGCCAACCTGGCCCTCGCCGTCACCCTGAGCGGCTCCGTGCTGCTGTTCGCGCTGCTGGGCATCGCCGCGTATACCGCCGCGCGCGACTTCCGGGCCCGCGCCATCGAGTCGTGGCTCCAGACCGCCCAGACCGAACTCGGCGTGCGCATGCAGGGCGACCAGCGCATGGACCGGCTGGGAGACAACATCCTGCGCGTCCTCGCCGACACGCTCGACGCCCAGGTAGGCGCACTCTACGTCGCGGACACGACGCGCCACTTCCGCCGCGTCGCGGGCCACGCGCTTCCTGCGGACCTGGCTGCGCGGCATGACACGCTGGCTCCCGGCGAAGGACTGGCCGGACAGGCCATCAAGGACGGCCGGGCCTGCCACCTGCGCGACGTGCCCGAAGGCTACCTGCCCATCTCCTCCGGACTGGCTCGGGGCCGTCCGCGCCACGTGCTCATCGCGCCCGCCCAGGTGGACGGACAGGTCAACGCGGTCGTGGAGCTGGGCTTCCTGCACCCGGTGCACCCGTCGCACCTGGAGCTGCTCCAGCAGGTGTCGGACGCCATCGGCGTCGCGGTGCGCGCCTCGCTCGACCGCACCCGCCTGGAACAACTCCTGGAAGAGACGCAGCGCCAGGCAGAGGAGCTCCAGGCCCAGCAGGAGGAGCTGCGCGTCTCCAACGAAGAGATTGAAGAACAGAGCCGCGTCCTCAAGGAGTCCCAGGCGCGACTGCTGAACCAGCAGGCGGAACTGGAGCAAACCAACGCCCAGTTGGAGGCCCAGGCGCACCTCTTGGAGAACCAGCGCGACGACCTGGCCCTGGCACAGGTCACGCTTACGGAGAAGGCCTCGGAGCTGGAGCGCACCCACCGCTACAAGGGCGAGTTCCTGGCCAACATGAGCCACGAGCTGCGCACGCCGCTCAACAGCTCGCTCATCCTCGCGAAGCTGCTGGCGGACAACAAGGAGGGCAACCTCACCGCCGAACAGGTGAAGTTCGCGCAGACCATAGGCTCCGCGGGCAACGACCTGCTCGCCCTCATCAATGACATCCTGGACCTGTCGCGCATCGAGGCGGGCCGCGTGGACGTGCAGTTGGAATCAGTGGGCCTCCAGCCCTTCGTGGAGAACCTGGGCCGCACCTTCCAGCCCATGGCCGCGCAGAAGGGTCTGCGCTTCACCACCACCGTCGCGCCGGGCGTGCCCCCCACGCTGGAGACGGATCCCCAGCGGCTGGGCCAGGTGCTCAAGAACCTGCTCGCCAACGCCTTCAAGTTCACGGACTCCGGCGAGGTGACCCTCACCGTCGCCGCAGAGGGCCCGGGGCGCGTGACGTTCAGCGTGCGCGACTCCGGCATCGGCATTCCGGGCGAGCTCCAGGGGCTCATCTTCGAGGCCTTCCGGCAGGCCGACGGCAGCACCCACCGCAAGTACGGCGGCACCGGCCTGGGCCTGTCCATCTCCCGCGACCTGGCGCGGCTGCTGGGCGGCGACGTCACCGTGCGCAGCGCGCCGGGCGAGGGCAGCACCTTCACCGTCACCCTCCCCCTTCGCCCGGGCCCCCCCGCACCCGCGGTTCGCGAGCAGTTCCCCGCGCCGCCCCCAGTCCCCGTCCAGCCCGTGGCCACGCCCCGCCCGACGCCGGCCCCGCCCCCTAGCCTGGAGGACGACCGCGAGCGGCTCACCTCCGGCTCGCGGGTGCTGCTGGTGGTGGAGGACGACGCCCGCTTCGCCCTCATCCTGCGCGACCTGGCGCGCGAGCTGGGCTTCCAGTGCATCCTGGCCGCCACCGCCACGGATGGACTGGAGGCCGCGCTCGGCCACGCGCCCCATGCCATCATCCTGGACATGAACCTGCCGGACCACTCCGGCCTCACGGTGTTGGATCAGCTCAAGCGCAATCCGCGCACGCGCCACATCCCGGTGCACGTGGTGTCCGCGGCGGACCCGACGCGTGAGGCACTGGAGCTGGGCGCGGTGGGCATCGCGCTCAAGCCCGTGCAGCGCGAGCAACTGCTGGACGTCTTCCGCACGCTGGAGACGAAGTCCGCGCCGGGCCCCCGCCGGGTGCTGGTGCTGGAGGACGACGCCCGTCAGCGCGAGAGCATCCAGAAGCTGCTGGCGGCGGAAGACGTGGAGGTGGAGGGCGTCGCCACCGCGCACGACGCGCTCCAGCGGCTTCGCGAGCACACCTTCGACTGCATGGTGATGGACCTGCACCTGCCGGACCTGAGCGGCCAGGAACTCCTGGAGCGCATGGCCGCCGAGGAGGCCGTCTCCTTCCCTCCCGTCATCGTCTACACCGGCCACACGCTCAGCCGCGACGAGGAGCAGCAGCTGCGCCGCTTCTCACGCTCCATCATCATCAAGGGCGTGCGCTCCCCGGAGCGCCTGTTGGACGAGGTGACGCTGTTCCTGCACCAGGTGGAGTCGCGCCTGCCACCGGAGCACCAGCGCATGCTCCAGGCCGCTCGCGACCGCGAGTCCACGCTGGAGGGCCGCCGCATCCTCGTGGTGGAGGACGACGTGCGGAACATCTTCGCCCTCTCCAGCGTGCTGGAGCCCCGGGGCGCGAAGGTGGAGATCGCCCGCAACGGCAAGGAGGCCCTGGCCCTGCTCACGAAGAGCCTGGCCCAGCCCCAGCTCGCGGTGGACCTGGTGCTGATGGACATCATGATGCCGGAGATGGATGGCCTCACCGCCACGCGCGAAATCCGCAAGCAGGAGGCCTGGCGCAAGCTGCCCATCATCGCGCTCACCGCGAAGGCCATGCGCGACGACCAGGAGAAGTGCCTCCAGGCGGGCGCCAACGACTACATCGCCAAGCCGCTCGACGTGGAGAAGCTGCTGTCGCTCCTGCGCGTCTGGATGCCCAAGGGGTGAGGCCGCGCATGCACGACGTGGCGACGAAGGAGTTCGACATCGAGCTGCGGCTGCTGCTCGAGGCGCTCTACCTGAAATACCACTACGACTTCCGCGGCTACGCGGAGTCCTCCCTCAAGCGCCGGCTGGCCCAGGCCGCCGAGCGCCTCGACTGCGCCACCCTGTCCCAGCTCCAGGACCGGATGCTGCACGAACCCGCGCTGTTCCCCGTGCTGCTGGACTACCTCACCGTGCAGGTGAGCGAGCTGTTCCGCGACCCGTCCTACTTCCGCGGCCTGCGCGAGCACGTGGTGCCGGTGCTGCGCACCTATCCGTCCCTCAAGGTCTGGGTCGCGGGGTGCAGCACGGGGGAAGAGGCCTGGTCGCTCGCCATCCTGCTGCGTGAGGAGGGGCTGCTGGAGCGCACGCTCATCTACGCCACGGACATCAACCCCACCGCGCTCCAGCGAGCGGAGGCCGGGGTGTACGCGGTGGACCGCATCGCGTCCTTCACCCAGAACCACCGGCTGTCCGGCGCGCGCACGTCGCTGTCGGACTACTACACCGCCGCGTACGGCGGCGCGGTGTTCGACCGGTCGCTCAAGGGCCACATCGTCTTCTCGGACCACAGCCTGGCCACCGACAGCGTCTTCGCGGAGGTGCAGCTCCTGTCGTGCCGCAATGTGCTCATCTACTTCAACCGCGAACTCCAGGAGCGCGCGCTGGGATTGTTCGCGGAATCGCTCTGTCACAAGGGGTTCCTGGGCCTGGGGGCGCGCGAGTCTCTGCGCTTCTCCTCGCACGAGGCCTCGTTCACCCCCGTCGTCCCCGAGGATAGGCTCTACCAGAAGCGATAGAGGAGGCCCCACCGCCATGCCCACTCCGCGCCCCGCTCCGCCCGCTGGCCGCGTCGACGCCATCGTCATTGGTGCGTCCGCGGGAGGGGTGGATGTCCTGACACAAATCCTGCCCGCGCTGCCCACGAACTTCCGGCCCGCGGTCCTCGTCGTCCTGCACCTGCCGCGCAAACTCCCCAGCCTGCTGCCGGAGGTCTTCACCGCCCGGTGCACGCTGCCGGTGCACGAGGCGACGGACAAGCAGCCTGTCCAGCCCGGGACCATCTACTTCGCGCCACCCAACTACCACCTGCTCGTGGACCGGGACGCGAAGGGGCCGTTGCTCGCGCTGTCCATGGACGCCCCCGTCCACTTCTCCCGCCCCGCCATCGACGTGCTCTTCGAATCCGCCGCGGCCGTCTATGGCCCACGCCTGGGCGGCGTCATCCTTACGGGCGCCAACGCGGACGGGGCGCTGGGGCTCCAGGCGGTGAAACGGCGGGGCGGCGTCACCCTGGTGCAGGCCCCCAACATCGCTATCGCTCGCTCGCCTGCCATGCCCCAGGCAGCCGTCGCGGCAGGGCCGGTGGATTTCGTGCTGCCTCTTGAACAGATGCCCGCCGTCTTCCGGGCATGGGGAGATGGCGGTGCTATCTGACCTGTCCGTCCTCAGCAAGGAGCCCCTGCCCGTGGCTTCCCGGGTGAAGTGCCTGCTCGTCGATGACCTGGAGGAGAATCTCCTGGCGCTCTCCGCCGTGCTGCGGCGTGACGACGTGGAGGTGCACTGCGCCCGCTCCGGCGCGGAGGCACTGGAGCTGCTGTTGCGTCACGAGTTCGCGCTCGCGCTCGTGGACGTGCAGATGCCGGAGATGGACGGCTTCGAATTGGCGGAGCTGATGCGCGGCTCAGAGCGCACCCGCGACGTGCCCATCATCTTCGTCACCGCCGGCGGTGGCGACCCCTGGCGCACCTTCAAGGGCTACGAGGCCGGCGCGGTGGACTTCCTCTTCAAGCCGCTGGAAGCCCACGCGCTGCGCGGCAAGGCGGAGGTCTTCTTCCAGATGCATCGCCAGAAGCAGCAGCTGGCGCAGCAGCTGGACACGCTCGCGGAGACGCTGCGCCTCAACGAGATGTTCACCGCGGTGCTGGGCCACGACCTGAGGAACCCCCTCTCCGCCATCCTCACCGCGGCGGACCTGCTCCAGCGCCGCTCGGAAGACGAGGCCGTGAAGAAGACGGCCTCGCGGATGATGACCGCCGGCAAGCGCATGAGCCGGATGATTGAAGACGTGCTGGACCTGGCGCGCGCGCGGCTGGCGGGCGGGATTCCGCTGCGCCGGGGAGAGACGGACTTCGGGCAGCTGGTGCAGCGCATGGTGCAGGAGCACCAGACGTCATGGCCCCGCCACCGCATCGAGGTGCGGCAGGACGGAGACCTCGTGGGGGACTGGGACGCGGACCGGCTGGCGCAGGTGGCCTCCAACCTCATCGGCAACGCGCTCCAGCACGGCGACGCCGCGGAACCGGTGCGCATCCTCGTGGACGGCACGCGCGACCACGCCCTGCACTTCACCATCACCAACGTGGGCGTCATCCCCGCCCACCTGATGCCCTTCCTCTTCGACCCGTTCCGCGGCGGCCAGCAACGCCGGGGCCGGGGCGAGGGCCTGGGCCTGGGGCTCTACATCGTCCAGCAGATCATCCACGCGCATCAGGGCGGCGTGGAGGTGCTCTCCGGCAGCGGGCCCTACACGGAGTTCCGCGTGGAGCTGCCGCGCAAGGGCATGGACGTCGTCAAGCTGTAGCGCCGTTGTCCACGGGCACGCTGCCCGGCCCGTCGGACTCCTCCAGCGGCGGCAGCGTGTGCAGCCCCCAGCGCTGTCCCGCCTGCCAGGCGGCGACACCGGAGACGCCCCAGCCTGCGCGCTGGGCCTCGCGCCCCTCGAACTCCAGCCAGAAGACGGCGGTGTCCGGCCGCGCCGCCTGATCCAGGCACGCCACGCGCGACAGCGTGCGCCCGTGCGTATCCAGCGCCACGGCGAAGGGCTTGTGCGAGTGGCCGCAGATCACCCACTTCGGGTGCACCGTGTCCACCAGCTTGCGCGTCACCGGGTTGCCAATCCACGGCGAGGGCAGCGGGCGCGAGGGGGCTAGGCGTTCGTCACGGGCCTTCTGCACGATGCCCCGGGGCCACTCGTGCACGAGCAGCAGGTCCACGTCCCGCATCGCGGACACGTGCTCCACCTCCGGCGTGCGGAAGTAGCCCGCCTGCTTCGCCGTATCCAGCGACGTGGGCCGCTTCAGCGGCTGGTCGATGAAGCGTGGCGCGTGGATGCCGGACAGGTACGCCACGCGTAGGGGGCCCAGGGTGCGCAGGCCCGCGCGTCCCAGGTAGTGGACGTCCGGGGCCAGCTCACCGCCTTCGGGCAGGTCGTGCAGCGCCTCGAAGTCCTCGTTGTTGCCGCCAATGAAGTACAGCGGCCGCTTCACGCGGCGGATGCCATCCGCGTACTCGGCGAACTCCGCGGGCATGGCGCGCTTGGCGGCCTTGCGCCGGTGGTCGTCCGCGTGGCGGAAGGCCTCCACGTCCCCCACCGCCAGCACCAGGTCCACCCTCCGGCCACGCGCCTGCTCCAGCGCATCCAGCCACGCCTCCACGCGGTGGAAGCGGCCATGGATGTCACCCAGCGCGGCGACGAGGAGGGAGTCCTGCGGCATGTCCTTCACTCAAGGCCTCCCGCCCCTCCCTGTCGAGTCATCCGCCTCTGTCACTTTCCAGTGACGGACGTATGGCCGCCCCAGCTACGGGCAACCCAGCGGATAGGTGACCTCCACCACCGCGCCCGGGGCCGGGGCGCGCAGCCGGTCGAAGATGACAGCGTTGGCCCGCGCGTCATAGGACCAGCCGTCCGTCACGGGCAGTCCGTCCACCCGGACGGCGATGGCGCCGGGGTCCTCCGGCACCTCCGACAGGGGGAAGGCGCGGTTGGGCCCGAAGGCGCTCTCCGACAGCTTCTCCAGCGACGCGGCCCAGTTGGGCGTGCAGATGCTGTCCACCACGCCGTTGAGCTTCCGGGCCAGCTCCATGTACCGGCTGCCGGAGCTGCTGGAGGTGGTGCAGGTCGTCAGGTCCTCCGGGCCCACCACGGCGTTGAAGCTCACCTTGGACGGGTCGTTCCCCTTCAGGGCCAGGAGGTAGGTCTCGTAGAAGGACACCGGCTGGGAGCTGAAGTCCTCCTCGTCCGACAGCACGATGATGGCCAGCTTCGCCTCCTCGCGCAGGAAGCCGCCGTTGCCGTCGTTGGCCTGGGGCGTGCGCGGATCATCCAGGTCGTAGAGCAGCGGATCCGACAGCGCTCGGTACGCCGCGTCCAGGCCCTGCTCGTTCCAGTGGCATACGCCCACGTGCGTGTTGGTGGCGAAGACGCCGGCCGCGTTGGGCGTCTCCGGCGTGATGATGCGCGGGCTGGAGCCGTCCACGGGGAACAGGCGCCCGTTCTCACCGCCCAGCGCGCCGCCGGGGCACTCGGACCAGCCGCCCGGAGACGGATCCAGGCCGGTGGTGGTGACGCCGATGCGGTAGTCCACCTGCGCGGCGGTGGCCGCGGACAGGAAGGCCGAGAAGTTATCCCCCAGGCTCTGCTGCTCCTCCATCATGGAGCCCGAGTTGTCCACGACGAAGAGCACGTCCACGCGCGCCTCCGACTGCTGGACGAAGCGATCCGTCTGGTCCGTCTTCGCCAGGCCCCGCCCCACGAGCCCCGCGTTGTAGACGGCGCCGTCCCTCAGCGTGAAGCGCACCGTCGCCGCGTCCTCGCCCTCCTCCCCGGGCGCGTACTTCGCGGTGAGCTTCACGCGCCCGCCCGCGGGAATCGTGGCCGGCAGCGCGCCGGACACGGCGAACTCCTGGCCCGGCTGCTCCAGCTTCATGCCCGTCACCTTCACGTCCCCCGGACAGTCGTTGTAGGCCATGAACTCGCGGGTGCGAGGGCCGCACGCCAGCCGGCTGATGCCGAAGTCCACCGTGGTGGGCTGCACGGAGAAGCACCCCTGCACGCCCCGGCCCACCAGGTTCACCAACGGGTGACCGCGCGTGGGGTGGCTCACCCAGCCCTCCGCGAGCCCCTGGAACTCCCCTTCACCGGAGGGGTGGAAGCGCACGAGCAGCGTGGCCTTCTTGCCGGGCTCCAGCACGCTGTTGGCCACCGTCGACGCGCGGAACGCAGGGTCCGACCCTGACGCCAGCTGGAGCCCCGCCAGGAAGCACGCCTGCGTGCCGGTGTTGCGCAGCGTCACCCCCAGCGCCACCTCCGAGCCCACCGGCACCTGGCCGAAGTCCAGCACCGAAGGCAGCGCGTACTCGCACGGCGCGAAGGCCTTGCCCTCGCCCGACAGCGTCACGCCGTCCGTGGCGCTGGAGGTGCGCTGGGTGGAGGTGACGGCCAACTGCCCGCTGCTCGCGCTGCCCACGCCCGCGCGAGGGCTGAAGGTGAGGCCCACCTTCAGCGTGCCCCCGGGCGCCACCGGCTGGCTGGATGGCGGCTGCGCGAGCGTGAAGTAGCCCCCCGCCTGCGTGGTGAGGTGGAGCCCGGTGACGGTGGTCTCCTCGCGGCAGTGGTTGTTCACGGTGACGTCGCGCGTGGCCGTCATGCCGAAGGCCACCGGCCCGAAGTCCAGGTGCGAGGGCGTCACCTCCACGCACGACGCGCCGCCCTCGCCCGTCAGCGTCACCTTGGGGCCGGGCGACGTCGTCTTCGGCTTGCGCACGGACACCTCCACGCGGCCATCGCGCACCCGGCCGGCCACCGCGGGCGTGAAGGCCACGCGCAGCTCCACCACCCCGCCCGGAGCCAGCACGTCGTTGGGGAGCGCGGGCGCGCTCACCACCTTGAACACGCCGGACGGGTCCTCCAGGAGCGCCGCGCCCTTGTAGCTGAGCGGCTCGGAGCCCAGGTTGCGCACGGTGATGCGCTCCTCGGCGGTGGCGCCCACCGCCACCCGGCCGAAGTCCACGCGCAGCGGCGTCACCTCCAGCGCGCCGGCCACGCCCATCCCCGTCAGCCTCACCACCGCGGGCTCGCAGCCGTCGCACACCGCGACGTGCAGCTCCGCCTCCCCGTTGCCCAGCCGCACCGGGCTGAAGGCCACCGGCACCTTGCGCGTCTCATGCGGCGCCAGCGTGGACGGCATCCCCGCGCCGGCGGAGAACTCGTCCTTGTCCGCGCCCTCCACCGACAACACCAGCGGGCTCTCCACGTCGGAGGGGTTGCGCACCGTCACCTCGCGCATCTCCACCAGCCCCAGGTTCACGTTGCCGAAGTCGAGTGCTGACTCCGGCACCTCCACCAGCGCCTTCACGCCGCGCCCGCTGATGGGCACCTGCGTCGCCGCGCCGCCGGACGCGTCCGTGAACAGCTCCAGTTGCCCCTGCACCGCGCCCTCCACGTCGGGCGTGAAGCGCACTTCAAGCTCGTGCTCCGCGCCGGCCGTCAGCGTGAAGGGCTCGAACACCGGGACGCTGACGTTGGGCAGCGACGAGCGCGCCCCCTCCACGCGGTACGACGCGCGCCCCTGGTTCGCCAGCCGCAGCGTCATCGTCTTGGTGCGCCCCACGGCGGCGGGGCCGAAATCCAGGAGCTCCGGGCGTGCCGCGAAGCCCGTGCGTGCCTGCTGTGAAGTGGGCCGCTCACACGCCGTCGCCGCCGCCACCAACGCCAACACCAGCCATCGGAGTCCACGCATACAGAGTCCCCCATTTCCTACGCACGGCACCGGTGTCCCCCCACACAGCACTGCGCGTGGATCCGGTCGTCGTAGAAAGGTGCAACCCTGGTGCCTGGGCGTCCCAACGAGGCGCCGTCACGCCGCCAACACGGCAAACGGGCGCCCACGCTGGGGAACGGCATTTAACGGGTAAAGCAGGAGATTCCACGTTTCGTGGAAGCGACTGCAAAAGCTTCACAAACGGTCGATGCTACACCGACCCCTGACCCTCGGGGGCCGTGCGATTTCCAGAGGGGACGAGTGGCGTGCGCAGGACGGCCAGGTGCCCGTTTGGCGGTGGGGATGCGGGCGGCGGTTTCGCGTGTTTCCGCTGAACCTCTCCGGTAGTGCGCCTTTGCGTGCACCGGAACACCCTTTCAGTGATAAAGCGCCCCCCATGTCCGAGCCCGACGTCATTTCCATCCGTGGTGCCAGGGAGCACAACCTCAAGACCGTCTCCCTGGACATCCCGAAGAAGAAGCTCGTGGTGTTCACCGGTGTGTCGGGCTCCGGCAAGAGCTCGCTCGCGTTCGACACGCTCTACGCCGAGGGGCAGCGCCGCTACGTGGAGAGCCTGTCCTCCTACGCGCGCCAGTTCCTGGGGCAGATGGAGAAGCCCCGCTACGACACGCTGCGAGGCCTGTCGCCCACCATCTCCATCGAGCAGAAGGCGGCCAGCAACAACCCGCGCTCCACGGTAGGCACCGTCACGGAGGTGCACGACTACCTGCGAGTGCTCTACGCCTCCATCGGTGTGCAGCACTGTCCCCAGTGCGGCCGCAAGGTGGGCAAGCAGAGCGCGCAGCAGATCGTCGATGAGATCATGAAGCTGCCCGCGGGCACCAAGCTCCAGGTGCTGGCGCCCATCGTCACGAACCGCAAGGGCGAACACAAAGATTTGCTCGCGGAGGCGCAGAAGCGCGGCTTCTCCCGCGCGCGCGTGGACGGGAAGGTGCGCGAGCTGGAGGAGCGCATCGAGCTGGACAAGAAGTCCAAGCACGACATCGCGCTCATCATCGACCGTCTGGTGTTGAAGCCGGACCTGCGCACGCGCCTGACGGACTCCGTGGAGACCGCGCTGCGCGAGGGCAAGGGCACGCTCATCATCACGGACGAGAAGGGCACGCTCGCGTCCGACCGAGTGATGAGCGAGCTGAACGCGTGCCCCGCGTGCGGCCTGTCCTTCGGGGACCTGACGCCCGCGTCGTTCTCCTTCAACAACCCGCTGGGCATGTGCACGGACTGCAACGGCCTGGGCACCCGTCCGGAGATGGACGCGGACCTGCTGGTGCCGGACCAGACGCGCAGCATCCGCGACGGCGCGATTGAGCCGTGGGCCAGCGGCATGAACCGCGGCGAGGGCTGGACGGCGGACTTCGTGGAGAGCCTGGCGTCCGCGTTCAAGATCGATCTGGACGTCCCGTACGCGAAGCTGACCAAGCGGGAGAAGGACGTCCTGATGAACGGCGCGAAGGGCAAGTCCTTCACCGTGCAGTGGGGCGACAACGGCCAGTACGACATGGAGTGGGAGGGCCTGCTCGCCCGCACCATGCGCAACTTCAAGACGACCACGTCGGAAGCGCGCAAGGCGGAGCTGCAGAAGTACTTCAGCGACAAGCCCTGCCCGTCCTGCAAGGGCGAGCGCCTGCGTCCGGAGAGCCGCGCGGTGAAGGTGCACACGCGCACGCTGGTGGACCTGAGCCGGATGACCATCACGGAGGCGCGCACCTTCCTCACGCAGATGGGCCTGAGCGCGCAGGAGGAGAAGATTGCCCAGGAGCTGCTCAAGGAGATCCGCAGCCGCCTGTCCTTCCTGGTGGACGTGGGCCTGGGCTACCTCACGTTGGACCGCACCGCGTCCACGCTGTCCGGCGGTGAGAGCCAGCGCATCCGGCTGGCGTCGCAGATGGGCAGCGAGCTGACAGGCGTCATCTACATCCTGGATGAGCCCTCCATCGGCCTGCACCAGCGTGACAACGGCAAGCTGCTCACCACGCTCAAGCGCCTGCGTGATTTGGGCAACTCCGTCATCGTCGTGGAGCACGACGAGGAGACGATGGAGGAGGCGGACTACCTGGTGGACTTCGGCCCCGGCGCGGGCGAACTGGGCGGTCAGGTGGTGTCCCAGGGCACGCCCAAGCAGGTGATGGCGGACGAGAAGAGCCTCACCGGCGCGTACCTGTCCGGCCGCCAGGAGATTGAAATCCCCGAGTCCCGCCGGCCGGTGAACCCCAAGCATCAAATCTCCATCGTGGGCGCGACGGAGAACAACCTGAAGAACGTGGACGCGGACATCCCGCTGGGCATCTTCACGGCGGTGACGGGCGTGTCCGGCGCGGGCAAGTCCACGCTGATCAACGAAATCCTCTACCCGGCCCTGGCGCGCGCGCTCTACGAGAGCCGCGAGCCCATGGGCAAGCACAAGTCCATCAAGGGCCTGGAGCACCTGGACAAGGTCATCGACATCGACCAGCGGCCCATTGGCCGCACGCCGCGCAGCAACCCGGCCACGTACACCAAGGTGTTCGACGCCATCCGTGAAGTCTTCGCCATGACGCCGGAGGCGCGCACGTTCGGCTACGGCCCGGGCCGCTTCAGCTTCAACATCAAGGGCGGCCGCTGCGAAGCGTGCGAAGGCGACGGCGTGAAGCTGGTGGAGATGCACTTCCTGGCGGACGTGTACGTCCCCTGTGAGGTCTGCAACGGCAAGCGCTTCAACGAAGCCACGCTGCGCGTGCGCTACAAGGGCAAGAACATCGCGGAGACGCTGGACCTGAGCGTCCGGGAAGCGGTGGACCACTTCGGCGCGCACAAGGACATCCTGCGCGTGCTGACGACGCTCACCGACGTGGGCCTGGGCTACCTGCGGCTGGGCCAGCCCTCCCCCACCCTGTCCGGCGGTGAGGCGCAGCGCATCAAGCTCGCCCGCGAGCTGGCCCGGGTGGCCACCGGACGCACGCTCTACATCCTGGACGAGCCCACCACGGGCCTGCACTTCGAGGACATCCGCAAGCTCTTGTCCGTGCTCAACCGGCTGGTGGAGGCGGGCAACAGCGTGCTCGTCATCGAGCACAACCTGGACGTCATCAAGAGCGCGGACTGGCTCATCGACCTGGGGCCGGAGGGCGGCTCGGGCGGCGGGCAGATTCTCGCCATCGGGACGCCGGAGGACGTGGCGAAGGTGGAGGCCAGCCACACCGGGCGTTACCTCAAGCACGTGCTGGGCAAGGCGCGCCGGGCCCGCATTGGCAAGCGCGTGGACGCGGCCTGAGGGGCCCCGGTAGGGTGGGGGCATGGCCGAGACCTCGACCGCCCCCACCTCCCAGCGCTTCCCGCCTCAGATTCCCTACATCATCGGGAACGAGGCCTGTGAGCGCTTCAGCTTCTACGGGATGCGGAACATCCTCGTGGTGTTCTTCATCGACTACCTGCTGCGCACGCACGTGCCGGAGACAGGGGCGAGGGAGGCCCAGGCGAAGTACCTGATGCACCTGTTCATGGCGGGGGTGTACTTCTTCCCGCTCCTTGGCGGGTACCTGGCGGACCGCTTCTTCGGGAAGTTCCACACCATCTTCGTGCTGAGCCTCGTGTACTGCGCGGGGCACGCGTGCCTGGCGCTCTTCGAGGACAACGCCACGGGCTTCTACACGGGCCTGACGCTCATCGCGATTGGCTCAGGCGGCATCAAGCCGTGCGTGTCCGCGATGGTGGGCGACCAGTTCACGGAGACCAACAAGCACCTGGTGAAGAAGGTCTTCGCCATCTTCTACTGGACCATCAACTTCGGTTCGTTCTTCGCGTCGCTGTTCGTCCCCGTGCTGATGAAGAACTACGGGCCGGCGGTGGCCTTCGGCGTGCCGGGCATCCTGATGTTCCTGGCGACGATCATCTTCTGGGCGGGCCGCAAGCACTACGTGCTGGTGCCGCCCACGGGCCCCAATCCGCACTCGTTCTTCAAGGTGCTGGGCAGCGCGTTCCGGGGCAAGGACGCGGCGGGCGGCACCTGGCTGGACAAGGCGAAGGCGGAGCACCCGGCGGAGTCGGTGGAGGGCGTGAAGGCGGTGTTCCGCGTGTCCGCGCTGATGCTGCCGTTCGTGCCCTTCTTCTGGATGCTGTTTGATCAGAAGGCGTCCACCTGGGTGGTGCAGGCGCGGTCCATGGACCCCAACGTGGGCGGCATCGTGTTCCAGCCCAGCCAGATGCAGTTCATCAACCCCATGCTGGTGATGCTGCTCATCCCCTTCCTGACGGCCGTGGTGTACCCGGCCTTCCAGCGGATGGGCTGGGAGCTGACGCCGCTGCGCCGCATGCCGCTGGGCCTGGTGATTGGCGCCGCGTCGTTCGTCATCGCGGGCTTCTTCCAGGTGGCCATGGAGGGCGGGACGACGCTGAACATCGCGTGGCAGCTCTTGCCGTACATCGTGCTGACGGTGGCGGAGATCCTGGTGTCCACCACGGGCCTGGAGTTCGCGTACACGCAGGCGCCCCGGGAGATGAAGGGCACCATCCAGAGCGTGTGGCTGGTGACGAACACGCTGGCGAACGTGGCGGTGGCCATCGCCGCGGCGCTCAACGTCTTCACGGGCTCCGCGCAGTTCTTCTTCTACGCGGCCCTGGCGACCGTGGCGGCCGTGGGCATGGCGCTGGTGGCCCGCCGCTACGTAGTGCGCGACTACTACCAGACGGACGCGCAGGCCCCCATGGACGGCCGCAACCCGGGCGTCGAGCCGAAGCCGGCCTAAGGCGAAACCTGCACGGTCGGATCCGCCGTGGGAGACGTGTGCGGCCCCCGGCGGGGCAGCGCCACCGTGAAGGTGGCGCCCTGCCCCGCCTCGCTTTCGACCTGGACCGAACCGCCCAGCCTCTCCACCAGCTGGTTCACGATGTGGAGGCCCAATCCCAGCCCCCCGTAGTGGCGTGACGACACCGCGCGCTCGAAGGCGCGGAAGATGCGCGCGTGCCGCTCCACCGGGATGCCAATGCCTTGATCCCGGACCTCCAGGCGGGCCATCACGGCATCCCCCTCCACTCGCACTTCGATGGGCCTCCCTTCGCCGTACTTGATGGCGTTCGAGAGCAGGTTGGTGACGATCTGATCCAACCGCGACCGGTCCCACACGCCCGGCATCGCCGTGTCTGCGTGGACCTGGAGCCGGGTTCCGGACGAGGCCAGCTCGGGGACGAAGCGCGCCGCGACGTCCCGGACCAGCGCGGCCAGGTCCACCTCCTCGAACTCCAGCTCCAGCTTTCCAGCATGGATGCGGGAGACATCCAGCAGGGTGTTGACGAGCTTCACCATCCGCTTCGCCTGACGCTCGATGACCTCCAGAGAGTGCGTCACCGTCTCCACCCGCGCGGTCCGCAGCGCTCCTGAGCGGGCAAGGCGCATCAATCCCTGCACCGACAACTGGAGGGACGTGACCGGGGTCTTCAGCTCATGCGAGGCAATGGAGAGGAACTCATCCCGAAGGCCAATCGCCAGCTGCGCCTGCTGGTAGAGGCGGGCGTTGTCCAGCGCCATCGCCGCGCGGCGGGCCAGCTCCTGCGCGAGCGCGAAATCCGCCGGGCCATACCGGCCACCGCCCTCCACGCGGGCGAGGGTGAGCGCTCCGAGCGCATGCCCCCGTGCGAGCAGCGGCACCGAAATCCACGACTGGAACTCGACCACCTCGGACAGGCCCTGACCGTCCCGGACGCACCCCAGTGACATGGAGGCGCATCCCTCCGGGCAGAACTCCGGCTCGCCCAGGCGGAGCACCCTCCCCGGGCCATGCGCGGCCTCCAGGTCGGGCAGCGCGCAGTTCATCCGCGCGGTCGCGGTGGCGTGCAGCGCATCGGAGCGGGCCTCGGTGATGCGCTGGAAGGACTGCCCCCCGTCCAGCAGGTCCACCGCGCACCAGTCGGCGAACCGCTCGACGGTCAGCGCGGCCACGCTGCGCATCGCGTCCTCGGGGGCGAGCGAGCCGGTGAGCAGCCCGGACGCCTCCGCCAGGAGCGCGGACCGCCCCTCCTGCGCCTCCGCGCGGGCGCGCGCCTGTTGCTCCCGCTGGAAGGTCTGATCGCGCTCCTGCTCGGCCCGGCGGTGCTCGGTGATGTCGATGCCGGTGCCGATGACGTACTCAATCACTCCCGACTCGCCTCGAAGCACGTTGCTGGCCCAGGCGATGAGGCGGCGCTCTCCGTTGCGTGTCATCCAGTGATGCTCGGACTGCTCGAACCCCAACCCGGCCGCGAGCACGGCGAAGTTCTTCGCGACCCGCGCCGCTTCGTCCGGCGGCTGGAGTCGCGTCCAGAAATACGCGCCGCGCAGCTCCTCGAAGGAGTAGCCCGTCATCTCCTGGCACGCCCGGTTGAAGCGGATGATCCGCCCCTGGGGATCCAGGACGATCACCAGCGCGCGGGCCGTGTCCAGGACCGCCGAGCTGAAGTCCCGCTCCCGCTGGAGCGCACGCTCGCTGTCCAGGGTCCGCTCGAAGAGCTGCCGGTGGACAAGCGCGGTGTGAAGCACACCGCCAAGCCGCTCCACCATGCCCCGGTATTGCCGCGGCAGCCGCGGCTCGCGGTCGAAGTACAGCAGCAGCACGCTGGAAAGAGCCCCGGCGCCGTCGATGGGCACGGACCACCGCACGAGCCCCGGCGAGTCCAGCTCCGGGTAGGGAAGGTCCACCGAGTGAGGCGCTGGCATCTCGGGGCGCGGGGGCAGCCCTGGAATCGGGAGCTGGCGGGAGGCCGAGGACAGCCCGCTCGCGCCCAGAAGCCCCACATGCCCCCGCGCATCCGGCTGGAGCCAGAGGGCGACCGCGCACCCCAGCCGCTCCGCGACGCGGTCCAGGAAGTCGTCGGCGGGCTTGCAGGGATTGAGCAGATCGAGCGCCGCGACGGTGAGCTCCTGGAGCACGCTCAACAGCGCGAGCCGCTCCTCGGTGAGCTTGTGGTCCCCATCCGCGCCGTGGTCCGCCATGCGCTCCCTCACTCCCTCATCCAGGCAGGGCGACCACCACCGCTGTCTTGTTGTGGAACTGGGGGACCCCGCCTCCCATGGCCCCCACCTCGCCCAGGGTCAGACAACCCACGACCGGGACCCCTTCTCCGAGCGCGTCCTGGAACCTCGCGAGCTCGTCTTGGGCGAACTCCCCCAGGACGAGGTACCGGGAGACGCAATCGAACACCACCGCGCCACCCAACGCGCCAGGGGTTGCTTCCCGGGCCAGGGTGGCGGCAATGCCCGCGGCGTCGAGCAGGTCCGTGCGCTTGCCCTCCATCACGCGGACCAGGGAGCCGTCCGGAACCTCGGCGATGAAGCGCACCGAACCATCGGGTTCGACAGTCAGGGGGTCTCGGATCACGAACTCGCCATTGGCCTGGGGAATCCCCAGCGGGTGCGTCATCGCGAAGCGGGGAAAGCTTTGCGCGTCCAGGGCGTCGCCCCGGCTCTCGGCCGTGTGCCGGTAGACCTCGAAGGCGCGCTCGTAGTCGAGCTCGACGGCGGTCGAGCCCCGGGCCTTGGTGACCTGCGAGGGCGGACCATACGGAGACCAGCCGTGCTGGATGCCCACGCCCAACGGCTCCAGGGCATCAAAGGCAATCACCACCACCTGGTCCTGCCAGGCATGCCCGTGTGTGAACTGGGCCGTCTTCACGAACCGGACGTTGTTGCCCGCTCCGCCGCCCGCCCAACGGATGCCCGCGCCCGCCTCCTGTTGAGCCCCGCGCACGACCTCCGTCGAGTTGCCGCTCAGCGCGTCCGGCAGGACGAACAGCGTCCGCCGGTATCCAGGGGGCTTGGGAGGCAGCTTGCTGACGGCCTCGGCCACCGCCGCGCGTCCGGCCGCTCGCGGGCTCACGCTGACCGGCCCGCCCATTCCCACGCCGACGCGGAAGTCGCCGCCGCGGAAGACCGCGATGACCAGGCCCTGGAGCAGCAGCTCCGTTCCCGCGAAGACGCCCGCCGCGCAGCACCCGGCCCAGGGGATGTCCCCGAGCTGCGCGCCGACCGCGGACGCCAACGCCACCGCGTCGTACTGGTCCGTGCACAGCACGAGCGCGAAGCTGGGGGCGTCCGCGCCGCGCAGCGCCTCCTGGCTCGCCTCCCGCGCTGCGGCGGTGCAATCCGGCGAGCGACTCTTTCCAATCTGGATCCGCATGGGCTCTAGAGAATCGATACCCACGCGGGAGCGGGCGTGCAGGGCCCCCACGGCCCACGAAAAACGCCGGAGCACCCAGGGGGCGCTCCGGCGTTCGTGCTTCAGCAAGACTGCCCTACCCGGCTCAGGTGGCCGGGTGGACGGTGCCTTCCTGGTGCGCGGGCGTCGACGCGGGCGTCACTTCGTCCGTGCCGTGCATCATCCGCTTCAGCATGGGGGCGAGGAACAGCAGGATGACGCCCGACAGGCCCGCGCCGATGACGATGGTGAGGAACACGCTGAACTCACCCATCTTCTCCGAGTAGCCACCCAGCACGCCGGACAGCTTGTTGGCCACCGCGTTCGCCAGGAACCACACGCCCATCATCGCGGAGACGACGCGCTGGGGCGCCACCTTGCTCACCATGGACAGGCCCACCGGCGACAGGCACAGCTCGCCCATGGTGTGGAAGAGGTACGCCATGATGACCCACCACGCCGCCGCCTTGCCGTCCATCGCGCTCTCCTTGGAGGCGCCCAGCATGAAGGCGAAGCCCACCGACAGGAAGATGAGCCCCAGGGACATCTTCACCGGGATGCTCAGGTCCTTGCCCTTCGCCGCCAGCGAACTCCACACCACCGCGAAGATGGGCGCCAGCGTCACGATGAAGACGGAGTTGAAGTTCTGGAACCAGGTGGTGGGCACCTCCCAGCCGAACATCGAGCGGTCCACCTTCTGGTCCGTGTAGAGGTTCATCAGGCCGCCCGCCTGCTCGAAGCCCGTCCAGAACGCCACCACGAACAGCGCGATGATGAAGATGACGATGATGCGGTCCCACTCCTGGCGGCTGAAGGCATGGTGCTTGCCGTCCGGCGTCGTCGTCTGCGCCTCGGTGGGGCGCGGCGCGGGCGCGAGGCCCACGTTGCCCAGGAACCGCTTCGCCAGCGACACGAAGATGATCACGCCCAGCGTCATGCCCACGCCGGCGGAGCCGAAGCCCCAGTGCCAACCCACGCGCTCACCCAGCGTGCCGCAGATGAAGTTGCCCAGCACCGCGCCCAGGTTGATGCCCATGTAGAAGATGGTGAAGGCACCGTCGCGCCGGCCGTCACCCGCGGGGTACAGCCCGCCCACCATGGTGGAGATGTTCGGCTTGAAGAAGCCGTTGCCGATGATGAGGAAGCCCAGGCCCGCGTAGAAGATGGAGATGCCGGGTAGCGCCAATAACAGGTGGCCAATCACCATCAACGCGCCGCCCAGCACCACCGCCTTGCGCTGGCCGATGTAGCGGTCCGCGATGTAGCCGCCCAAAATCGGCGTCAGGTACACGAGGCCCGTGTACGTGCCGTAGAGGCTCAGCGCATCCGCGGTGGACCAGCCCAAGCCGCCCCGCACCTTGTCGGTGAGGAAGAGCACCAGCAGGCCGCGCATGCCGTAATAGGACATGCGCTCCCACATCTCGGTGGCGAACAACAAATACAGGCCCGGGGGATGCCCCTTGCGGGCCTCGCCCGCGGCGACGGTGCTTTGCATGCCGTGAGTTCCTCGAACGGATTCTTGTGAGGGGGAACGAAAAGTCGCGCGACTGTAACAGGAGTCCCGCCCTCGGCGAGGACAGAGGACACCCCGCGTCCTTGGGAATTCCCGCCCCCTGCGCGAGCAGCCCTTCAGCCCCCCGCGCCCCGGCCGTTCGTGGCCGGGCGCGTCAGCCAATGCGCCGGGGCCAGCGGCCGCGACTCGCACCCGCGGTGGGGGTGGAGGCCAGGGGCTCCGCGTGCGCGGGGCGCATGGGCAGCCGGACCTCCACGCGCGTGCCCTTCCCCGTCTGGCTGGTGATGTGGATGCGGCCACCATGCTGCAGGACGATGCGCCGGCTGAGCGCCAGGCCCAGGCCCGTGCCTTCACCCGGGGCGCGGGTGGAGAAGAAGGGCTGGAAGAGCTTCTCCAGGTCCTCCGCGCGGATGCCCACGCCGGTGTCCTCGATGGTGACGAGCGCCTCGTCGCCCTGCTGGGCCGTCTCCACCAGCACGCGGCCGGCGTCGCCCACCGCGCGCAGGGCGTTGTCCAGCAGGTTGAGCCACACCTGGTTGAGGGTGCCCGGGTCGCCCCAGATGGGCTCCGCGCACTGGTAGGCGCGCTCCACCACGACGGCCGAGGGGATGCGCCAGCCCAGCACGCTGAGCGTGGAGTCGAGCGCCACGTCCAGCCGCACCGCCACCGGCTTCTCCGCCGTGCGCACGAAGGACAGCAGCGACTCCGCCAGGTGGCGGATGCGCTGGCCGCACTCCTCCATCACCTCCAGCATCGCGGTGCCCAGGTTGGGGTCCCCGCCCGTCTGCTTCCCCTGCATGACCTCCTTCAACGGGATGAGCGCGTTCATCAGCCCGTTGAGCGGGTTTCGCACCTCGTGCGCGAAGCCGGAGGTGAGCAGGCCGATGGCCGCCAGCCGCTCGTTCTCCGCCGCGCGTACGGCCGCCTCGCGCAGGCGCAGCTGTGTCTCCACGCGCGCCAGCAGCTCACGCGGACTGAAGGGCTTGCCCAGGTAGTCATTGGCGC
Source organism: Corallococcus exiguus (assembly GCF_009909105.1). NCBI lineage: Bacteria > Pseudomonadati > Myxococcota > Myxococcia > Myxococcales > Myxococcaceae > Corallococcus > Corallococcus exiguus. Next base: position 22,296 of record NZ_JAAAPK010000006.1, read on the forward strand.
CCGCGCCCAGGGCCTCCACCTTGGCGGCCACCTCCTGGCGCGCGGTGAGCAGGATGACGGGCATGTCCACCGTCTGCGCGTGGGCGCGCAGCTGCACCAGGAGGTTGAGGCCGGACTGCACCGGCATCATCACGTCGGACACCACCAGGTCCGGCCGATCCTCCATCGCGCGGCGCACGCCCTCTTCCCCGTTGGCGGCCTCCAGCACCCGGTAGCTGGGCGCGAGGATGTCCGCGATGAAGGCGCGGATCTCCGCGTCGTCCTCCACCACCAGGATGCGGGGGGCCTTCGAGTCCGCGCGCGTGTGGTCCTGCGGCTCCGTGGGGCGCTGCGCCCCGGCGACGGTGGCGGCCAGCACGGTGGCGAAGCGGCCGGAGCTGCGGCGCTCGCGGCGCGTGGGCAGGTCCGTGGCGCGGCGCTCGCGCAGGTCCTCGCGCAGATGCCAGGTGCCCTTGGGCAGCCGCACGCGGAAGCTGCTGCCCTGCCCCGGCGTGCTCGACACCTCGATGCCGCCCGAGTGCAGCGCCAGCGTCTCCTTCACCAGCGCCAGGCCGATGCCGCTGCCCCCGAAGCGCCGCGTGCCCGTCGTGTCCGCCTGGGCGAAGCGGTCGAAGATGACGGCCAGGTCCGCGGGCGCCATGCCCTGCCCCGTGTCCACCACCTCCACGTGCACGTCCGTGTCGTCCTCGCGCAGCCGCACCGCGATGTTGCCGCCGGCCGGAGTGAACTTGAGCGCGTTGGAGACCAGGTTGTGGAACACGCCTTCAATCCGCTCCGCGTCCGCGTGCACCGGCGACACCGGCCCGCCCTCCAGCGAGAGCGTGAGCCCCTGCTTCTCCGCCACGGTGCGGAAGGGCAACAGCTGCGAGGACAGGAACGCGTGCAGCTCCAGCGGCTGGTAGCGCAGCCGCACCTTGCCCGCCTCTAGCTGCGCCAGGTTGAGCAGGTTGTCGATGAGCCTCAAGAGCCGCTGCGTGCTCCGGTCCAGCGTCACCAGGTGCTGCCGCACCACCGTGGGCAGCGACTCCGGCTCCTTCTGGAGCGCGTCCAGCGACAGCAGGATGAGCGTGAGCGGCGTGCGCAGCTCATGGCTCACGTTGTCGAAGAACTCCGTCTTCAGCCGGTCCTGTTCGCGCTGCTTGACGAGCGCAGCCTCCAGCTTCGCGTTGGCCTCCGACAGCTCACGCGTGCGCGCGACGACGCGGTCCTCCAGCGCCACGTTGCTGCCGAACACCTCGTCGTAGCGCTGCTGCAATTCTCGCAGCGAGCCCATGTTCGCCTGGGCCTGCGCCGCGAGCAGCTCGTCCTTGCGCTTGAGCTCGCGCCACCGGTCCAACCAGCCGCCGAGCGCGAAGCCGCCCATGCCCAGCGACGTCACGGAGAAGAGCGCGTCCCCCCAGCCCAGGTGCGTGGCCAACAGCCCGCTCACCATGCCCAGCAGCAGGCCCAGGTAGTGGCCCCAGAGCGTGGGCGGATCCGTCCAGGTGAGGTGGTAGCGGCACGCCTGGCCGCCCAGCACCTGGCACTCCGACTCCCGCACCTCCGCGGGCGCCAGGCCCCAGATGGTGGGGAAGGACGCGAACTGGCCCATGCGCAGCTCGCAGATGTTGCGGTTCTGCTCCGGGGTGCTGCTGCGGTAGGACAGCTTGAGCCGCTTGTGCTCCAGCAGGTCCACCGCGAACGCCCCCACCCGGTTGTAGCTGGGGGAGAAGTCGATGGTCTGCTTGTAGCAGGCCTTGGGCGAGCCGAAGGCGCGCAGCATGTAGAAGACGAAGCCCAGCGCCTGCGGCGACGCGGTGAAGAGGCCCGCCTCGCGCATGAAGCGCGAGTCGCCGGAGTCCTCGCGCAGCGCCGCCGCCACGCGCTCCAGGAAGCGCAACGAGACGTAGTTGGTGGGCTGGCGCATGTAGTCCAGCCCCAGGCTGAACGCGTGCTCGCGCCACACCCGGGCCAGCCGCTCCGCGCCATAGCGGTGCTCGAAGTAGAGCAACAGCGTGGACGTGGCGCGGACGCTCACCTCGGGGGCGTTGTCCGCGGACACGTCCTGCACCTTCACCGCCGGCAGGCGTTGGGTCACGGCTTCGTTCCTTCGGTGACCAGCGTCACCGCGTACTTCAGCCCCTCCGGGTCCTCGAGCATGGCCAGGAAGTCGGCGCAGTGAGACTGGTAGGCCTCGAGCCCGCCCAGGACCGCCGCGCCCACTGGCGCCAACGCCTCGAAGCGCGTCTTCCAGTCGCGCACGAGCCGCGCCTCCGCCGCGCCCGGGGAGAGGTAGAAAGGCATCAGGTGCACCCGCACGTCCGTGAGCCCCGCGCGGCGGAACTCGGAGTACAGCTTGCGGCCCACGTACAGGTCGAACCCCTGCGCAGCCAGGGCCTCCACGATGCGCTGGGTGCCCACGCGCAGGTGCTCCGGGAAGGGCCAGTTCTGGAGGCCCAGCCCGTCGATGTCGGACACCACCACCCGCCCCCCGGGCCGCGTCACCCGGATGAGCTCCGCGAGCGCCACGTCCCGGTCCGGCAGGTACTCGAAGACGTACTGGCTCCACGCATAATCGAACGCGTCCGAGGGCAGGCCCGTGGTGCGCACGTCCGCCTGGAGGAACGTCAGGTTCGGGCGGTGGGCGTTGCGCGAGCGCGCCTCCGCGAGGCGGCCGTCGTGCAGCTCCACGCCGGTGACGTGGCCGCCCTCCCCCACCAGGTCCGCCATCAATTCGGCGATGCCGCCCGGGCCGCAGCCGGCGTCCAGCGCGCGGTCCCCCGGCTTGAGGCCCGTGCGGCGGAGGACGTCGCGCGTGTCCTGGGACTGCTCCTGCTCCAGGAGGCGACGGGACTCTTCGGCGGATTCCATGAGGTACATCAGCGAACCTCCTGCTTCTGGACGAACGCCGCGGCCTGGACGGAGGCCCTGGGCTTCATGCGCCGCATGGGCATCTGCCGCTCGAAGAGCGAGCGCCAGGCCTCGCACCAGCGGCGCACCATGGAGCGGTGGAAGGTCCACTCGGAGAAGAGGCCCTGGTCCAGGAAGCCCCAGGCGTCCAGCACCGGCACGTCCAGCGCGTCCACCATGCCCAGCGCCGAACCACGGCCCCGCTCGCGCGCGTGCGCCATGCACCGCAGCGCCAGCGCCGCCACCGCGTCCTTCGCGCGAGGGTGCTCCCGGTCCGCCACCACCAGGTTGAAGCCGTTGGTGACTTCAATGAGGCTCAGGCCCGGCGTGGCCTCGTCCTGGAGCGCCAGCGCGAGCGGGCCGTCGTTCCCATCCACCACGAACATCCGCCGCTCGCGGTGCAGGCCCGCCGCCCGGAAGCGCGCGCCCAGCTCGGACTCGGGGCCGGGGTCCGAGCCCAGGTCCTCGCTGAGCAGGCGCACCATCTCCCCCCGGCGGCGCAGGTACGACTCCAGCCACTGACGGTCCTCCGGGCCCGCCTCGCGCACGGCCGGCAGCGCCCCCGCGTCCACGGTGGGCATCTGGGTCAGGTCCGCGCGCAGGTAGTGGAACTGGCGCAGGTGGCACAGCCCCTGCCCTTCCAGCACGCGCGCCAGCCACGTGCCCAGCCGGTGCGGCCACCGGTTGTCGGTGCGCCACATGTAGCGGATGAACTCCACGTCCTCCATCGCCTCGCCCACCTCCACCGCGAGCGACGTGAGTTCGCTGGAGATCTGCTCGCTGCGCCGGAAGCCCGGCATCACGGCCAGGTGCTGCACCAGCCACGTGCCGGAGTACATGCGCAGGCCGTTGACGTGCCCCAACAGCCGGTGCGCATCCGTGAAGACGAGCGAGCGCCCCAGCTCGCGCGAGCGGCCCAGCCGCTCGTGCGTCGCCTCCAGCACGGGCAGGACGCGGGCCTCCTCGCCGAAGGGGTGGTCCGGGTGGAAGGTGTAGTGGGCGTCCTCCATCATCCGCCAGACGTCCGGGAAGCGGAACACCGCCCCGTCGCGGACCTGGGGGGCTCTCGCGGACACGAACGCGTCCACGATGGCGTCCGCCACCGCGCGCGGCATGTCCAGGATGCGCACGCCGCAGCGGTAGGGCCGCAGGCGCTGATCATGCCGGGACTCGAAGGGGACGACGTCCACCGAGCGCACCTCCACGCGGCACGCCACCTCCGTGCCGTCCGGCAACAGCAGCGTGGTGTCCAGGCGCGAGCCCACCGGCAGCACTTCGCACGACGCGTCGATGGGGAAGGCGAACCCCCGCGCGCCCAGGTCCAGCACCGCGCGGGTGATGCGCTGGCCGCTGAACGGCGAGGTGAAGTGCACGAGGAAGCGGTGCTGCGCGCTGGGGCGGAAGCGCTGCTGTCCCCGCCGGTTCTCCACCGCGAGCGAGCGGGGCATCCCCAGCGTCACGCCGTCATGCCCCACGTGGAGCATGCTGGTGACGCCGCGGTAGCGCTGGCCGCCCATCTCGAAGGAGAGGTGGACCACCTCCCCCACGCTCGCGGGCAGCGCCGTGGACACCTGCCCGCGCAACACGCCCCGTTCGTCGGAAGGCTCCACCAGGGCGGACTCCAGGCGGAAGTGCGCCGTCTGGCTGTCCGCCGGATGCAGCCACACGGGCAGCTCGCGCCGGAGCGCCTTGCGCAGCGCGGCCTGCACCGCCACCGGGTCCCTCAGCGTGCGCGGCGGGACGGCGGTGGACTCGTCCTGCGCGATCCGCCAGGAGATGCCCACGCGCAGGAACGCGTGCGTCCCCTGCTGGACGGGGGTGGCGTGGCGCACGTAGGCGCGGGCCACGTGCAGCACGGGCCGGCCGTCGCGCAGCATGGTCAGCGAGTCCAGGGGCGTGCCCGGCAGGAAGGCCGCCAGCGACGCGTCCATGGGGACCTGGAGCGCGGCGCCGAAGTGGCCCAGGTCCTGGCACTCGGCGGTGAAGGACTGGCCGCGCAGGAGGAAGTCCACGCGCATGCCGGCATCCAGCGACACGCGCGTGGAGGCGCGCAGTTGGAGGATGTCGCGCAGGCGCGTCTTCAATTCGCCTTCGGTCAGCGCGTCGTCCACCGTGCTGAAGACGTGCCCCTCCGCGGCCGTCTCCACCAACTCCTCCAGCCCGTGTTGGTCCGACCGGGCGCAGACGAACACGCAGACGGCCTCCGGCGCCGCCCGGTCCACGTGGCGCAGGAAGCGGCGCGCGTTGTCCGCGGGCGCGATGATCAACGTGGGTGCGGTCGCCTCCATGCGCCGCGTGGCTTCCAGCTGTGAGCCCACCACTGAAACCCGGTGCGTGTTCAACGCGGACTTCAACGCGTTGCGACGCATCTCGTTGGGGTGGACGATGAGGACTTCGTGAGTCGGCACGCTCATGGATTTTCCCCGACGCGCAAGAGCCACACCGGCGCCCGTGCATGGCGCCATTCCCGTCGACGCGGGGCATGCACGCGCCCCGTTCCCGCCATCCGCATGTCTTGAGTGTCCGAGCCTGGTGCTCTCTCTGTTGCCAGCGGGCCCGCGCTGAAACGCCTTCCCCGGTGAGCCGCCGGCGAACAACCACCGCGTACTTTACCTGCTCCTATGGATTAGGTGATGTACGCGGGGGTGAGAGGACTTTTCGGAATAGGTTAAAGACGCGCGGTCTGCTGGGACCCCTTGGTGGGTAGGGACGCACGCACGAGGGCCTGATGAGTGCGCTGGCCCCGGGTCGCGGACGCGGTTACAAAATGCGTGGGCGACGAGGAGGCCCCCCATGGGCGAGACGGTGGATTACGAGGCGGGCATCCGGGAGCTGAAGCGCTCCATGAACGCGGTCATCCTGGCGCACTACTACCAGGAGAGCGAAGTGCAGGACGTGGCCGACTTCGTCGGTGACAGCCTGGCGCTCGCGCAGGCGGCGGCGCGGACGGAGGCGGACGTCATCGTCTTCTGCGGTGTGCACTTCATGGCGGAGACCGCCAAGATTCTGAATCCCAGCCGACAGGTGTTGCTTCCGGACCTCAAGGCCGGCTGCTCGTTGTCGGACCGGTGTCCGCCCGCGGCCTTCAAGGCGTTCAAGGACAAACACCCGGGCGCCTTCGTGGTGTCGTACGTGAACAGCTCCGCCGCGGTGAAGGCGATGAGCGACGTCATCTGCACGTCGTCCAACGCCGTGCGCATCGTGAACCAGATTCCGAAGGACCGCCCCATCCTCTTCGCGCCGGATCAACACCTGGGCCGGCACGTGATGAAGGAGACGGGCCGCGACATGGTGCTGTGGCCGGGCAGCTGCATCGTCCATGAAATCTTCAGCGAGAAGAAGCTCGTGGGGCTGAAGGTCGAGCATCCGGACGCGGAGGTGGTGGCCCACCCGGAGTGCGAGCAGCAAGTCCTGCGGCACGCGGACTTCATCGGCTCCACCAAGGCCATCCTGGATTACGCGGTGAAGAGCCCGAAGAAGAAGTTCATCGTGGTGACGGAGGCGGGAATCCTCCACCAGATGAAGAAGGCCGCGCCGGACAAGACGTACATCCCGGCGCCGCCGGACAACGGGTGCGCGTGCAACGAGTGCCCGTACATGCGCCTCAACACGCTGGAGAAGCTCTACCGCTGCATGCGGGACAGGACGCCGGAGCTGGTGCTGCCGGCGGACCTGCAGCACGCGGCGCTCGCCCCCTTGCAGCGGATGCTGGAGTGGTCCGCCTGAAATAAGCGGGACGCGGGACTGTCGCCCGCGTCCCACGTTTGGCAACTCGCGTCTTGCGGACGGCGGGCCCAAGTGCCATGGAAGGAACGTGGCCTTCCGATTTCTCGCACTTCCCTCCCACCGGCTGGTGGACTTCCCCAAGACCCTGCCGGACGAAGAGCGCCTCGAGCCGGACCTGCCTCCGGTGCACGAGGCCGTGGAGCGCGCCCTCGCCGGCGCCGAGTTCCGCGACCTGAAAGCCCGCGACCGCCTGCGCGCCCTGCTCCAGGGAGACCGTCCCCCGGCCCTGGGCTCGCCGGGCAAGGGCTTTGGCGCGAGCGCCATCTTCGCCCAGCCGCCCCAGGACCTGCCCGCGCTGCTGCGCCTGGCGGATGAGCTGGAGCACCTGGCCCGCCTGGAGGCCGGCGAGCGCGCGCTGGTGTGGAAGTGCGGCCAATGCAGTGCCCGCTACGCGGTGCCGGTGGCCCTGGTGCGCCAGGTGTCCATCCGCTGCGAGCGCTGCGGCAACCCGGTGCAGCTGTCCTCGCAGGAGAGCCTGGGCGAAGAGGCCCTCATCGACCCGTTCCAGGGCGCGGTGAACAGCAGCCGGCACCAGCTGGCGGCCTTCTTCCGCGAGGCCATGGCGCGAGGCTGGCCGGTGCTCGTGGCCGAGGGCGGAGCCCCTGCCCCGCGCGGGCGCTCTTCCAGCCCGGCGGCCTGAGCCACCTCGCTGTCGTTCCCAGGGGGGCCCTTCCACGGGCCCCCTTTTCGTTTCAGATGAAGATGCCGGCGGAGGCGTCGTTGCGCGCCTCCTGGAGCTCCTGCGTGGCGGGGCGGCCGCGCAGCGCATCCGTCACCTGGCGCGGCGCATGACGGCCCGAGCACTTGGAGCACTCGCACTTGCCGCGCTTGCAGGTGCAGTCCGCCTTGCTGCCGCAGGAGCACTTCGCCGTCAGCAGCTGATCCAGCTCCTCCAGCGGGCGCGGCGCGTCGTCCTTCTTGGCCTCCGGGGCCGGCGCCGGCGTCTGGGGCGCGGTGCCCTTGGAGGCAGCGGCCGCCTTCGCGTGGGCCTCGCAGGCGTGGGCGCTGGCGGGCAGAAGCCAGAGGCCGCCCATCAGCAATCCCGCGGTCATCAACGTCGCGCTGCGTGCCATGTCCGCTCTCCTTGGCGAAGGCCTGGGGAAGGCTTGGGGGAGGCATCCGCCGTCCCGGCCTATAGCGCAGGGCATTCCCCCTGCCAAGGCATTCGCACGCACCTTTGCCTACCCGTCAACGGAGCCCACGGTGCGCTCGCCCGGCGCGGGGGCGCGCGCGTACAGTCCGCGCCCTCCTGCCCGTGACGAACCGAACTGCTCGCATCGCCTTTGTCGCCGCGCTCGTCCTGGGGGCGCTCCCGCTCTGGGTGTCGCGCCTGTTGCCCATGGTGGACCTGCCGCAGCACCTGTACCTCATCTCGGTGCTGCACCGGCTGGACGACCCGACGACGCTCTACCCCACGCTGTTCGCGGCGCGGCACGAGCTGACGCCGTACCTGGGCTACTACTACCTCGTCAGCGCGCTCAACTGGCTCTTGCCGCTGGAGATGGCCAACCGCGTCTTCCTCACCGCGTACGTGGTGGGGATGCCGCTGGGCATGGCCTTCCTGTTGCGCGGCCTGGGCCGGCCGTCGTGGCCCGCGCTGCTCACGCTGCCGCTCGCGTACGGGGACAGCTTCGGCTGGGGCTTCATCAACTACCTGGCGGCCCTGCCGCTGACGCTGCTGTGCTGCGGCCTCTTCGTGCGGACGCTGACGGACGCGCCACGCCGCGCGCGCTGGGGCGTGGGGCTGGCGGTGTGCCTGGTGGCGGTGCTGCTCTTCCACGTGCAGGCCTTCGGGTTCCTGGCGTTCGGGCTGCCGTGGTTGCTCCTCACCACGCCGGTGCCGGAGGACGCGGCGGCGCAGGGAATCGTGGCCCGGGTGAAGCCGCGCGTGCCGGCGCTCCTGGGCGTGGTGCCCGGCGTGACGCTGTTCCTGTCGTGGGTGGTGCTGCGGTTCGGCAACCCGCCGGACATCCAGCCGGGCGCGCCGTGGAAGGCGTGGGGGCCCACGTTCTCGCCGCAGAACCTGGCGTGGAAGGGCTTCGAGCAGAACCGCGCGGAGTTCTTCCAGGTGCTCGCCAACACGTTCCACGACGGCTCGGACCGCTGGCCGCTGTACGCGGTGGGCGCGGTGGCGGTGGCGGGCTGGGTGCTGGGACTCGTGGGGCCGGGGACGCGCCGCGAGGGCCCGCTGGCGCGCTGGCGGCTGTTGGGGCTGGGGGTGCTGGCGCTGGCGCTGTACTTCCTCCTGCCCTTCGACATCCGGGGGTACGTCTACTACCTCAACACGCGCTACGCGCACCTGGCCGCGGCGCTGCTGGTGGCGAGCATGCCGGCCGCGCGCGCGGACTGGCGGCGGCCGTTGGGGCTCGCGGCGGCGGCGAGCGCGTTGCTGCTGGCCTTCGTGATGGGGCGCGGCTTCCAGAACTTCTCCCAGGAGGCCCGCGAGTTGGAGGCGCTGTCCGGCCTGGCCGCGAACCGGCCGAAGGTGATGGGGCTGGTGTTCGACCCGCGCTCCAGCGTGGTGCGCTTCCCCGTCTTCATCCACGCCGCGGCGGTGGTGGCGCGCGAGCGCGGCGGGGTGCCCAACTTCACCTTCGCCACCACGCCCCACTCGCCCCTGCGCTACCGGGGGGAGGTGCCGCCCACCTTCCCGTCCGAGTGGCGGCCGCAGGAGATGAATTACGCGACGCAGGGCACCTGGTACGACCACTTCCTGGTGCGCGGGGTGCATCCGTCGCGCGTCTTCGGCGCCCGGCTCCAGTCGGAACTGGTCATCGTGGGACAGAGTGGAGGGAGCTGGCTGGTGCGGCGGCGGTAGCGCGTGAAGTAGAAACCCGGCGCATGAGCCCTGCCTCCACCGAGCCCCGTCCCCTGCTGGATGCGTTGCGCGCCGGCACCCCCCTGCCCGCCTTCCTGGAGGCGGACGTCGCCCAGGCCCGGAAGCTCGCGGACGACGTGGGCTCCGCGACGCCCGCGGCCGTGGAGGCCCTGCCCGAGGCCCTGGCGGGCGCGGTGCTGGAGGCCGCCGTGCTGGCGGGACAGGTGGCGCTGCCGGAGGCCCTTTCCGCTTCGTCGGTGAAGCCGCTGGCCAAGGCCGCGAAGAAGGCGCTCTACCGGCTGCGCTCGCGCGGCGTCACCCCGGCGGAAGCCCCCAGGGAGGCGCCCATGGCTCCGGCCCCGGAGACGCTGCCCACGCTGGTGACGGTGGTGTCGTCGGCGGGGCAGTACGGACTGCTGCTCACGCGCGTGGTGCGCGGCGGCGTGGAGCTGCTCCAGGTCATCGCGTCGGATGAGCAGGGTGTGCTGGAGCTCAACCGCACCGAGCAGAGCCGCGGGGACATCCGCCGCATCCTCAAGCACGGGCTGAAGAACGGCTTCGGCATGGAGGTCTCCCGCGAGGAGGGGGCCCGGCTGCTCGCCGAGGCCGCGGCCCTCAACCTGAGCACCCGCACGCCCTTCCCGCCGGACCTGGAGGCCGCGCTGCGCCACCACGGGGTCCAGCCCATCCACGTGCCCGAGCCCCTCCCCGCGCCCGAGCCCGACGACGTGCGCCATGCCCTGGAGGGCGATCAGCTCCATGCGACGCCGGAGATCGCCGAGTGGATGCCTCCCGACGCGGAGATGCGGGGCCTGATGGAGCAGGTGCAGGCGCTGGCGTCGAGCCCGCTGGCGTTGAGCGGGGCCCAGCGCCAGGAACAGGTGCGGCAGCGGGTGCTGGACGCGGCGAGGGCCTACTTCACGCCGGAGGTGCGCCAGCGCTACGCGCGACGACTGTGGCGCATGGCGGCCTTCTTCGACGCGACCGGGCGGGCCCTCCAGGCGTCCATCGCCCGGGGCGAGGCGCGGCGCCTCTTCCACGGACTCGACGAGCCCTTCTCGCTCTTCGCGGAGACGCTCTTCGCCAAGGTCGTGGTCCTGGCCGCGGCGGGTGCCCAGGCCCAGGCGGCGCAGGGCGCCACGGCCCCTGAAGCGCTTCCTGCCGCCCTCACGGGCGAGCGGCGCAGCCCCGGCGGCCTCATCCTGCCCTGACGGCGCCCCTGCGCCTTCAGGAGCCGCCGTCAGCGGGGCCCGCGTCCCGGACGCCTCGAAGGCGCCCCGGGAGCGGGCCCGCTTGCATCAGAGCTGCTCCGTGCGGGCGCACAGGAGCAGGTCCAGGTTCTCGTGCTCCCAGGCGAGCGCCCGTTGGTAGTCGTGGAAGCGCTTCTCGTGCTCCATCAACTCCGGCGGGTGGATGCAGCGCCGGCCGTCCTCGCCCCGGCGGGCTCGGTAGACGTGGTGCAGCATCTCGTGGAAGACGATCCACTCCACGAAGTACCGGGGCACCAGCGGCTGATCCAACGCCGGGTGGATGCGGATGACCTTCGAGTCCGCCGAGTACGAGCCCATCTTGATGCTCTTGCGAGGCCCCTTCACCCGGGGCGCCGGCCCGTAGGTGATGGCCGCGTCGATGCGGCTCTGGAAGTAGCGCTCGTTGAGCCGCTCATAGATGCGGGTCAGGTCGTGGTAGCGCCCCACCGGGGACAGCCGCAACCGCTTGCGCATCTGCGCCGGGGACAGCCGGCGGATGAAGATGCGGTTGCGCTCGATGTAGCGGTCCAAGAGCGCGCTGGCGTCCGGGTCCCCCTTGCGCACGAAGCTCGCGAGCGCCTGGAGCACTTCGTCCGGTGCGGCCAGGAACATGTGGTGCAGCCTCAACCGCCACAGCGCCCGCTGGCGTTGGAACGTCAGCATCGTGTGGGTGTTGTCGTGGATCTCCACCGCCACCTTCCCCCGCAGCCGCGTGCGCAACCGGCGCTCCAACACGCGTCGCCACACCTTCACCAGTCGGTTGGGCTCTGGGGCGACCGGGAGCTGCCGGGCCACCCTCCCCGCGGGGTAGGTCCTCTGTCGGATGATGTTCTTCTGCTTCTTCGCGCGAGCCATAGAGGGGCCGGAGTCTACGGACCCCTCTGACATGTGTAAACGCGCCCGCTTGGTGGAAAACCAAGGAATTCCAACGACTTAAGGGCACTCAAGCGTACCCGGTCCTACGTGTCCTCCGGGGGGTGCGGATGCCGCATACGCGTAAGTCGCCGTGCCAATTAGCGTCGCCTGCGGCATGGGACCCGGAGCGTCTGGAGTTCCCCGGTTACAGGTCGGACGTTGTAGGTCTCGATGCCCCGAGGTGCACGCCGTCCCGGGCAGGTGTACTGGACGCGGAGCGGGCCGGGGGCCAGGGCGACTACCTGGTTGATGGGCAGCTTTCCGCCCCCCGGCCGGCCAAGCACGGTGCGCACCGGGGCCTCGAAGCGAACCTCCACGGTGGCGGGGGGTGGGGGCTCGGCGGGTTCGGCCGGGGCCGCGGTCGCCACGGCCGGCGGGGCCGCGGCTTCGGTGCCCGCCGCGGCCACCGCGAGTCCTGCGTCTGGCGGGCTCGCGGCGGTGGCCGCGAGGGCGGGTTCAACGGGCTGCCGCGCGGCGGTGTCCGCGAGGGCGGGTTCAGCGGGCTTCGGCGGCGCGACTTCGGCCGGGACAGGAGCGGGTGGCGCGGGCGCCTTCACGGGGGCCGTTCCCTGGGGACCGGGCCGCGCCGGGCCTCCCGCCGGAGGCCCCCTCATGGGCGCGGGAGGTGCCTGCGCTTCCGGACTGAAGAAGCCCATCATCCACGCGAGCCCCAGGCCCAGCACGGCCACGAGCACCACGCCCGCCACCAGCACGATGGCGCGCGAGCGCCGGGGCGACCGGGAGGCGTCGAGCGTGTCGGGCCCCTCGTCGTCGTAGTCCTCGTCCTCGTCGACGGGCGCGCGCACGACCCGACGGGGCGGCGGCCTTCGCGGCGCCTGGAACCCGACGGTGGACTCGTCGTCGTCCGGGTCTCCGCTCGAGACAGGCGTCGGGTCCGTGAGGCTCACCCCGGAGGGTCCCGGGTCGGTGTTGAAGCGCTCGTCGTCTTCCGGTGACGGCCGCGGCGGAGGACGGACGTTGCGAGCCCCGGAGTTGCCGGACGGGGCGGAGCGGTTCGCGTCGCTGGACGCGGAGGCGCCCCGGCGCGGGCCCGGAGGCTGCGACAAGCGCCCATCGTCGCCCATGCGGCGGGGACCGGACGCCAGCGGTTCGGACCGGCCATCGTCCCCCATGCGGCGGGGACCGGACGCCAGCGGTTCGGACCGGCCATCGTCCCCCATGCGGCGGGGACCGGAGGACAACGGCTCGGACCGGCCATCGTCTCCCATGCGCCGGGGACCGGAGGACAACGGTTCGGACCGGCCATCGTCGCCCATGCGGCGGGGACCGGAGGACAGCGGCTCGGAGCGGCCGTCGTTGGCGGACGCCATGCCCGGCCGACGCGGGCCAGGTGGCGGCGTCGACGCGCGTCCCTCCGGCGTGCGACGCGGCGTGGGCGCGAACGGATCATCCCCACCACCCGCGCCGCGAGGCATGGCCACGCCAGTCGACGGACGCCGCGAACGGTCTCCCCCGCCCCGCTCTCCCGACCCGGAGCGCGCGGTGGGCTCCGGAGGGCCATTGCGCCGCGCCGGTGCGGGCGTGGGCGCGACGGGCCGGGGGCGGCGCGCGCGCAGCGGCACGGTGGAGTCGCCCTCGTCGTCCTCCTCCTGCTCCTCCTCCTCGTCCCAGGCTTCCGCCTCGAACACGGGCTCCAGGTGGCGGCGCGGCGAGGGAGCGCCGGGCATCGTGCCGACCGCGGTGGACTCGCCGTCGTCATCGTCGTCGTCGTGGCCCGAGGGCAGGTCGCGCGGACGCGCCATCTGCGTCTCCGGCTCCCCTTCTTCCGCGTCCCAGGTGCGCAGCGCCGCGGCCTCCGCCGTGGGCCTGCGCGCGGGAGGCCGGGACACCAGCCCCACGGGCGTCAGCGCCGAGGGCCCCCGGGGCTGCGACGCCGTCCCGCCCAGCGGCAGGGTGCGCGCGCCCGTGTCCTCGTCGAGCGGAGACGTGCGCGACGACGTGTCCTCCGTGAGGGGCAGCGTGCGCGCGGCGGTGTCCTCCGCGTCGGCCAGCGGCAGCGTGCGCGCGGCGGTGTCCTCCGGCAGGTCCGGCACCGGGGGCGGCAGCGGCGTGCGCAGGGACGGCAGCGGCAGCGTGGCTTCGTGCCGGCCCGCGCGCTTCGCCGGGGGGATGTGGAGCACGGTGCGCTCCTCCTTCTCCCCCAACAGCCGCGCGATGTACTGCGCCACGTCCAGGCTCTGCTTGAGCACGCCGGACGCGAGGAACGCGTGCAGGTCGTCGCGCACTTCGGAGGCCCGCTGGTAGCGCTGGGTGCGGTCCTTCACCAGGCACCGCATCACGATGCGCGACAGCACCTCCGGGTAGTCCGGGCGCACCAGGTGCGGCGGCGTCGCCTCCTCGTAGCGGATGGCGTAGAGGATGCCTTCCGTGGTGGGGCGGTGGAAGGGCTGCTTGCCGGTGGTGATTTCGTAGAGCATCACCCCCAGCGCGTAGATGTCCGCCCGGTGATCCAACCGCTCCTGAAGAATCTGCTCAGGGGAGAGGTAGAGGAACTTCCCCTTGATGACGCCCGGCTTGCTGCGCTCCATGAACGCGCCGGCCTTGGCGATGCCGAAGTCGACGAGCTTCACGCGCCCGTCGTAGGCGATCATCACGTTCTGCGGAGAGACGTCCCGGTGGATCAGCTCCAGCGGGCGCCCATCCACGCCGCGGCTGAAGTGCGCGTGGTCCAGGCCCGCGGCGATGGCCGCGCAGATCTTCGCCGCGACGCCGTACGGCATGGAGGCGCCGAACTTGAACTCCTCCGCGAGCACGCGGCGCAGGTCCACGCCCTCCACGTACTCCATGCAGATGAAGATGTTGTCCCCCTCCTTCCCCAGCTCGTGCACCTGCACGATGTTGGGGTGGTGGAGCTGGGCGGCGATGCGCGCCTCGTCCAGGAACATCTGGACGAACTCCGGCTCCTCGGAGAGGTACGGGAGGATCCGCTTGATGACCACCAGCGTGGGATCCGGCGGCTTGTGCGCCAGGAAAAGCTCCGCCATCCCGCCCAGCGCGAGGCGCTTGATGAGCAGGTATTTGCCGAACGGGGTGGCCGTCTGGGGCGAGCTCAAGGACGTGGAAGGTGTGGGCCGCGGGTGGAACTTTGAAGCGTGTCCGGAGCCTACCTGCATTCCCGCCCCGGGGGGAGCCGTCCGACCCGCCCGGCGTCGGACTCTAGGCAGGCCCGGCGGAGCACGCGAACTTTCGGGCCCCTGAAACACGACCGCCCCCCAGGGCAGGTGAGCCCTGGGAGGCGGACGGGGAAGGCATCAGGCGAAAGCGGATTACTCGGGGAGCGACACCTGGCCCGGCAGGTCTTCGCAGCCCTGCGGGATGATGGTGTAGGTGTAGCGCTGGTCCGTGCCCGGCACGCCGCTGTCCCGGTCATTGCCGCCGGTGCCGCAGCTGGTGATGTTGGAGCTGCCGTTGATGCAGCCCGCGAAGGTGTAGGTATCCCAGACACCCGTGATGCCGTTGGGGAACGTCACCGAGCCGCCATCCAGGGCCGCCTTCTGGTAGTCGCAGCCCAAGCCGCCGTCGGACCGGTCACGCGTCTTGTCGTGGTAGACGAGGATGCCGCCGGTGACCTCGAAGCCGTAGAAGAGGGTGCCCGCGTCCTCGTTGTCCAGGCGCTGGAGCTGGGAGGGCTGCGGGTTGGTCAGCGTGAGCGGACCCGCCAGGTGCACGCGCGTTCCCAGGTATGCCGCGCTGTTCTGGGCCGCCGCGAGCGACGCCGTCAGCTCATCCACCGTCACCTCGTTGGCCGGGGGCAGGTTCGCCGTACCCGCGTCCGTGAGCTTGGGCGTGATGGCCAGGGGCACCGCGGGAGTCTGCTGATTGGCCAGGTGGTGGCGGCGGCCGGTGAACGGCGAGTTGTTCGGCTCCGTGCCGAAGTAGCCCACGATGTCGACGGTGTCGCCGATCTGCGGGTGGTACGCATCCGGAGTGTCCGTGTAGAACTTATGGATGAAGAGGCCCTCCTTCGGAGCGGCCGGATCCGTCACCCAGAAGTACGAGCGCCAGGAGCCGTTGCCCTGGTCGCTGAGCTTCTCGTAGTGGATGCCCGAGACGACCACGTCGCGCAGCGTCGCCTTGGTGCCGAACGACACCTTGCGCGTCGCGGCGATCTGGTTGGCGGTGGGGCCCGCGTCGCCGGTGCCCGCGTCAGTGCCCGCGTCGGTGTTCGTGCCCGCGTCAGAGCCCGCGTCGGTGCTGCAGACGCCCGTGCAGCCGGCATCGGGGGTGGGAGTGGGGTTGTCGTCGTCACGACCGCCACAGCCGGCCGCGGTGGCCATCGCCGCGGCAGCCAGGAAGGCCGCGGCGCCCAGCTTCGTGCGCAGTTCCATTTGAAATTCTCCGGGAGGTGAAGGGCGCCGAGGTGGTTGAAGTCCGACGCCGGTCGGGCTGAGGATTCAGGCCCTTATACCGGTGGGTTAGTAGGGCCGGCAAGGAACGGACCGGGGCCCTGTTCGTCACACCATCGTCAATTCAAGAATAGGTGGATCATGCTGCCGCGCGACATGTTTCTTGATGGGCTGAAGCCCACGCTCCACATCGCGCACCGCGGCGGAGCGCTGCTCGCGCCGGAGAACACGCTGGAGGCCTTCCAGCGCGCCGTCCACACCCACCGCACGGACATGCTGGAACTGGACGTGCACCTGTCGCGCGACGGTGAAGTCATCGTCGCGCACGACGACACGCTGGAGCGCTGCACCGACGGGGAAGGTCCGCTCGCGGCGCTGACGTTGGCCCAGCTGCGCAAGCTGGACGCGGGCCACCGCTTCACGCCGGACGAAGGCCGCACCTTCCCCTTCCGAGGCCAGGGTGTGCGCCTGCCTACGCTGCGCGAGGTGCTGCGCGCCTTCCCCACCCTGCGCCTGAACGTGGAGCTCAAGCCGGACGTGCCGGGCGCGGAAGCCGTGCTCGCTCGCCTGCTGACCGAGGAAGCAGCCCTGGGCCGCGTGTGCCTGGGCAGCGAGCAGGACGTCATCGCGGAGCGGCTGCACAAGGAATTGCCCGATGCGTGCCACTTCTACCCGCGCGACGCGCTGGCCGCGTTCGTCCTGGCGCTCAAGGCGGGCGAGGCGCCACCGGAGGACGCGCGCTACAGCGTGCTCGACATGCCGCTGTACTTCGGCGAGGTGCGCTTGGTGGACGACGCGCTTCTGAAGGCCGCGGCCGAGCGCGGCAAGTGGATCAACGTGTGGACGGTGGATAATCCGGCGGAGATGGACCGGCTGATCCAGGAAGGCATTGGCGGCATCATGACCGACCGGCCGGACCTGCTCCGCCAGCGAATGGACGCCTCTGGAAAGCCGGGTTAAGCCTTCGGGCTCCATGCCCCGCTCCACCGCCCGCGCGCGTCCGGCGACGTCCCGCACCGAGCCCTCGACCAAGGCGCCGCCCCCGGCCGACGCCGACACGAAGCCCGCCGCTCGCAACACGCTCAAGGCGAAGGTGAAGGTGCCGCGCGCCAAGCGCTTCGTGGCGCTCGCGGGCAACATCGGCGCGGGCAAGACGACGGCCGCGAAGCTCATCAGCCAGGCCTTCGGCTTCGAGCTCTTCGACGAGCCCGTCATCGACAACCGCTTCCTGCGTGACTACTACGGCGACATGTCGCGGTGGTCGTTCACGCTGCAGCTGGAGTTCCTCATCCGGCGCGTGGAGCACCACGAGCTCATCCACTCCGTCCGGAAGAGCTGCGTGCAGGACCGCACGCTCTACGAGGACCCGGAAATCTTCGCCAAGTACCTGCACGGCCTGGGGCACATGACGAACGCGGAGCTGGACCTGTACTACGAGTACTTCCAGCGGCTGTCGCGCCACATCGTGCGGCCGGACAAGGTCATCTGCTTCGACGTACCGTCGGAGGAGGTGCTGCTCCAGCGCATCCGCACGCGCGGCCGCGCGGAGGAGAAGGGAATCGGGCGGCCCTTCCTCAAGGGCCTCAACGGCTACTACGCGGGCTTCCCGCAGGTGCTCCAGGAGAAGTACGGCGTGGAGTGCCTGGTGGTGGACGTCTCCAAGCAGGACATCCGCCGCGGCGAGGGCCGCGAGGAGTTCATGGACCGCGTCTCCGCATTCCTGGCCTGACGCGGCGCTGTTTCGTGCGACGCTCACCAGCGCCATGCACGACCTCAGCCCCAAGAGCCCGCGCGACTCCGAAGTGGTGATGACGCAGCTCATCCTCCCTCCGGACGCCAACAACCTGAACGCCGCGTTCGGCGGGAAGGTGATGCAGTGGATCGACATCTGCGGCGCCGTGGCCGCCCAGCGCCACTGCCGTCAGGTCGTGGTGACGGCGTCCATGGACGACCTGCACTTCCACGCCCCCATCCGCGTGGGCTGGATTGCCCTGCTCCACTCGCGCGTGCTCGCGGCGTTCCGCACCTCGCTGGAGGTGGGCGTCACCGTGCACGCGGAGAACCCGCTCACCGGTGAGCGGCACCTCACCACCAGCGCGCTGCTCACCTTCGTGGCGCAGGGTCAGGACGGAAAGGGCGTGCCCGTGCCGCCGCTGCTCCTGGAGTCGGAGGCGGAGCGCCAGGCCTTCCAGGAGGCGGAGGCCCGCCGCGCCCAGCGCCGCAACCGCGGCCAGGGTGAGCAGAACTGGATGAAGGTGATGAAGCCCGTGGCCGGAGCCTGAGAGCTGGACGCACGAAGGGCCGGGGGCACGCCTGCCTGGCGTCCCATCCCGGCCCTCCTTGCACCTTGAGTCGACGAACAGCGAATCAGGTGGTGAACGACGTCCCGCAGCCGCAGGACGACTTGGCGTTGGGGTTCTCGAACTTGAAGCCCGCGCCGGTGACGCTGGTGACGTAGTCGATGTGCGTGCCCGAGAGGTACTGGGCGCTCAGCGCGTCGGTGGCGATGGTCACTCCATCCTGCTCCCACGTCTGGTCGCCGGCCTTCATCTCCTTGACGAGGTTCAGGTCGTAGCCCAGGCCGCTGCAGCCGGAGGGCACCACGCGGATGGAGAAGAAGTAGCCCTGGAAGCCCTGGGCCTGGATGACCGTCTTCACCTGGGCGATGGCGGCGGCCGTCAGGACGACGGGCTCGGAGGCGGCGGGCTGGGAGGCCGGCGTGGAGCCGGTGACGGCGGTAGAAGTATCCATGTGCTTCAATCTCCTCGTAGACAGCGCCACATAACGCCCTGGCGCCCGAAAAGCCAAGGGACCTGACGGGCCCCTTCCCGGCTCAACAGAAGATAACCCCCATGCCCATCCCCGAAATCACCCCCGCCGAGCTGGCCCGGCGCCTGGCCGGCCCTCCCGAGTCGCGCCCCGTGCTGGTGGACGTGCGCTTCCCGCACGAGCACGAGTGGGTGGCCCTGCCCGGCTCGGTGCTGATGCCGCTGCCGGAGCTGGAGGACTTCCACGAACAGCTGGAGTCCTTCCGCGGCCGCCCCGTGGTCGTCTACTGCCACCACGGGGTGCGCAGCCTGGACGGCGCCGCGTACCTCATCGACCGGGGCCTGGAGGCCGTGTCGCTCCAGGGCGGCATCGACCTGTACTCGCGCACCGTGGACCCTGCCCTGCCGCGCTACTAGAGCGCGGAGGCCAGGTCCAACGGCAGGTCCGTCGTCTCGTCGGGCTTGATGGTGGCCTCGAAGGCGACGGGCTCCTTGAGCTGCTTGCCGCGCAGCTCCAGGCGCTGCTTGCCCTCCATCAGCTTGAGCGTGGTGCCGGCGCTGCCCATCATCTGGTTGTTCCGGTACACCGTCAGGCCCGTCGTCATCCCCTTGGGGGTGATCTTCAGCTTGAGGGTGCCCTCCTTGAAGCTGCGCTCGAAGGTCTTCAGCTCGCCCGGCGCGCCGAACGCGAGCTCCTCCGAGTCCTCCAGGTAGATGCCCTGGGCGTCGTTCTCCAGGATGAGCGTGTCCTGCAGGTGGGCGCCCTGCACGCGCGTGAGCGGCGCGGTGCCCAGCATCGTCACCGGCTCCGGGCTGTTGCAGCGCTCCGAGTGCCGCACGGACACCTTCACCGGCTGGTTGGTGTTCACCGTGAGCCACACGCCCTGCGCGTCCGCGGCCTTGGACGTGAGCGCCAGCGTGATGGGTTCGCGGAAGAGCACGCCCAGCGCGAGCAGGCCCACGACGAGGCCCACCGTCACCAACGTGCGCACACTGCCGCCCCTGGGCTTCACCGGCTCCGGCAGCGCGGGGGCGCTGGAGCGCGACGGACGGCGCTCGCCGGAATCCTCGTCATCCACCGGCGGGGCCACCGGGCGGGCGCGCGGGGCGTCCACGCGGCTGGAGGTGCGGCGGCGCGGAGGCTCCACGGCGGACTGGTTGGTGCTGGTGCTGGTGCGGCGGCGCGGAGGCGGCGGCGCGGGCGCGGGCTCCGTCTCATCGTCCGGCGGCGGCAGGCGCGTGCGCTCGTCGTCCTCCAGCTCCATGCGATGCACGCCCGAGCGCGAACGCATGGGCGGCTCCGACACCGGCATGGCGCGCGACGCCGTGCGCCGGGGCGGAGGGACGTCGTCCACGGACTGGCTGCGCAGGTCCGAGCGAGAGTTGGTGCGGGCGATCTGCGTCGCGTTCGGGTTGCTGGTGGACGTGCCTCGCCGGACCGCCGGCTCCGACACGCTGGAGCGGCGCCGGGGCGGCGGCTGCTCCACGCCGGTGAGAGACGGCGCGTCGTATTCGTTCGGATCATCCGCCAGCGCGGGGGACATGCCCGTGGCGCGGCGGGGCGCGGAGCCCGTGCGGGTGGCGTTGCTTCGCGAGCGCTCGCGCGACTCACCCGGCGGGGCCTCCCAGTTCATGTCCGGGGGCGGCCGGGGCGGCGCGGTGTTGGAGTCCTCGCCCACGGGCATGACCTGGCCCTGCTTGAGCTCGTCATCCAGACGATCCGCGAAGAGCGTCTTCATCAGCTCCGAAATCTGCCCGGAGGTGACGAGCCAGCGCTCGTTGACGAGCAGCTCCTCCAGCGCGGTCTGGAACTCGCGCGCGTTGTCGTAGCGGTCATCCGCGCTCTTGGCCAGGGCGCGCATCACCACGTGGTCCATGTCCCGGGGCACGTCGGCCACCTCGGACGGGGACGGGATGGAGCACTCCATGGCCGCCTGCAGCGTGGCCAGCTCCGAGTCCTTCTTGAGCGGCCGGTGCCCGGTGAGCATCTCGTACAGCACCAGGCCGATGGCGAAGATGTCCGCGCGCCGGTCCAGGTGCTTGCCCGCGGCCTGCTCGGGCGCCATGTACGCGAACTTGCCCTTGATGGCGCCGGACTTCGTCATCGAAGCCTGGTCCGCGGCCTTCGCGATGCCGAAGTCCACCAGCTTCACCGAACCATCGAAGCTGATCAGGATGTTCTGCGGGCTGATGTCGCGGTGCACCACGTTGAGCGGCTGGCCGCGGTCATCGTTGCGGCTGTGCGCGTAGTAGAGGCCTTCGCACGCGGACGCGACGATGCGGATGGCCAGCGGACGGGCGATCCACTGATTCATCCCGCTGGCCTTGCGCATGACCCGGCCCAGGTCCTCGCCGTGGATGAACTCCATGGCGATGTAATAGGTGCCGTTGGCCTCGCCGAATTCGTAGACCTGCGCGATGTTCGGATGGTTGAAGCGCGCGGCGATCAGCGCCTCGTTCTTGAACATCTCCACGAACTCGCGGTCCTCCGCGAGGTGCGGGAGGATGCGCTTGACGACAAGCTCCTTCTGGAAGCCCTCGATTCCGGACTGACGCGCAAGCCAGACTTCGGCCATGCCGCCCGTGGCGAGCTTCTTGATGAGCTGGTATTTCCCGAATGCTTGAGGATTCATCCCGGGGACTCCCCGGGGGGAGCAAGCTTGGTGGAAGGTGACAGGGCAGCGCATCTTAGGGGACAGCGGTCCATGAGGCAAAGCCGCACGACCTCCTTCCTGGGGTGGGTCGTCATGACCTGCCTGCTGGCCCTGCATGCCGCCGCGGGCCCCGCGTCGGATCAGATCAAGGTGGAGCGGCGCGGCGAGCTGCTCTCCCTCTCCTGGCG
Source organism: Corallococcus exiguus (assembly GCF_009909105.1). Taxonomy (NCBI): domain Bacteria; kingdom Pseudomonadati; phylum Myxococcota; class Myxococcia; order Myxococcales; family Myxococcaceae; genus Corallococcus; species Corallococcus exiguus. Next base: position 43,931 of record NZ_JAAAPK010000006.1, read on the forward strand.
TGACGCGGAGGACCAGCTGAACGGCGTCCTCACCCCCGCCGTCCCCCGCCCCGGTGAGCCGCTGCGGCTGACGCTGTCGGTGGGAAACCTCCAGGGACCTCCCTTCCAGGGCGCCGTCACGGTCGCGTTCTCCCGAGAGGGCGTGCCGGGTCAGGTGACGCGCACGCTGACGCGCGACGCCGTGGGCTGGAGCACCGAGTTCGTCCCCGACGAGGCCGGCACGTGGGATGTGGACGTGCGCTTCCTCACCACCCGCCCCAAGTCGGCCCACGCGCGCTTCACCGTGAGCGAGCCTCCGGTTCCACCCATGGTCTGGCGCGTCCTGATGGCCATCGCCGGAGGGCTCCTGCTGGCGCGGGTGCTGTACGCCGTCACGCGGCGAGGCGTGACGCCGGAGCACCCCATCCCTCCCCTGCCCCAGGCGCCTGCGGAAGCCACACCCGTGGAGTCCGGTGCCGAGCCTCCAGTGGAGCCCGCCGCCCCTCCGGCGGATCCGCCCGCTGATCGGTAACACCGCCCTTCTTACAGTCCGTCGTTACAGCCATGCGGGGCCCCGGGAGGGAAAAAGTCTTCCCAGGTTGGGTCTCGTCACGGCCACGTCACGGGGCATCCACCCCGAGCGCCGCTTCCGGATGTCCGGCAGTGCACGTCCCTGCCCTGGGCACCGGGGTTGCACAGGGGAGCAGGCGGCGGGTCGGAAGGCGTCGGGCATTACCGGGGCGGGGAGACATCGGGCATGGGCGGGACGGGGCTGGAGGAAAAGGGGTGGCGGCGGGGACTGCTCGTCGCGGTCCTCCTGGGCCTGCCGGCGGTCGCGAGCGCGGCGCCGGAGCCGGACGAGGACGCGGCGGCGGAAGGAGTAGACCGGCCGCTCGAGGTGTCCGGAGACGACGACGCGAAGAAGCCGGCGGACGGGACAGGTGACGCGCTGGAAGGCGCGGTGGCGCAGGCAATGCCTGGCGGTTCGCAGGGGCCCGTCATGGGTTCGCCGGAGCAGGTCTCCGAGGCGGGCGCGCCGGTGCCGGGCGCGGCGGTGCCGGGCAAGAAGAAGAAGAAGGACACGGGCCCCAAGGCGGACACGCTGGGCGAGGCGCCGGACGAAGCGGACAAGGTGGACGACAAGGGCGGGCCGCAGCAGCGGATCCGCGTGTTCGGCCGCGTGTTCGCGCGGGCCGCCGCGGACGAGCGCCAGAAGTACGAGCGCGACCTGGGCATCGAGTCCGCGCGCGTGGGCGTGGCCGCGTCGCTGTCCAACCTGGAAGCGGAGGTGAGCGCGGATCTCGCCTCCAAGACGATTCTCAAGGACGCGTTCGTCCGGCTGGCGGACGACGGCAAGCGCATGCGGCTGTACGCGGGCCGCTTCAAGTCGCCCTTCCTGCAGCGCTCGCAGGAGTCTGCGTGGCGGCTGCCCATCCAGGAGCGCGGCCTGGTCGAGGACTACCTCACGGAGACGAACTCCCTGGGCGGGCGGCGCCTGGGCGTGATGGGCGAGATGCGGCTCAAGGAGGCGTGGGGCCTGAAGTTCTCCGCGGGCCTCTTCGAGGGCGGCGAGGACGCGACCGGGAAGCGGCTGAGCGAGGACGGCTCCGCGCGGCTGAGCATCCGCCCGTTCAAGTTCCTCACGCTGGGCACGAGCACGTACCTGACGCAGGTGATTGACGGGACGAAGCAGTACGCGACGGCGGCGGACGCGGAGCTGAACCTCTGGGGGCTGTCGTTGACGGGTGAGGCGGCGATGGGCCGGCTGGCGTTGGGGCCGTTCCAGTCGCAGTCGGTGCTGGCCTACTGGACGGTGCCGGTAGGCCACAACGGGTGGGCGGTGCAACCGGTGGTGGGGGCGGAGGCGCTGCAATTGCAGGGTGGCATCCAGGCGGAAGGGCATTCGGTGACGGGGGGGCTCAACGTGTTGTTGGCGGATTCGTTCAAGGCGCAGGTCCAGGCGGAGCGTGCGCTCCGGCCGGGGGACGTGACGCCCGCGCTCGAGCTGTCGGTGCAGCTCGCCACCCGCTTCCGTTGAGGAGACACCTGGAGATGATCTCGTTCGCTGAAGGGGAAGTGACGAAGCTGCGGCGTGAGTTCAAGCGCGTGCTGGAGGCCCCGGACGCCAAGGCGGTCTGCGCGAGGCTGTCGCAGGAGCTGGGCGGGTACCTGCCGCCGCCCACGCGCATCGTGTCGGTGTACTTCGACAAGCCGGGACATCCGCTGGCGATGCGCGCGCTGCGCACGCCGGACGACTGCCTCAAGGTGAGGACGAAGGAGTACTCGCCGGACGTGGGCGCGGCGGGCCGCGAGCGCGTGGTGCTGGAGGTGAAGCTCGAGCGTGGCGGGCTCACGCGGAAGCGGCGCGTGTGGGTGCCGCGCGCGGAGCTGGGCCGGACCCTCAAGGGCGGCGTGAGCCTGTTGCCGCTCATCGCAGGGGGAAGCCTGTCGCCGGTGCTGGCGGTGACGTACCGGCGGCACGTGTACCAGGTGTCGCAGGAGTGGCGGGTGACGGTGGACCGGGACATCGGCTTCCACGCCGTATCGCCGGAGCTGGCCCTGTCGCCCGTGGCGCTGACGGTGGAGCGGCTGGGGATGCCCGTGTGGGAGGACTCGCGGGTGGTGGTGGAGGTGAAGCACCTCGGGGCGGCGCTGCCCGAGTGGCTGTCGGCCCTCAATCCGGGGGGAGCGACGGCGTACAGCAAGTTCGCGGAGGGCATGTCGCGGGTGCATGCCTTCACATCAGGTGGCGTTGGGGTCGTAGGGGGTTAGGGCACCGTGTTCATCGATTTCGAAGGCATTGACGGCAGCGGCAAGACGACGCTGTCCAACCTGCTCGCGGCCCGGCTGAAGCGGCTGGGCTACAAGGTCGCGCACGCGCGCGAGGGCGGCGAATTGCAGTCGCCCACCGCGCGGCGCATCCGCGACCTGACGCGCGACGCGAAGCTCCTGGAGATGGGCCCGCGCGCCGAGTTCTTCCTGAACCTGGCCCGTGACGCGCAGCAGTTGGAAGAGGTCATCGCGCCCGCGCTAAAGCGGGGCGACGTGTGCATCACCGACCGCTACCTCTACTCGCAGCTCGCGCTGACGGGCGGTGGGCGGGGCCTGAAGGAGGCGCAGCTGTTGCCCGCGTGCGAGCTGGCGTCGCAGGGGCTGTGGCCGGACCTGGTCATCCTGGTGGACGTCGACCCGGACCTGGCGCGGCTGCGCAAGCGGCTGGGCAAGGTGCAGAGCGGCAAGGTGAACGACGCGGACAGCCGCAAGGGACTGGTCGGCGCGGGGCTGGCGGTGCGCGTGCGCGAGGCGTTCCTGGCGCAGGCCCGGAAGGACCCGGCGCGGTGGATCATCCTGGAGAACAATGATCAGCCGCTGCGCGTGCTGGAGCAGCGCCTGGTGGACGCGGTGGTCGCGAGGCTGGAGGGCCGTGAGCAGCCAGTGCAGCGGCTGGTCCCCGCCCCGCCGGCGCCGGGCGCGGTGTCGGTGGACGACGTGGAGGAGCGCTTCTTCCAGGCGGTGGACGGCCTGGAGGCGCGCGAGCCGCAGCTGGCGGCGTGGCTGCTCAACGGCATCCCGGGCCTGCCCGCGCACCAGCGCCGGGTGGCGTACGCGGAGCGGCTGCCGGGCCTGGTGGCGCGAAGCCTGAGCGGGCTGGATGACGACACGGCGTGGACGCTGCGCGACGTGCTGTCGGCGAGCGTGCCGGCGGACGTGGCGGAGGGTCTGGGGTTCGTGACGTCCCCGCGCTCGCACGCGCTGCGGCAGCGGCTGTACGCGCAGGCGCCGGCGGCGGTGCTGGAGGGGCTCAAGCGGCAGGACTCGCCGGAAGCGTGGGCGCTGCGCGAGCGGGGCATGAAGGACGGGCATCTGGCGGCGGTGCTGCTGGGACTCGTGGGAGTGGACGGCGAGGAGTCCTGGGTGGTCCGCGAGGCGGGCATGCAGCGCAAGCTGTACTCGGAAGTGGCGCGCAGCCTGGGCGGACTGAGCACGGGGCGCGCGGAGGCGCTGCGCGATGCGCTGATTCCGCACGACCGGCTGGCGGTGCTGAAGAGCACCACGGGGCTGGAGACGCCGGTGGCGGTGGGCCTGCGCGAGCAGTTGGAGAAGGGAGCGCTGAAGCTGGTGCTGCGTTCGCTGACCGGCGTGGACACGCCGCGGGCCTGGGCGATGCGTGAGCGGGGCGCGCAGTCCACCAAGGAGGCGTTGGACTCCGTGGACGGGATGGACTCGCCGGCCGCGTGGAAGCTGCGGGCCTCCGCGGCGCGTCGGTGGCCAGCGACGGTGGTGTCGTCGATGCGCGGGCTGCCGCTGGTGGCGGAGACGCGGGCGCTGTTGGAGCGCATCCTGGAGGAGCAGGCCGGGAAGCTGCCGGTGCTGCGCAACGCGTACGCGGTGGTGGCGCACGCTCGCGCGCTGGAGCAGGCGCAGCGGCCGGCGCGGGCGCTGGCGGAGACGCTGGGAGTGGACGCCGGGCGGCAGGAGGCATGACGCCCATGGAGGGTCCGTTCGGAGCGCTGTTCCAGGACGTGGAGCAGGAGCTGCAGTCGCTGTCGATGGGGGCCATCCTCCCGCGGCTGGTGGCTGCGGCGGTGATTGGCGCGCTGTTGTCGTCGCGGCCGTGGCGGATGGTGACGGGCAAGCCGCTGCCGAAGGTGGAGATGGTGCAAGCGCAGATCCTCCTCTGCGCGGCGGCGGCGGTGATTACCGCGGTGATTGGCAACAGCGTGGCGAAGGCCTTCGGACTGGTGGGCCTGGGCGGGTTCGTGCGGTTCCGCTCGGGGCTGAAGGACCCGCGTGACGCGGCCATCCTGTTCCTGGTGATTGGCCTGGGCATGGCCTGCGGCCACGGGAACCTGGTGCTGGCGTGCGTGGGCACGGGGTTCGTGGCGGTGCTGCTCTTCGTGCTGGACCTGTTCGAGAAGAAGGCCGTGGCGACGAAGGAGTCGAAGCAGCGGCTGCTGGTGTCCGCGCAGGCGGATGACCTGGTGCGAGCGGAGGCCACGCTGAGGGCGGCGCTGGGCGAGCGCAACGTGCTGGTGAAGAGCTGCGCGATGGACTTCTCCGCGCGGCGCGTGGAGCTGGAAGTAGAGGAGCCGGAGCCTGGAAGCCTGGCGGCGGCGTTGGGACGGACGGAAGGGGCGCCCTTGCGGGGCCTGCGGTGGACGGCGGTGAGCGCGAAGGGCGCGCGGGAGGAGACGGTATGAAGTTCAGGAAGCTGGCGGTGCTGTTCGCGGCGTGCGGAGCCATCGCCGCCTGTGGTGGCGGTGGAGGCAGCCTGCCCACGGGGAATGATCCGGGCGCGCCCACGACGAACCCGGACGGCACGGTGGACCTGCCGGGCAACGCGGTGGACCCGGGCACGGGCGGCGGCACGAAGCCGGATCAGCAGGCGGAGCTGACGACGCTGTGGCCGCTGACCACGGGCTCCACGTGGACCTACCGCATCACGGATGGCGTGGAGGGGGTCTTCAACAAGGTCGTGACGGTGCAGGGTCCGGAGACGGTGCCGGACACGACGATGACGGCCGTGAAGGTGCACAGCCGGCAGGACCGGACGAAGTCCGGAACGGTCTACGAAGAGAACTCCTGGCAACTGGAGCTGACCAACGGCCTGGTGGTGCGCCTGCGCGAAGAGGACGTCACGGACGGCCTGGCCTCCAAGGCAACGACTTGGTCCCCCGCGATGATGAAGTCCCTGGCGGCGACGCCGTCCTCCGTGCCCTGGGAGCACCAGGACAAGGTGCGTGAGCTGATCACCTACGCGGCGGGAGGGACGGAGGGAAAGGATCCGACCTACGTCTGGAAGGTGCTGGAGAAGGACGTCACGGTGACGACGCCCGCGGGCACGTTCACCAATGCCATCAAGGTCCAGCGCGACAAGCTGAACAAGAGCGGCGAGGTAAAGGAAGAGAAGCAGCGCCTGTACTGGCTGGTCCCCGGCGTGGGCAAGGTCCGCGAGGAAGGGGAACGCCTGGAGGAACTGGTGTCCTACGACGTGAAGAAGCCGTAGGCCGCTGATTCATCTGGATGGGATTGAGGCCCGGGTTGGCGCGAGGGATGCGCTGGCCCGGGCTTTCAGCTTGTTGAGGTGCCACACACTGTCTCGACGGCACAGAAGTCGCGCTCCACGCACGCACTTAGAACGCTGAAGCCGGACGTGTGCCTCTGGTCTCGCGATGCCACCTGAACCTGAACGCGCTTTTTGTTGTTAGCGAAGCGCCGGAGGCTGAAATGGGGGACAAGATGGTGCGCGCGGGGTTCGTTCTTTCCCTCGTACCTACGGGACAGCCGGCTCTGCTGTACGTCAACGCGTCGCTCCCGGGGAGCAACTCCGGATGGATGCGTCGTCGCACAGAGGTCTCCTGTGAGCCCAGCGCACCAACTCACTACGAACCCAGCAGAGCAGCCTCGATAGCAGCCACGCGAGGAGAGTCAGCACGCCCAAAAACCCTGGCAGTCACCTGCCCGGCACCACCTACGTCTCCATCCTCGCGAACAAAGACGCCATCCCCAATCCACCACGCGAAGTATGGCCAATCCGAGGCCATCTCAACCGAGGAAAGCTCAAGGGCCGCGAACCGCTCACCGAACCGTTGCGGAAGATTGAATTTCTTCACTCTAGAAGTGCGTGCTCCATACGCCGCAGAGAACATAGCCATGTCTTCAAGATATCTTTCGACGGAACTGGCAGCAGGCCACTCTCCCAGATAGATGGCGCCATCCCCCCTCATATAAAGCGCATACTGCGCAGCCCGGAATGAGCCACAACTCACCAGGGTATTCCCGTCGTCGTCCTCATCTGAAACTGGCCCAGTAACGCCGCCACTCCAATCCTCATACCAAAGTCCTAGCGAAAGGACTTCTCCGGGGATGTCCAGAATCAGGCCGCCGAAGTCTCTCTGGAAACCAACAAACACCGACGGCTCAAGACCGGGCTCGTTCGCCAAGAGCCAAGACCGAACCGTCGCTTCATCATTCGGAACACGATGAACTGATGCTGCTCGCAGGAGCCGTTGCGCTCTCTCTGAGAGCCTCCTCTGTTGCCAGCCCATCATTGGGAATCTCCGGCGCCCCATGGCGCTGTCGGTTGGAACCGCGCTCCATCCGGGAACACAGCTCTGCCGAACGTGGTCGAACAATACGCACACACAGCTTTGATTGCAATACGCGGCTCCATTCCTGGCCCCATGTACGTGATTTCGTAAGCTTCCGTAAACCTGAGATTTCGAATCCTGGGGGTGACAGTTTGCCCGCCGACATCAACAGGAGTGAGCAGAGGGTTCGCACAAGCAGGCTCTGCGCAAGTCACGAACGATCCTCTACCCAGATCTATGATCTGTTCCTGCTCTACAAGCGATTGAGTGTGCGCCACAGCTTCATCGAGTTCAGGCTCCAGATTGGGAACCCCTTTTTTACCTGCCGAGCGAGAAGCTCGAACGCGACCAGTCATGAGCTCCCTTGCGGCAACCACCACGACTTTCTTGTCCTTTTTTGAAGGAATATAGCTGGGGTCCTTCATGCGATTCCGAATCTTCTCAATCAAGTCGAACAGCGCCTCCTGCTGAGGCTCCACGCCCCAGAAGCCGCTCTCACCCGCCACGCTAGCGGACTGCACGTCAGAGGGGTACAGCGGCTCATAGGCGTCACGGGGAGCCCTAGGCGCAATTCCACCGATTTCGCGAACAGCGTTCTGAAGCCCCTCATCGATCGTTCCACCAATAAAATTCCCAAAGTCGCGCTCGAACCCAGACGCAGCCCCAAACCCTCCGCCTACGGCACCCGCAAAAACAAGCTGAGCAACCGAGAACTTGGATTTGGGGTCCAGAGACACCATCACGACTTGGCCTGCCGCATCGCCAAGAACGCCTCCGAAGGCGCCCGACACAGCCTCGTCAATGAGATGGGTTCCCGTCCTACCAAAAATGTAGTCCGTACTTTTTCCTGCCCAGACCCCAACGGCCCCACCGACTGCGCCACTTAGAGCGCTGATTCCAGCATATGCAACCGCCTCTTCAACGCTGCCACCGTTGACGAGAACACTGCCTGCACCGCCGGTAGCACCTCCAAGAGCTCCAGCGAGCGTGCCAGAAACGAGCACGCTGCCCGTCGCGCCCGTTGCCGTCGTTCCGATCCCCATGGCCCCGGTCGCCCACATGGATGCGCCAAGGGTTGCGCCAGCAACAAGGCCGGTAGCAGCACCGACCGCGGCCCCCTTGAGGCAGGCATCGAGGCCCTCTCCATCATTGTCGCCCAAATACCCGAAGGCACAACCACCGATGGCGCCAACACCGACACCTACCGCAAGATTCACCCACCGCCCGTCAGGATCCGTGTACCGCGTTGGATTTCCGTGGGCATACAGCCACGGATTCTGACCTTGCGATGCCGCGAGGTACGCCTCCGGGCCGACAGGATCCTCACTCAAGAACCGCCCAGTCGAAGTATCAAGCCACCGCTGCTGGGCATAAGTCAGACCCAACTCAGCGTCATAGGCATGTCCGGTATACCCAAGGCTGGCCTGGGTAGACGTGGGTCTGTTCCCATCCCGGTAATTACCCCATGCATCGTAGCGATGATGCGTTGCAGGGCTTCCGGGTGAAATACGCGCTACCGCGCTCCCCAGACCATCCTGAAGGATGCGCTCGGATCCAACTGCGAGCGTGAGCCCAGCCCCAAACTGATAGAGAAGCTGGGTCGAATCAGGCAGATGCTCCTCGACCAGGGTTCTCCCGCTCCACAGATAGTTCGTGGTTGCGCCATTGACCGTGCGGGAACGACGCAGGCCTGCGTAATCGTATTGATACGTCGCACTCCATTGTTGCGAGCCATCCGTCTGCTCCACTTTGACGAGACGCTCCGCAGCGTCGAAGTGGAACAACTTGTTAAGGCTTCCGCGCTGTTCACTGACCAGGCGACCGGCGAGGTCAGTTTGATAGGCAGCAATCACCGCATGGGCGGCGAGTCCGTTCGTCGTCTTCTGCAAGCCTCCCAACGCATCATAACCATACGCCACATGTTCCTGAGGCTGACTCACGGCATTGAAGGCGGACTCGCTGAGACTCAGGCCTCCTGCGTACCCCGAAACCCTCTTCTCTGCCTTGCGCGAGCCGTCATTGTGCAGCGCATAGAGAACGGACTGGCCTTCCGGATACCTCACACCCATCAGGCGGTCCGCAAGATCGTAGCCGTACTCCGTCGTCTCCGCTCCTCCTGGCGTTCCCGCCTGGGCGCGCTCCACCAGTTCAGAGAGGCGGTTGCCACGGTTGTCGTACGTGTAGCGGTATCGCAGATGAGGTGAATTGATGAGTGAGGAAGGCGCGCTGTCGCAGTTCTCACGTCGCGCATTGCGCGCCTCGGTAGCGATATCGTGCGTTACGGAGGCAATGCGGCCCCGGTTGTCATAGCAGTAGGAATGCTGGAGCGCGTCGTTTCCAACCGCCTTGACCCGGCGGCCTCCTGCTTCCCACTCGACATCCAGTTGCGTGCCTTCCGCCAGCGTTACCTTGCTGAGTCGCTGCAACGGCCCCACGTCATAGTTCACCGTTCCAGCCGGAGACTGAACCCAATCCATCACACCACTGTTGTGATAGTGGTAGGTGATGGTGTCCGCGTTTCCACTGTTAATGGTCTCCAGGCGGTCCTGCCCGTCATAAGACAGCGACCGTACAGTCGTATTGGCTCCGCGGCGCTCCGTCACCTTCCGAAGCTGATTCCGGCCGTTGTACACGTAGTCGACCGTGTCCAGATCCGTGAAGGTCCGCATCGCGCCCGAGGCATCCGCCGTGGGGCGCCCTGCCTTGAATTCTTCGTGGACCACGCGGCCTCGACCGTCCAGGACCCGCGCGACCCGCTCGTTCAACTCGTTCTGTACCTCGGGGTTGCCGTTCGCCCAGTTCGTGATCCAGGTGGCGGTGCCCCGCTTGCGCGACACCTCGCGCCCCATGAAATCGTAGCCGTACGTCACTTCAGGCGTCACCGAGCCCGCGGGAGGCGTGATTGTCTTCAACCGCGCCAGCGCGTCATACGTGTACTTGAACGTCCCCAGGCCCGGAGGCGTCACCTCAAGCAACTCGTCACGGGAGCCGTACAGGTACTGCCAGTCAACCGCGTCAGGGGTGCCGTCCGCCTGCCGGATGACGGTGGCGTGGCCAGCGTTGTCGTAGGCGACGTACCGCGTACGACTCACGTCCGTTCCCCGTCCAAGGCTTTCTGTCTCTGGCAGGCCTCGGTCGTTGTACGTCAACGTCTTCACCCGGAGATCAGGGGTCGTCTCGGAGTGGAGTTGGCCGTCCGCGTAATACGTAAAGGCGGTCTCCTCCGACCCGAAGCGCTGGGTCTTCACCCGGCCGCTGGTGTCGTAGGTCCATTGGGTGAGTTCATCGGGAGCAAAGCCATACGCGCGTGAGCGCATGGGCTTGCCGTCCGCATAGTACTCCCACTGGTCCTCCGCTCCCGACTGGACGCGTCGAACCACGTTCCCCAGACTGTCGACCTGTGCCGTCACCGTCCGGACACCCAGAGCCAGGTCGTTCATCGTCCAGGTTTCAGCAGACGTCACAGTCCGGTCCGCCCAACCTGTCGTCGTCGTGTAGGCGTAGCTGTACCCAGGCGAAGACCAGCTCTCGGTTTCGAGTCGGGTTCGCCCACGGTCATCAATCGCGGTCACGGAGTCGCGCTTGATCACGTGGGCCGAGTCACCCTCGATCGTTGTCCGCCACTTCATCCAGGGGCCGTCGTAACGGGTCCGCACCGAGCGCTCGCCGCTCGTCACTCCCGTCCAGACTTCATGTTCCACAAGCCCCCGTGCATTGCGCGTCCGGGCGACAACCGTCCCCTCAGGATCGGTCTCCGTCTCGAGGCCATCCCCTGGGTATGCATAGGTCCAGGTCCAAGGAGACTGAGGAGGCTGTCCATTCAGCGTACGCGTCTGCATCCGCCCCAGCGCATCGTAGGTCATCCCCCACGATTCGTTCTCCAGTGGCCCGGTCTGCGTCTGGACATTGCCTTCGGCGTCATGTGTGAACGTCGTCGTGATGTTGCCCGGCTGAGTCTCAGACACCAGGTTGCCCGCGGCGTCATACTCGCGCGTCATCCGCCGCCCCAGAGGATCCACGCTGGCGTACAGACGGCCGAGCGCGTCGTACTCCCTCACGTGGACCGCAGGCTGGCCATCTACTGTTTCCGTGATGCTCAGGATGCGCCCCTGTGCATCCACGGAGTAGGTGCGCAGTTCCTGTCGCGTCGGGGTCTCTGTCGCCGCCTCTCCTGACAACGTGTGTGTCACCAGGACCAGGCTGGTGCCCGCCGGATTGTCCGTATAGGCCCGGGTCTCGGTCAGCGTCCTCACCCCCTCCGCGGACTGAACCGTGCGGACGTAGCGCGTCAGCCGGCCGAGCACGTCGTCATACGCATACGTCTCATCCAGTCCTGTCTCGAAGTCGGTACGGTGGACCACCCGCCCCGCCGCGTCATACGCCGTCTCGGCATGGACGCCTCCGTGACTCTGCGCATTGCTCTGGACCGACACCTCGCGGCCCATTGCATCCGTCCCGGATTCCAAGACGTGCTTCTTGGCCAACGTGCCAAACGTCCGCTTGACCACCGAACCCTCGGCGTCGAGCACCACCGTTTCCACATCCGAGAACCGGCACTGCTCGTTACACGGCTCTCCGGAACCCTTGGTCTCGTATGCCCAACTCACCGGTCGCCCGAGCGCGTCGTACCCGATGCGCGTCTTGAGGCCGTCGCTGTTCGTTACCTCGATGAGGTTGCCGTCGTCATCCGGGACGTTTGTGTAGAGCGACTTGCCACCGACCGTCTCGCCTGTCAGCCGGCCCGCGGAGTCGTAGGTCAGCGTGTGTCGATACCCGCGCGCATCCTGGAACGATTGCAGTCTCGTCCCCTGGTAATCGTCGTACACCACGGCGCCGACCTGCGCGTTCAAGCCATAGGTGAAGCGCTCAGCGCGCTTGAGCCCCTGCTGGTACTCCGTCGTGTTCGACTGGCTCCGTCCCCACCGCCCGAGCGCCAGTGTCTTCGTGACCTTCATCCCGTCATTGGTGAGCACGTAGGAGTACGTCCATACCTGAGCAGGGTTGCCTGCCACCGTGCGCGACTGCAGACGACCCACGGAGTCATAGGTGAGCTCAACCCGGGCCCCCGTGGTGTGGTTCCATTCCAGGGTGCGATTGCCGAGCGCGTCATAGTCGTACTCCACCTGGTAGCTCGCACGGCCCCCCGTGCTCTGGAGCGTGCGGGTCACGTCCACGAAACGAGGCAGGCCCAGCGGCTGCGTCTCGTGGCCGGAGAACGTCAGGGTGTTCCCCGACGCATCCTGCCCCCCCTGCACCACGCCATCCGGATCCGGGAACTGTTGCGCAGTGAAGACGATGTCGGCATCCGCGTTCGTCACCGTAACGCCTTCCGAGTCACCCGAGGCAGACAGCGGCCGGCTCACGCTCACCGGGCCATTCCCCGTGGACACCGACACTCCTGTGACACGGCCGGTCTCGGACTGACGGCTTGTCACCGACCAGAGCGGCCTGCCGCTCGCACCCGGCACATTCGCGATGCTTGTAGGCGCGTCCCGCAACGTCACTCCATCCAACTGGAGCCGGTCGTTGATGGTGTTGCTCACCTCCCGCCCCATGGGCGTCATGGAGGAGTTCATCTGCACCGGGCCGCCGCGAGCCTCGCTCCCCCAGGCGACCGAGCTCGGCGCAAGACCCGGAACCTGTGTGGCCTTCGTGTTGCCATAGTCATTGAGGTTCAGCGACACATCCACGCCATCCGGCCGCTTGATGGTCCGCGTCGACTCATTCGCCGCGACAATGCGCCACCCCGGCGAAGGCATGCCCGTCCCCACCACGGACGTGACGACTTCCCGCTCATCCACGTGCGCATAAACCGCATGCTGCGCCTCGCGTCCGTAGGCCGACTGCCATTGAATGACAGGCGTCCCGCCCTCTGGAGGACTCTGCTTGAGCCGCGCGCTCGTCACTTCGTTGGAGGCACTCCACAGTGCATGGCCGCTCAGGCCAGTGGGCAGTGGCGCGTAGTCGTATTCCCAGACTTGCGTTGCAGGCAGGGCGGAGGTCCGCGAGACGCTGAGCAGGTTGCCTCGCTTGTCGTGCGTGAGCTCCAGGTGGTGCAGCACCTGCTCCCCAGCCTTGAGACGCACCTCTACTGTCTTCAACAACGCGAAGCCCTGGTTGCGAGCCATGTTGCGCAGCCGGTACGCCACCGTGTCGTCACCGGTGTTGATGGCCTCATAGGTCATGGCGAGTTGGAGCCGGCCGGGAGTGCGCTCCACCATCGACACCAGATTGCTTCCCGGCTCGTACGTGAGCCGGGTCCACCCCTCGTCTTCGTCCCCGCGACCGTGTCCGTCGTGGACGCGGTCCAGCATCCAGCGGCGGCGCTCCTCCAGGGAGAAGCCCTTCGCCCGCGTCCCGAACTCGTAGACGAAGCCCTCCGCCGTCGTCACGACGACCACGGTCTGGCCGGCCTTCTCCTTCATGTCGAGCTGCATGCCGTGCGAGCGATCCGTGACGCAGCCTTGCGCCATCCGCGTCTCCCGGACCACGTTGGCGCACACGGGGAAGTCATAGGCCTGCCCCGCGATCACCACCGAGTATCGGCCCAGCCGCTCTTCCTGCACTAAGCCGTCGTAGTTGTTCGTCCAGCCGACGCCCGTCGTACTGACCAGGCTGCTCTGGTTGTTGTAGCTGCGCGCGAAGCGGACCGCTTCCGCCAACTGCGGCACGGCGAAGTCCTCGTGTTCGAACGACAGGTGTCCGTCCGCCACGTTGATGCCCTTGACCGTGAGCTGTCCCGGGGCCCGCGCGTTCAGGCCCTCGAATGTGCCGCGCGGCCGACCGAGCGTCCGCACCAGGCGCCGCGGTTCCGGCTGCGATACCTCCTGCACGAGGAAGAAGCGCTTCGGCTCCACCCCGGAGCCGGGCATCGAGACCAGGTGCGCAGGGATGGGCTGCTGGAACAGCCGGGCGCCGTTGAGGCCAAACAGCGGCGACTGCTCCAGCGGATCCTCCGCCGAGCCACCATCCAATGGAGACACGGCGTAGGTGCCATTGAGCTGGAGCTGCACGTCCACCTGGTTCACCAGGTCGCCCGTACCGCAGTCCTCGGACGTACAGACCTTCACCCGCCCGCTGTGGATGACGGCGGGATCCAGCGCGAAGTGCGCGGAGGCCGGCAGGGAAATGGAACGATCCGTGACGGACCGGCCCCCGGTTCCGGTCTCCACCGAGCGCCTCGCCGTGAAGGCACTGCCTGCCTTCAGCAGGTCCACACGCGGAGCCATTCCCATCAGGTTGAAGCGATAGAGGACGTTGTCCGCGTTGCCGCTGAGATACAGCTCCACGTACAGCAGGTCGTTGGCGGACAGGACGTCGTCGATGAACTCGTTGTCACAGTTGCCGGTGATGGAGTTGAACGTGACGTTGACTTCGCACTCCACGCCGAACTCATCGCTTCCGAAGCGAACCACGTAATCGCCCGTGGGCGTATTGGCCCGGCCGGGCGCCGGCTGCATCAATCCCGCGAAGAACTGGTAGGCCAGATCGTCAGAGTCCGCTTCCGCCGACTCCCCATCCAGGACGCGCGAGTCGAGCGAGCCCTGAGCTACGACCTCCGGCTGTGTGAGCTCCATCACCCGGAACTCGTGCTCGCGGGCCGGGTCGTAGCGCAGCACCTTGAAGCCATCCGGATCCAGGCTGCTGTAGACGTTCTTCACTCCCAGGGCCCGCTTGGGGAGTCCCGCGGGGTGCGCTTCCGTCGCTTCGCTGAAGTCAGGCGGCGGTGCGTTGCGCTCCTGCGGGCGCAGCACACCGTCACCGTCCTGGTCGCGGGGAAACACCTCATGCCCCACGACGTGCAGGTAGTAGTTGGCCTTGGGCAGACTCCCCAGGGTCACCCGCTGGCCCGAGGGCGTGACAATGCGCATCGCCGCCTGGAGCGCGGCGGAGCCACGTCCCGGCACCACACCGAACTGCGCCACCGCCGGCTCCTCCACCGCGGAACCCGTGACACGCACCACCCGGCCCGCCAGTGGCGGTACGCCCGCCGGGACATCTTCCAGGTCGCCCTCACGGAAGCAGGCCACGGCCTTGGTCAGCTGGCTTGCCATGCCCGGGCCATAGGCGGAGCAGGTCTCCAGGAGCCGGCCGGAGACGCCTTCATCGCGCAGGTAGTCCGGACGGCATGGCTCCGTCCCACCGTCCGCACCCGGCACCCGGCACTCGGAGATGCCACCGTCGACCCGGTCCGCGGGCAGGCCCAGATCCACGGGCGACTCGCGCACGCCTCCGTTCGGCAGGCGCCACTCGGCGGGAGCCAGCGTCCGCACACGCCAGTGCGTGTCCAGGTGGACGTAGGTGTCCCGCGTGGTGGCGGCGCCCCCCGTGCGCACCAGAGTGGGCGGCGCGTCCTGACGGATGCCGTCCGCTTCCGCGCTGCGCCACACCCGCACGTCGATCTCCGGCGGGTACAGGTACACCGGCGCTGCGATGCCCAGTGAGGCAACCGAGCAGCGCGACACCAGCGCATCCTGCCCGAAGTCCTTTACCTTGAGCGGGCCGCCAAGCTGATCGTCCAGGGAGCATCGCCCGTTCGCATCAAGCTGCAGCTTGCTGATGGCCGGCACCTGGATTCGCGTCATGCCCGTGTGGCCGGTCGCGTGATTCACCGCCACGACCACCAGGGGCTCTCCTGCCGTCAGCCGCAGGAAGTTGGTCCGGTTGTCCCGGCACTCCGTCTCATAGAAGGCCCGGTCTTCGTCATTCAGGGTGGTGGGCGTGGGCGCGCTTTGATCCTGATCGATCGCGGGATTGAGTTCCCGGCAACGCTCGCGAATGACTCGCTTGAAGGGCGTAGTGGGCCCCATGCGCACCCGGGCGTAGCGGCCCTGCGCGACGCGCTTGCCGGGCTGCTGTGCCTCGCACTCGGTGTCCGGCACGCCGACAGTGAACTGGGCGATGGGCCGCTCCAGGTCGTCCGCGCGGAAGAAGTGGACCTCCGTCCGGGGAATGTCCACGTCCGCGATGGAGGCGAAGCCTCCCTTCTGCGCGTCGTATTCGCTGGTCGCCCCCTCGCCACAGTCATGACGAAGCGAACGGCCCTCGCGATCCACGAAGTAAAGCGCGCCATGCAGCAGGCGAGCGTCGACAAGGATGTCCGCGCGCGTGAGCTGACCGATGTTCGCCGTGAAGGTCGGCGAACACGCGGGATAGCTGGCGGACACCATGGACTGGACGACCGCGGCTCCCGTCTCCGGGTCATGGCCCAGAAGTGGCCGAGGCCCCAGCGGGATGTCCGCGCAGGCGATGCCCATGGCCGAGCCTCCGGGCACCATCACGGGAATGCCGTACTCGCCGGTCTTTCCCGTGACACCACTCATCGCGGGCCCAGGTCCCGTCACCGTCACGCGGACGTCCGGGAAGCGCACGACGGATTGAAGCTCCTGGCCGTTGGAGGTCGCTTGATCGTCACGGGCGACGATCAACTGGAACGTCTGCGCACCCGCATCCGCCACAGGCACGGCCTGAACGGTCAGCGTCACGGTCCGAAGCTCGGTGCCCATCCGTGCGCCCAGGGTGATGACCGTGACGCCACCCCGAACCAGTTCGACATTGCCCGCGAGAGTGAGTTCCTGACTGTCACTTCGCTGGTCGCTGACCGACCACGTCTCCCCGGCCGGAGGCGCGATGTCCACGCCACCTTCGGTCTTCGCCGAAATGAATGCATCCACGCGCTCTGCGCCAGAACCATCGGAGATCCGCGAGGCCCGCAGCGACACAGGCATCGCGTAGGGGAAGGTCACCTGCCGGGGAATCGAGATGAAACCCGTCAGCTCGTCTGACAACTGAACGGTGAGCTGCTGATCTTGCGGCGCACGAACCTTTCCGCTGATCAGGCCCGGGATGAGTTGTTGAAGGTACTCGTCCAGCACTGGCAGGAACGCGTAGGCCAATTGCGCGTGGGCCTCCCCCACGACCTGGTTCAGCGCCCGCTTCCACCACGGCGCTTCCGGCGTCTGGAGCATTCCCGGAGGCAGCGAGCCTTCCATGCCTGCATCCGGCGTCGCGCTCCCCTGCCCTCCCGACCGCGCCAGCGCTTCACGGACGATCGTGTCCTGCTGCTCGGTCAGGGCCATGTAGCCCACGAGTTCCACGGAGCGCAGCGACAGCGGCTCCTCCGTCTGGATGGTCGCGCTGTCCTTCACCACCGCCAGACCCGCCCTCGCGAGCACGTGCGTGCGTGGCTCGTGCGCGAGCACCAGCACGTAACGGCCCACCGGCAGCCCCGTCACGTTGGGGAACTGCAACAGGATGGGCTTCTGGACGCGCACGCCCGCGGGGCCCACCTGCCAGACCGCCGTGGGCGTGGCGTTGTTCTCCAGCCGCACGGGCAGCGACACGGGCTGCAGCCGCGTCGCCGTCAACTGGCCTTCCGTCTTGCCGTCCTCGAACAGCAGCGAGCCCGGGTCTCCGTCGATGGCCAGCGCCCCGTGCTTCTGGGCGAAGTCCACGTGCAGCGCCTGCGTGGTGTCCACCCGCGTCGCGCTCGCGGTGTCCACGGCGGTCAACGCCAGCGGCGCGTCCACCGTCTCCACCTCCGGCGTGATGGTCAGCATCCGGCGCACGGTGGGCAGCGGACGGCCCTCCGCCGTCGTCCCGCCCTCGTAGCGGACCACTCGCGGCCCCGACGCTGACGTGATGAACGACCAGTTGCCGTCCGCCGACGTACGCGTCGTCTCGGAGGTTCCCTCCAGGATGACTCGCACGCCCGACAGCGGCTCGAAGGCGTCATCCATCACGGAGCCTCGCACCCGCGTGAGCGGCCGCCGCACCGTGAGCTGGCTGTAGAACGCCGCGCCCTGCTCGGGCCCCACCTCCGCCTGGATGCCCTTCACCTCCACCTGCAGCAGCTCCCCCTCGGGCAGCGGCGCATTGGCGATGAACGTCGCCGTCTGGCCTCCCGGCGCCAGGGAGTAGCCGCCTTCCAGGTTCTTGCCCTGGGCCTTCACCTTGAAGCCCTGCCGCACCGACGCCAGCGTCGCCGCCTTGTTGAAGGACACGCTGATGAGCGCGTCCGTCTTCACGTCGCTCGCGCCCGCGGACGGCTGCACGCCCGTCACCACCAACGGCTCCGTGGCCGGGTTCCGGTAACGCACCACGACGCTCGCGCGCCCGATGAGCCCGTTCACGTCCGTGGCCTGAACCTTGAGCGTGTTCTCACCCAGCGACAGCGGGAGGTCCGCCCCGTACACGCCGGTGGACTCCTCCGCCGCGAGCCCCGTGCCGATTCGCACCTCCGACAGCGCGGCGAAGGCCTCCACCTTCGCGCGGACATGCACCACGGCCTGGGGCGACTCGCTGCCACTGACCGGCGACAGCACCGTCACCAGCGGGGGCGCGTGGTCGACAATCAACGTGAGATTCTTCCGCTCCGTGTTGCCGGCCTGGTCGACCGCCACCACCTCCACCACCGTCTGGCCCTGCGCCAGCGCCACCGGCACGCTGAACGCGCCGCCCAACACCGTCGCCGGCTGCCCCTTCACCGTGACGCCCGCCAGGTGCGTGTCGCCCACGGTCCCCTTCACCACGTAGGGGGACTCGTTCACCGTCGCCGGGCTCGTCGCCGGATCCGTGATGGTCAACGTGGGCTTCGTGCGGTCCACCGCCACCGTGCGCGTGGTGCTCGCCGAGCGCCCTTCCGCGTCCGTCACCTGCACCGCCAGCGTGTGGTCCCCTTCCGGGAGCGCCAACGCCAGGGTGAAGCTGCGCGCCGAAACCGCCGCGCTGACCCCATTGACCTTCACCTGCAACGGCAACGTCCCGCCCTGCACCTGGCCCGCCACCGCCACGCTCACGCCCCCCAGCACCGCCCCCTGCGTGGGGGACTCCAGCGCCAGCACCGGCGCCGCCGCCCCACTGCCCGCATCCACGGACGTACCCGCATCCGAGCCCGACCCGCCATCCAGCGGACTGCCCGCATCCACCGTCGTGCCCGCATCGCTTCCGGTACCGGTCCCCGCGTCCGCGATCCCGCCGTCCGGCAACGTGACGTTCCGCGTGACGTTGACCGTGGACTCGGTGCGCAGGCCATAGCTGTCCATCGCCACGACCGTCAGCGTCTGCGTCCCGGGCGACAGCTGCACCGTGCGCTGGAAGGAGTGGTCCGGCAACGTCGCGGCCAGCGCGCCCGCCACCACCACTGTCACCGTGTCCGTGCTGTCCGCGGCCGACGCGGTGCCTCGCACCGTCACGGAGGTCTGCTCCGTCACCAGGCCGTCCACGGGTGCCGTCAGCGACAGCGTGGGCAGCGTGGCGTTGGCGCGCAGTTGGAGCGTCTGCTCGGTCAGGTTGTCCGCCGCGTCCGTCAGCCGCAGCAGCAGCGTGTTCGCGCCTTGCGTCAGCGATTGGGTCACCTCGAAGGCACCGTCCGCCGTCAGGGGCACCGCGGTGCCATTCAGCGTGAGCACCACCGGCGTCGCGTCCTTCGCCGTGCCGCGCACCTTCACGGAGAGGGCGCCGATGCGCGCGTTCGAGGACGGGCTCGTCACCACCAACTGCGGCGCCGTCGAGTCACGCACCACCGTCACGCTCGCGGTGGACGCGTTTCCCGCGGCGTCCAGCACGCTCACCGTCAGGACGTTCGTCCCTTCGTTCAGCGGCACGGCGTGACGCCAGACGTTGTCCGTCCCCTTCACCAGTTCCACGCCGCCCACTTCGATGCGGGACACCTGGCCGGGCTCCGTCACGGAGACGGCGACCTCCACCTGGGCCTCGCGCGTCACCAGCCCGTTCTGCGGCGACTGGATGGTGGGCACCGGGGGCGCCGTGTCGATGGTGAACGTGCGTTGGGCCTCCGCGCTGTTGCCCGCCTGGTCCACCGCGGTGATGACCAGCGTGTGCGACCCGCCCGCGCTCACCGTCGTTCCGCTCGTGAAGTCCGCGCCGTCCAGCTTCGCCGTCGCGGTCCCCGGGTGCGCATCCTCCACCGTCCAGGAGATGGTCGCGGGCGTGTTGCGGTGCTGTCCGTCCGCCACGCCCGTCACGGTGATGACCGGCGCGACGCGGTCGATGGTGAACTGGGCCGTTTTGCTGTCGGTGTTGCCCGCCCGGTCCCACGCGCTCACCACCAGCGTGTAGTCCTTCGAAGCGGAGAGCGTCGTGCCCGCCTCGAAGACCACACCGTCCAGCTTCGCCTCGACCCGGTCCGGATGCGCTTCCGTGAGCGTCCAGCCCGGCGTCACCTGCTGGTTCGTCAGCGGCTGCGCGGGAAGGCCCGTGAGCAGGAGGACCGGCGGCGTGAAGTCGAGCACGAAGAGCACGGTGCTCGTGGAGGTGTGGTTCAGCTGATCCACCGCCGTCACCACCAGCGAGTACTCGCCCGCTTCGGAGACTTGCGTCCCGCTGGTGAAGTCCGCCCCGTTCAGCTTCGCGGTGAGCGATTGCGGATAGGCATCCGTCGCGGTGAAGCCCACCTGCACGGGCGCCTTGTAGTGCGCGCCGGGAGTGACGCCGGTGACTGCAATGACGGGCGCCGTGCGGTCGATGCTGAAGGAGGCCACCACCGACGACTGCCTTCCGGAGAAGTCCTCGGCCTTCACCTCCAGCAGGTACGAGCCATCCTCGGTGACCTCCGTGCCGCTCTCGAAGGGAACGCCTTTCAACGTGGCGGTGACCGACTTCAGGTTCACGTCTGCCACCGTGAAGGTGGGCGTCACCGTCGTGGAGACCGGGCTCGTCTGGGGCAGCCCGCCCAACGTGATGACGGGCGGGTTGAGGTCCAGGGTGAAGTGGCGCTGCGCCACCGTGCGGTTGCCGGCCCGGTCCGTGGCCTCCACCTCCAACGTGTGCTGTCCTTCACCCGCGACAGTGCTCCCGTTGGTGAACTCCACGCCGTCGAGCCGTCCCACCACGCTGCCGACGACCAGATGGGCGTCCGTGGCGGAGAAGGTCACCTCGACGGGCACGTCATGGACCGAGCCTTCCTCGACCCCCGCGATGGAAACCACCGGGAAGGTCTGGTCGATGGTGAAGTACATGTCCGTGACGGCGTAGTTGGCTGCCTGGTCCTTCGCGACCAGGAAGAGGCGATGCTGCCCCTCGCCGACGATGGGATCGCCGCTCTTCCAGTCGAAGATGCTGTCGCGGATGAAGGAAGTGAGTTCCAGGAACTCACTGTGCACCGTCACGGTGGGCACCACGGGCCCCGGGTAGTACGCGCCGTCCGCCACCCCGATGATCTCGAGGACGGGCCCGATGGTCAGGATGCGGAAGCGCACCCGCTTCTTCGCCACCCGGCCCTCCGGGTCCGTCACCGTCACGAGCCACTCGTGGGGTCCCTCGGCGGAATACGACGCGCCGTTCGCGATGGGCACACCGTCGACCGTGGCGGCCTCGGTCAGCGGCCCCAGGCCCGTCGCCGTGTAGCTGAGCGTCACGGGCCCGCGGGTGATCGCCCCTTCCGTCACCCCACTGAGGGTGATGACCGGCGCCTGACTGTCGAGCGCGACCGGATGGCACACCCGGGTCACGTTGGCGCACTGGTCCGCGATCACCGTGGTGACGGCGTTGGTGCCCTCCACCAGGGGCAGGTCCAGGTAGTACCCCGACTGACCGGAGAGCATGGCGGTCATGCCGTTGATGACGACGCTCTTGGCGTCCGCCCCGAACTGGCCGGACACGCGGACCGGGGAGCTGGTGAAGAACGCCCCCGGCTCCGGCTCCAGCATGGTCAGCGTGGAGGGCAGCGTGTCCGCGTCGAACACCGCCGCGCGCACCGAGGACTCCGGCCCGCCCAGGACCGTCAGCTCCAGCTGGTTCGTGGCGGCCAGCGTCACCTTCGACACGAAGGTGCGCTTCTGCGCGCCGGTGAGGCCCGCCAGCATGTCCACGCCGTTGAAGCGGACGGTGCCGTCCGCGTCCGTGCCCACCATGTCCACCACGAGCACGGCCACCCTGCCGGCCGCCGCGTCGGGGGCGAACTCCAGCGACCTCGACACGGGCTCGGGGCCCGCCTGGACGTAGCCCGAATCCGCCAGCGAACACGGAAGGGCGCCGAGCGAAGCCACCGACACGCGCACCGAGCCGCCGCCCGTCGTGGACGCCGAGAGCTGGTTGGTTGCCTGCAGCGCCACGCGGAACACGGCCAACGGGGTGCCCGCGGAGACGCCGCCCAGCACGGTGCCGTTGAGCGTCACCTCCGACGTCGCCACTTCATTCGCGCCGCGCGCGTCGCCGTTCTGCACGACGACCAGCGCGGGCTCGTTGAGCGTCCCGGTGAACGAGGACGTGCCTTGCTGACCGCCCTGCACGGGCAGGGTGCCACCCCGCCACGCGGGCCCCACGGCCTCCTCGATGACGCCGACGCACGCGGGCGCCAGCTCCGCGGGCGTCAGCCGCATGCGCGTGGAGGCCACGGCCCCGGAGGGCTTGGACGCGGGCGCCTCGGGGGGACGCTCCGGCGTCTTGCCGCACGCCATCACCACCGCCAGCAACAGCGCTCCCCACAACCCCTGGATCCGCACTCGCCCGCTCATCGAGACATCTCCCCCTGCGTTCCTTCCGTCCCCGCATCCGGTGCGCCCGCTTCCAACGGACGCATCGCCTGGGGAAAGCGCTCCACCGACACGCGCTCCCGCAGGTCCTTCATCCACCGCGCTTCCGCCTCACGGCGCGACTCCGCCGCCAGCCGGCCCCGGGCCTCCTCGAACGAGGGCACCCGCGTCTCCACCGGCGAAATCGCCTGGACGATGTGGAGGCCGTAGGGCGTCTCGAAGGGCTTGCCCACCTCGTCCGGCTTCAGCGCCGCGGCGGCCTCGAAGAAGGCGGCGTGCACCTGCCCTTCGAGCACCGGCCCCAGGTCCCCGCCGCGCGGCGCGGAGACCTCGTCCTGGCTGGACTCGCGCGCCACCTTGTCGAAGGCCTCACCGCCCAGGATGCGGGCGTAGAGGAGGTTCACGCGGTCCCGGGCCCTGCGCCGCTCGGCCTCGTCCGCGCCCTGGGGCACGCGGACCAGGATGTGCCGCACATGGATTTCCCGGCGCGACAGCGCGTCCTTCTGGGCCGCGTACCGCTCGCGCAGCGCCTTGTCCTCCGTGGCGCCCTGGAGCTGCTCCTCCACCAGGGCCTGGGCGAGCACCTCCCGCCGGGCCGCCGCGAGCCGGGCGCGGACGTCCGGGCGGTCGTCCAGACCGCGCGTGTCCGCCTCCTCCGCCAGTCGCTGCCGGTCGATGAGCGCGTCGAGCTGGGCCTGGATGCCGCCAGGCTCCGGCGCACGCTGGGACGCGAAGAGCTCCACGTCCGCGCGCCGCAGGTCGGTACGGCCCACCCGGGCCACCACGTCCTCGTCACGGCAGCCCGTGGAAAGCAGGGCTGTCAGGAAGAGAACAGATGTGATTCGGGCAGACAGAGGGAGCGCGGAAGCGCTCCGGTCACGAGCAGGACGGGTCATGGGCGGTTGAGGTTCGACGACTGCAGGCGCGAGCTGGAGTCCACGGTGAGCGTGCCCGTGATGTTCAGCGCATCCGGCGTGGCCACGGAGGCCTTCCGGGTGAGGGTGAGATTGCGGAAGGTCTGCTGTCCGGCGGGGGTCGCGGGCAACGGGGTGGCACGCGCCGTACCTGGGTTGAAGTAGGCGGCGTTGGCATTGTCGACGATGAGGTCGCCGTACGGCTCTTGATGATCCTTCACGTACACCGTGCCGGGTCCACCGGACGACGCCCCCATCGCGGAGATATGGGTCCAGTCGAAGGTGGTGCTGGCGGCCTCGTGGTAGATGGCCACCCGCCCGCCGCCCGCGCCGGAAGCTCCGTTCGCCTCAATGAACCCCGCCCCGGTCAATGACAGCACATCCAGCCAGATGCTGCCGCCCGCGCCTGGATAGTAGCCGGAGCCACTGTCCATGCCGTTCACCAGCAGCTTGCCATTGAGGACCAGGCTGGCCGCCTTCAGGCGCAGTACGCCGCCACCATTGCCTCCCGGCGCCCCACCTCCGCTACCGGATCCACCTGAGCCGGCGGTCGCGGGCATCAGGTAGTCACCGTAGGTAGGCACGACCGCGGAGTTCTCCGCAGCGCCATAACCCGCGTGACTGCCGGTCAGATTGACCGCCGTGGCCGGGACGTTGCCCACGGTCCGTCCCGCCTGCTGGGTATTCACGCCTCGCCATCCGCCCAGGTAGCCGGCTCCGGTCAGGTTGATGGAGGCGCCACTCCCCACCTCCACCGTTCCACTGACGTCCAGGTCCAGCGTCAACGGGTTGCCGTCGGAGGCCCGGCCGGTCTCCAGCGCCGCGTTGAGGCCGGTGAGCTTCAGGCTCGAGAGCACCCGGGGTTGGGTTCCACTGAGGACCAGCACCGTTCCAGTGCCTTCCACCTGAAGCACGGGCGTCGACACTGCGTCGGCCAGTTCCACGAAGGCATTGTTGCGCACCAGGACGCGCTCATAGGTTCCACCCAGGACGGGCGTGGGCCGGGTGAGATCACGGTTCGCACCGACGTTCAGCTGATCCAATACCAGCTCACCGTTCGTCTGATGACTCCCCTTCAGGAACACGGTGCCGGATTTTGCGTACGTGCCTCCCTGCGCCGAAACCCTGCTCAAGTCGAAGGAGGTCGCCGCCGTGTCGTAGTAGACCGCCACGCGTCCACCGCCACCATAGGCGCCTCCCGCGGCCTCCACCGTTCCGGCGCCCGTGAGCGCGCGCACCTCCAAGCGGATGCCGCCGCCAGCGCCGCCTCTGGCCCACGCGTTGACATGTTCTCCATTGGCCAGGAGACTGCCATTGAGCATCAGGCTGTCAGCCTTTAGCCACAGGGCGCCGCCACCGTTGCCACCCTTCTGCGTGGAGCTATTGGCCGAGCCTCCCGCACCGAAGTCGGAGGGGTTCTGGATGTCGTCATAGATTGGGATGGCAGACGCCGTGGAGGATTCGACACTCCCGTATCCACCATGACTGCCCCCGAGGGCGTCCGTCCGGCCCGTCGATACGTTCCCCGTGGTCCGTGCCGCCAGCTGCGTGTTCACGCCTTGCCAGCCGCCCAGGTACCCCGCGGCGTTCATGTTGATGGACGCGCCACTCCCGACCTCCACCGAGTCCACGTCCAACTTGAGCTGCAGCGGTTGGCCGTCCGCCCTGCCTTGGACAGACACATAGGAATTGGACCCGGTCACCTTCAAGGACGAAAGCCTGTGCGTCACAGCGCCTTGCAGCGTCACGACCGAGTCTGAACCCGACACCTCCAGCACGCTTCCTTCCAGGAAGGTCCCCACCACTTCGACCCAGGCACGGCCGCGGACCTCGAAGCGATCATAGCGGCCCGCTGGCACCTGCGTGGCCTTCACCTTCGTCCGGTCCAGGCTGTTCAACTTGTGATCCACTGACAGCGAACCGTACTGCTGCTGGCTGCCCTTGAGGTACACGGTACCCGGGCCTGCTCGGTCGCCTCCCTTGGCGGAGACCTTGCTCCAATCGAAGGTGCTACTGGACGTGTCGTAGGTGATGGCCACCCGCCCGCCGCCGCCAGCAGTGCCACCCACTGCCTCGACGGTACCGGCCCCGGTCATGGTCCCCACGTCCACGCGGATGCTGCCGCCCGCGCCGCCGTAGGTGGTTCCATTGACGCCGTTGGCCTTGAGGGCACCGTCCAGCTTCAGGCTGGAGGCCTTCACCCAGAGAGCACCACCACCATTGCCCCCCTTCGAGGAGTTGGTGGAGCCACCCGAACCACCCGCGCCGAAGTCCGACGGTGCGTGGATGTCTCCATAGAGAGGCACAGAAGTGGAACTGGGACCCGCCTCTCCGGAGCCACCGTGGCTGCCGCCGGCATCGGCTTGGCCTGTCGAAACGTTACCCTGTGTCCTACCGGGGCGCTGTTGGTTCACGCCCTGCCAACCGCCCAGATACCCAGCACCGCTGACATCAATGGACGCTCCGGTCCCCACTTCCAGCGCCCCTGTGACGTCCAGCACCAGGGATTGGGGAACACCGTTTAGGCTTCGGCCCCCGCCCACCTGCGCGGCACCTCGCACCACGAAGCGATCATAGGCGCCTCCTGGCACCGGTGTAACTCCTGCGCGGGTGGCATCCGGGACGATGCCCAGGTTGTCCACCACCAGTTCGCCATTCGGCTGCTGACTGCCCTTCAGGTACACCGTCCCCGCACCCGCGTTGAGCGTTCCTCGCGCGATGATCTTGCTCCAGTCGAAGCTGCTGCTGGCGGTGTCGTAATAGACGGCGACTCGGCCCCCTCCTGCGCCGTTGTAATAGGGGGAGTAGCTCCCACCCACCGCCTCCATGCTCCCCGTTCCCGTCAGCGCCTCGACGTCCACGCGGATGCCGCCGCCCGCGCCGCCGAAGTAGCCATCGGCTCCGTTGGCCAGGAGCTTGCCATCCAGCTTCAGGCTGCCCGCCTTCAGCCGCAGCAACCCGCCTCCATTACCTCCAGGCTGTGTTTGCGAACTGGCGGCACCACCCGATCCGTAATCCGCTGGGCCCCTCGGGTCACCGTAGGCAGGCATGGCTTGAGAGTCGCTCGCGTACCCAATGCCGCCGTGGCTGCCCGCCGCACGCAACAACTCCGACGATACATTCCCGGTCGTTCGCCCTGGCAGCTGTGGATTCGCGCCCTGCCACCCGCCCAGGTACCCACGGCCGCTCACGTCGATAGAGGCCCCGCTTCCCACCTCTACCGCGCCAGTGACGTCCAGATCCAAGGGCCAGGGAACTCCGTCCTCACGACCGTTGAGTGCCAGCCTCGAGTTGCTTCCCAGAACCTTGAGGCGCGACAGCCGGAGCGGCATGCCTCCCGCGGCTTTCAGCGTCGAACCCTCGGTCAACTCCACCGCCATTCCATCCGCGAAGGCCCAGGGCTGACGCAAGTCCACCGTCCCCCCCCCCTGTACCAACAAGGAGGTGAAGCTTCCCGTCAGGGCTTGCCTGAAGACGACATCTCCCTTGTTCACCTGGAGGATGGGGGTGGTCAGCGGGCCCGTGACGTCCACCTGCGCCCTGCCACGCACCACGAAGCGCTCATAGGACCCACCTGGCACCTGGGTGCGCCCCAACGTGCTGGCATTGGGAAGGTTGTCCAGGTTGTCCACCACCAGCTCGCCATTCGGCTGCTGGCTGCCCTTCAGGAACACCGTTCCCGCACCCGAATCGGGGCCTCCGCGCGCGAAAACCTTGCTCCAGTCAAAGCTGCTGCTGCCCGTATCGTAGTAGATAGCCACCCGCCCGCCACCGCCCCGCAAGTTGCTGGATTCGCCGCCGCCGTTGGCTTCCATTCGCCCAGCCCCGGTCAGAGCGCCTACCTCCACCCGGATGCCGCCACCCGCGCCGCTGTAGCGAGCCGCGTCTCCATTGGCCAGAAGCGCGCCATCCAGCTTCAAGCTGCCCGCCTTCAACCGCAGCAACCCGCCTCCATTGGCTCCAGACTGCCAATCCGAAACGGCGGAGCCACCCGACCCGAAATCCGCTGGGTCCTTCGGGTCACCATACGTAGGGACGTACTGAGCCACCCCATAGTACGAGCCTACGTACCCGACGCCTCCATGACTGCCCGCCGCACCCATCTGGCCTGACGACACATTTCCTGTCGTCCGTCCTGGAATCTGCTCATTCCCATCCTGCC
Source organism: Corallococcus exiguus (assembly GCF_009909105.1). NCBI lineage: Bacteria > Pseudomonadati > Myxococcota > Myxococcia > Myxococcales > Myxococcaceae > Corallococcus > Corallococcus exiguus. Next base: position 71,571 of record NZ_JAAAPK010000006.1, read on the forward strand.
GCCCACCCAGGTACCCGCGTCCGCTTACGTCGATCTTGCTGGTGCTGTCGACGCGCACCTCCTGCGTCACGGTCAGGTCCAGGAACTTCGCCCCAGACACGCCCTGCAGGCTGTGCGTCAACGTCGAGTTTGAAAGGACATACAGATTGCGGAATGTGTGCGCGCCATCGATGCGCAGCGTCTTGTTGCCCTGGATGATGATGTCCTGGTTCTCGAAACGCATGTCATCCGCGGCAATGACATCCGTGAGTTCCGTGGGCTGTTGCGGCTCCACCACCGTCAGGGTCTGGGAGGCGGAGGTCTCCAGGCCGCTGCGGTCCCGCGCGACGAGCGAGATGGTGACCGGCCCCACCGTCGTGGGCACCCAGGTCTGGCTCAACGCGGCACCTGAGGGCAGGTTTTCCACGCGGTTCCCCACGCGCGTGCCGCCCACCCGGAACTCCGCCCAGGCGAGTGGGCCCCGATCGTCCGTGACCGTGCCGGACAGCACCATATCGACACCCTTGCTCGGGATGTTGAGCGTCGCCAACGTCACCTTCGGCGGCTCGTTGGCCGTGACCGGGAAGTCCCGCACGTCCGTGGTCACCGCGCCCAGATCGTCCGTGGCGCTCGCCTCCACATGGATTGGCGCCGCCCCCGCGCCCAGCGAGTAATCCATGCACTTGCGGACGCAGGTCGGACCACATGACACCTGCGCCACCATCTGCCCCCCACCCACGGTGACGGTGAAGGACTGGATGCCGCCGTTGTCCACGGCCCGGACGCAGACGTTCACGGTATCGCCCTCGCGCGGAGCGCTGGGGTTGAGGGTGAACGTGAGCTCCGGGGGAGTATTGGCCTGCAACACCGTCGTGCGAATGGCTTCATCCGGGCGGCCGCGGTGGTCCTTCGCCACCGCGCGGAAGACGACCTGCTGCTTCTGCGCACGGAGCGGCAGCGTGTAGGCCGCCGTCGCGATGTACGTCGTGCTCGAGGAGATCTCCTCGTCATCCGCGAACAGCTGGATGCTCTCCAGGTCTCCGTCCGGGTCCGTGGCCGTGGCCTGGACCGTGATGGTGCTGCCCTCGATGGCAGTCGCGGGCGGCAAGTTGAAGGAGAACGACACCGTCGGTTTCACGCCATCCGGCTCCACCGTGTAGGTCTTCTCCACGGGGGTGCTGTGGCCCGCCACGTCATAGGCCGTCGCCTTCAACGTCACCTGCTGGCCCACCGAATCCTCGGGGAGGATCAGGCTGTAGGAGAGGCCCGTACTGACATTGGCCTCGGACGTGGCCGCGATCACCACGCCGTCCTTCTCCAACTCCAGCCAGACCACGCCGTCGTCCGTGGCGTTCACCTGGAACGTGTTCACGTACGGCCCGGCGCGAAGGCTCGTGGGCAGCCCGCTGGGGATGCTCGGCGCCTGCACGTCCGCCAGAACCTTCACGAGGATGGAGTTCTCCGCCCCACGGCCCGCGCCATCCGACAGGGACACCGTGAGCGTCGTGTCCAGCGTCGACTCCACCACCGGCAGCCGGAACATGGCACCGTAGAGCGACGAATCCGTCGCGTAGGGAAGCAGCCTGCCCAGCGACAGCGTTCCCAGGCGCGCCACCAGCGTGGCCGGCGTCACGCCACCCGAGCGACGCGCCTCGACCCATACCGCGGCCCCTGAACGCAGCTGCGTGTTCGCCGAGGGCCAGGTCACCGCCACCGCCGGCGCACCCGTCGTCGGTGCCTTCACCTCGACCATCAACGGGGGCGACAGGGCTTCCGTCCCGCCCGCGGCGCGCACGCGCACCTGGAGCGCGTGCCGCTGACCCGTGACGGAACCGCCCGGCACCGTCCAGCGCGCCAGCGGTTTCGATTCATCCAGCGCAGCCACCGGCTGGCCGTCCACCACCAGCTCCGCGCTGTCCAGGCCGACGCCCGTGGCCACGGCGGTCAGGCTCACCTGGCCCCCCGTCTCCACGACCTGCGTTCCCGTCGGCGCGGACACCCGCACCGCCGGCAGCACGCCCGTGGGCGGCATGAAGGCCTGAACTCCGGACGCGCCGGACGCGACCAGCACCCGGCCCGCGGAGACCACCGCGTCGGTCGCCCCGGCCGCCGCCAGGGTCGCCATGAGCGAGAACGGCTGGCCTTCCGGCAGGTGCCACAGTTCGACGCCCGCGGCCCCTTCGCTCACGAGCGCCAACCGGCCCTCCAGCCGGACGCGCTGCACCGTGCCCACCGTCGGCACCGTGCCCACCAGCTGGGGCGCTTCCCCATTCGCCAGCGTGAACACGGAGAACGACGACGCGCCGCCCACGACCGCCAGCGGCCCCGCCAGGGCCACCGTCGAGGCGTTCACCGGCAGCGTCGCGACACGGCGCAGCTGGCCGGACGGCGCCACCTCCACCACCGCCACGCCCTGGGCGCCCAACGCCACCAGCGCACGCTGCTCGTCACCCGCCACGTCCAGCACGGCGCTGCCCAGCAACAGCGAGCCAAAGCCATCCGCCGAAGGCCAGCGCACCGACTTCACCGTCCCCGCCGACACGGACCAGATGCGACCCGCGGACGCCGCGAAGCGGTCCACGTTTCCGAGCGACGCCGTCAGGGCCCAGCCGTTCGCCGACGTTCCGGCCAACGTTCCGTTGGCCGTTTCCGGGTAGACATTCAGGACCTGGCCGTCCAGCACCAGCACGTCCCGGCCCGCGCGCTCCACCTGCCGCACGTCCGTGCCCGAGCGCAGCACGCCCAGGTCGGTCGGAGCCACGCCGCCCGCCACGGACACCGCGTGGACCCCCGCCGTCCGCGCCGCGACCAGCGCTCCACCACGGAACGGCGTCAATCCCAGCGCCGTGTCCGCCAGGACCACCGCCCCCGCGGACTCTCCCGCCGTGGGCACAGGCAGGAGCATCGCGCGCACGCCCTCGGGGCCCGCCGCGAACAACAGGCCACCGCCGATCGACAGACCGCTCGCGTCCAGCGCCGTGCGCGACACGATTCGCGGCGAGGTCGGCTCGCGCAGGTCCACCACGCGCAGCCAGCCGTCGTCGCCCGCCACATACGCGACGCCTCGCACCACATCCATCGCGCGGACACCCGACGGCAGCTCCAGGGTCGCCACCTTGGTCAGCACGTTGTTCGTCTCGCGCGTCCACACGACCAGCGAGCGGTCCGTGCCCACCACCAGCCGGTCCCCATCCGCCCGGGCCACGCGGCCGACGGCGGGCCAGAACGAGACCGAGCTGTTTCCCGACTCCGCCTCGTAGACGATGAGGTCCGAGGTGCCGTACCACGCCAGCGGTCCATCCATCCCCGCTCCGGCGAGCGACAGGTTGGAGTTCTGCAGGATGGCCGTGCGCACCGGCGCGGACGGGTCGCCCACATCCAGCCGCTCCGACGTGGGGTAGCCGGAGTCCAAGCGGCCCGCGTAGAAGGCATCGGCGGCGGCGACGGTGGCGTAGTTGCCTTCCATCCGCGCCATCACGACCGGCGACGCAGGCACGCTGACGTCCACCAGCCACAGGCCCGACGCGCCCAGGGCCAGCGCCACGTGCTTGCCCCACACCGCGAGCGCCTTGGGCGCGACCGGCGTGGCGAGCGACCCGAGAGTCTCCAGCCCCGGCGCCTCGGCCGTCCCGGCCACCTTTCCAATCCACAAGCCCGAGGCATGGGCGGCGTACACGTGCTCGCCCAACCGAGCCACGCTCGTGGCTCCGCTCAACGCCACGGTGGCGGCGTCGGCGGGCTGCGCCGGCGACACCACGGTGCGCTGCACCGTGACCGTCTCCACGTTGCCCGACCGGTCCTCGGCACGGCCCCGCAGCTCCAACACCGTTCCGGGCGGCGTCTGCTCGGGGACGTGGAAGCTCAGCACCGTTCCACCCCGGGCCTGACGCACACCGCCAGACCAGAGCTCCAACGACACGCGCTCCAGCGCCAGCAGGTCCGAGGCCTTGGCGGTCGCCTTGAGCTCTGTGCCCGCGGCCACGACCGGTCCCGACGGATCCGTCTCGATGGAGAGGGTCGGCTTCGTCAGGTCATCCAACACCTGGATGTTCAACGTCGTCGGAGCGGACTTGCGGCCCGCCTCCCATGCCACCGCGCTCAGCACCACCTGCCGGGCCCCCACGACCAGCGGCATCCGAACCGTCGCGTTGACGATGAGGCCCGTTCCCCACGCCACCTCCACCCCATCCAGCAGGAAGCTCACGACGGTGGATTCGGAGCCTAGCGTGGTGGTCGCTTCGACCGTCACGAACTGGCCCTCGATGGCGGAGTCACCGCTGGCGCCCAGGCGCACGAGCGCCACGGACGGCGCAGCACTGGTGGCGTCACGGATGGACACCGGGAGCACCAGGGCCGGGCCCCGGCGCCCCTGGGCGTCGATGGCCACGAACGACACCTGCATCTGCGTCTCGCTGGTCACGGCCGGCGCGAGCAGGCCGCCGGTGAAGGCAGGAGCCGGCAGCAGCACAGGCGTTCCGCTCGCGAGCGTGGCCTCCACATTCACCACCTGTGCCGGGTTCACCGGCACGGCGTTCACGGAGAAGGTCGTCCCCTCCTCCACGAAGGGAGGAACTTCCGCCGAGGCGAGCACCGGTCCACCCGTGGGCTCCGTCAGCGACACCTCGCGCGTGACGCGAGCCTGTCGTCCGGCCAGGTCCCTCACGAGTAGATCCACCGTCGCGTTGCTTCCCGTGGTGGGCAGGTCCACCCACTGCGGCAAGCTCGAATCCCTCGCGTCCACCACCACGCCGTTCACGGACAGCTCCGCCGTGAACCCGTTGAGCGGCAGCGCGTCATCCGTCGTCTGCGCGCCCAGCGTCAGGCGAGAGCCCTGGACCGCGGAGGCCACCAGTGTCCACGTCAGCTGCGGCGTGGCCGGCCCGCGAACCACCGGAAGCCGCGCCATCCCACGCGGAAGTCCACCGACGAGCGCTCCCGGCACCAGCAGCGCCGGCCCGGTCATGGCCGGATACACACCGGCCACGGCCGGTGCGCCGCGAATGTCCAGTACGCGGGCACCCGAGGCGGTGCCCACCACCAGCAGCTCTCCGAAGGCGCCGGCGCTCACCGCGGGCGAGCCCATCGTCGTCTCACCACGCGCGACGAGCGCGTTCGTGCCATTCATCCCGAAGCACTTCACGCCAGCGCCCGCCGAGCACACGCCGCCGTCCGCCAGCGCGGCGACGACCGTGAAACCGGAGGTCCCCAGCGAGGAGCGGGACAGTTCCTTCGGCGCATGCGGCCACGTGACGTCCACCGCGACGAGCTGCGTGCCCGTGAGCGCGAAGAGCCGGTCGCCTTCCGCCGACACGCCCTTCACCGAGCCCAGGCGCAGCCGGCCCGCCAGGCTGCCGTTGGCGCGACGCACCTCCACGCCCTCGTCCGTGCCCAGCGCAAGCCAGTCCCCCGCCCCATCCATCGCCAGCGGGGCGCGGGCCAGCGGCGTCGAGTCCTGCGGGTCCAGCGTGGACAGCGAGAAGCGCTCCAGCGACCCCGCGCCGTTCCGGCCCAAGGCCACCACCACCGCGTCGCCCACGAAGGCCGCGCCCACCGGCGTGCCAAGGACGTCGCGCGTCGCGAGCTTCACGCCCGTCTGCCGCGAGCGCAGTTCCACCACACCCGCGCCGCTGTCATCCGAGCGCACCACCAGCACCTGGTCGCCACGCGACACCAGCGCCACCGGCGTCAGGGAATCCGCTGCGTCCTCCACCCGCGCCGCCTGGCCACTGGACAGCACGGCCAGCGTTCCCGCGTGCTCCACCGACGCCGAGGCACCGCCCGCGGCCGTGACCGAGGCCTGCGCCAGCACCTGCGCGCCCTCGGGCCCTTCTGGCAACTGCGCCTCGCCCTGGACCCCGCCCGCGCGCATCCGCACCGGCAGGTCCACACTCCCGACCTTCGCGGTCAGGACAGGCGCGCCCCCACCATCCGTGGCGCCCGTCAGCACCAGCGTCGAGCCGCCCAGCAGCAACGTCCCGTCCGGCTCCTGCGCCAGCGACACGCCCACCGCCGTCTGGCCGTCATCCACCACCGTGACCTGCCGACGGATGACGGTGCTCGTGCCACCCGCGTTGTCCGTAACCTGGGCTTCCAGCGCCAGAGGCGCGGAGCCCGCTTCCAGGACGGGCGCGACGAACGTCGTGCGCCACGGCGCCTGCGTGAGGATCCGCTCCTCCGTGCCGGCCCGCACCCGCACCGACGCGACTCCCGCCGAGGCCGAGGCATCCACCGAGACCTCGAAGGGCCGCCCTTCCTGCAACGACGCCCCTGCCGCGGGCGAGGACCACGCCACGTACGGCCGGGCGGACGACGGCTCCACCGTGATGAGGGCCGAGGCCTCCGCCGCGTTGCCGCGCGCGTCCTTCGCCACCGCCTTCACCGTACGCGACGCATTGGACGTCACGGTCGGCGCCTTCCAGGCCACCGTCCACGGGGCCTTCTGGGCCTCGCCCACCGGAGTGCCATCCACGAAGAACGCCACCGACGCCACACCGTTCGCGTCGGACGCGAGCGCCTCCAGCGTCAGCTCCGAACCGCCCACCACCCGGCCACCCTCGACCGGCGAGCGCAGCGCCACCGTGGGCGCCTGCGCATCGCGCGTCACCGTGACGACGCGCTGCTCCGCGGCCGACACCTGGCCCTCGGAGTCCGTGGCATAGGCGGTCAGCACGCGCTGCACCTGGAGGTCCGTCCCCGGCACCGGGTCCAGCCTCAGCGTGCGAGTCAGCGTCGCGCTCGTGCCGCTCAACCCGTCCAGCCGCGCGAAGGGCACGCCATCCAGGTGCAGCTCCACGGACACGAGCCCGTGGTTGTCGGACGCCGCCACGACGATGTCCTGCGTTTCGCCCTCGGTGCGCGTCCCGTCCGCCACCGGCTGCTGGAAGGAGACGTCCGGAGGCGAGTCCTCCACCACCGTCACCGTCACCGTCACCGGGTCGCTGACGTTGCCGCTCGCGTCCGTCGCGGTCGCCGTCAGCACGGAGGGGCCCATCGCGGACGACGGCCACGTGTAGCGGTAGATGCCGTTCGTCGCCGTCACCGGCTGGCCGTCCACCTTGAGGGTGGTCGTCGTGGTGCCGCCACTGTCATCGGTGGCCACCACCTGGAACGTCCAGGCGACCTCCGCCGCGAAGCGCGCTTGATCCACCACCACGGCCCCACCGGCACGGCGCAGCTGCAGGGTGGGCTTCACCGTGTCCACCGTGCGGAACACGTGCGTGAAGGCGGACGCGATGTTGCCCGCCACGTCCGTCACGCCGGTGACGCTCAGCGCATACGACGTGGTGGACGTCAGCGCGGCGCCCGGCGTGAAGCGCAGGGTGCGCCCGTCGCCCAGCAGGCTCGCGGAGCCAGGCACGGCCACGCCAGAGGGATGGCGCAGCAGCTTCAGGCCCTGCGTGCTGGCGCTCGCCAGCGTCTCGTCGAAGCGGACGTCGAAGACGGCGGCCAGCGGGACATTCTGGTTGCCCACGGTGGCCATCGGCTCCACGCGCTCCACGACGGGAGCACGTACGTCACCGCGGTAGACCGCCTGCGCCACCACCATCGGCGTCGCGCCGGGCTGGCTGAGCGTCAGCGTCAGGTGCCGCTCATCACCCGCCGGAACCAGCGCGTCCACGCGGCTGGCCGTCAGGTTCTGGGTGAACGCCTTCACGCCGTCGAAGTGAACCTCCAGGCCGCGGTGGAAGCCCGCGCCCGTGATGCTCACCGTGCCTCCCGCCAGGTCCACCGCGCGGGGCGTCACGCTCGCGAACGACAGCGGCGCCACGTACAGGAAGCGCGAAGCCGCCACGGCCTCCACGCCATCCAAGGCGCGCCGCACGCGCACGTCCGCGGGGCCCGCGACAATGGCCTGCGGCAGGCTCACCTGCAGCCGGCCCGCCTCGAACGGAGCGACAAGCGGCGCGGCGATGCCACCGATGAACACCTGCGTGCTCGCATCGAAGCCCGCGCCCAGCACGCTCACCGTCACGCCGCCCGCCGTCGGGCCCGTGTCCGGCGTCACGGAGGAGATGATCAACGACACCGCCGGGCCGCCCGCGCGCAGCGGGTAGTCCCACGGGCCCAGCACCGTGCCACCGACGACATCCGGCAGCGCGCCCAGTCCCAGCCGCGCCACGTAGGAGCGCGCCGGGTCGAGCGCCGCCACGGGCGTGAAGACGAGCGAGTGGCCCGAGGCCAGCAACGAACCCTCCACCTCGAGCGCGCCGTCCCACAGCGCCAGCGAGGACGCTTGGGTCACCGTGCTGGGAACCTCCGAGGCCAGGGCCACGGAGACAGCCGCCCCCTGCGCCACCCTCTCACCAGGCAGCGGCGACATGCCGTCCACCGCCGGGTACGGCACCCGGAACACGTGCAGGCTGTTGTTGGAGCTGGCGGCCACGGCCACGCCGTTGATCACCGCCACGTCCGACACGAGGCCCAGGCCGTCCGCGAACGTGCGCTCCCGCAGCCCCTGCGTGGTGTCCAGCCACGACACGCGGCCGCCCTGCGCGGCCATGAGCCACGGGCCCGACAGCGACAGGGTGCTGGAGGTGCTACCGCTGGGGTCCAGCGCGGACGCCACGAAGCCCGGCGCCTCCACCTCCGTCAGGTCGAAGAGGTACAGCTGCCCACCGACGGAGGCCGCCAGGCGCGCCCCCTCGTGCGTCAGGGCGCCGTCACCGCCGGACGTCGTGCCCGGCAGGGACACCTCGCGCAGACGCGTGAGGCTGGCGCTCTCCGTGCTGCGCACCTCCAGACGGGCACCGGCCGCGCCATCCCGCACCAGCACCACCAGCGCGCCCCGCACCAGGTCCAGGTCCAGCACCGTGCCCGAGTCGAGCAACGTCCGCGCGACCACCGCGTACACGCCGTTCACGGGAGCCAGCAGCGCCAGCTCGTTGCCACCTGCAACCGCCACGTACGCCCCGGCGTTGCCCGCCGCGACCGCGCGGAGCGTGACACCCGACGTCGGCGCGAGCTGCACGCGGTCCTTCTCCAGCGGACCACACGTCGCCAGCGGCTGGGGCGCGCACGCACCAGACGACACGTCGTAGCGGACGACCTCGCCCTTGCCCGCGAGGAACAGCGAGTCACCGTGGAGCGCGAGGTCCACGGGCTGCGTCACGCCCGTCACCGTCCCCACCTCCGTGGGGCTCCCCGGAACGGAGAAGTCCAGGGCCGTCAGGAACCCCTCCCGGGCCACGAACAGCCGGTGGTCCTTGCGCGCCACCACCTGGCCCACGCCGTCCAGCTGGGCGCGCTTCGCCAGCGTGAAGGTGAAGCCTCCCGCGAGCGTGGCCTGCTGGGGCGGCGTGCCCGGCGTGAGGACCGTGAGGTCCACGCGCCCCGTCACGTCATCCGGGACCTCCACGAGCAGCGCCCCGGAATCGGAGAACGTCACCGACCGCGCGGGCACCGAACCGAACGACACCTGCGAGCCCGGGAAGAGTCCCTGGCCCGTGAGCGTCACCACCTGCCGGCTGCTGTACGGCGCGCGCGCCGGCTGGACCGCCGCCAGCGACGGAAGCGACAGATACCGGTAGGCGCCCAGCCGCACGTGCGACAGGCCACCCGGGTTGATGACCTCCACCGCGGCGGCGCCCGCCTTGCCCGGCGGCACCGTCACACGAATGCGCTTGCCGTCCTGCGAAAGCTCCGCGACAGCAGCCACCGCGCCGCCCACCTTCACGGTGCAGTCCTGCAGGAAGCCCGTGCCCAGCACGTCCACTGCGTTGCCGCCCGCCTCCAGCCCGTAGGCCGGTGACACGGAGGCCACCTCCGGCCGCTCCTGCGACGCGTTGAGGCTCGTGCGGAAGCGGACGCGGGCCTCGGTGCCCAGCGTGGCGCCCCGGAGGTCCTTCAGCCCCGCGCCCACGCGGAGCTCGTACCGCGTGTCCAGCGCGAGCGGCGCGGACGGCGTCAGCACCACCTGGCCGCCCTGCGTGTCGGTCACCACCGAGCGCGACACCGACACCAGCTCGCCGTCATCCGCGCGCACCAGCGTCACCTGTCCGGCGCTCGCCACGTCCGGCAGGGAGGTCAACAGGACGCGGACCTCCGCGCCCGGCGCGACGATGTCCCCTTCCGCCGGCTCCGTGCCGCGGATCTCCAGCGTGTCCAGCTCCACGGAGGCCAGCGCGCCCGCGAGCGGCAGCCCCGCCTGGGTCGGGTCCGTCAGCGGCAGCTCCACCGCCGTGCCCGCGTCGTCCAGCACCAGCGTGCCCACCAGGAGGTAGCGCCCCATGAACGCCAGCGTGCGCGCGTCGCCCACCACCGCCGCCTGGCCCAACCGGACCGGCGCCATGCCCTCGCGCACGGAGAAGCGCTGCACCTTGCCGCCACCCGCGGCCACGTACGCCACGCCCGCCGCGACGCGCGTCTGCTCGGCGGACACCCAGGTGCCGCCCAGCGGATCCTCCACCACTAGGGTCCCCGCGGGCGTGGGCTGGGAGCCCGACAGCTCGTAGAGGGCTACCTGCTTCGCCGCTCCGAGTGACAGGAAGGCCCGCGTCCCCTCGGCGGTGATGTGCGCCGCCGGGGCCACGAGCTCCGCCACGCCCTGCTCCACCAGGTCGCCGGTCCGCGCGTCCAGCACATGGAACTTCGGCGCGACCTTCGCCGCGCTGGAGACCAGCAGACGGCTCCCGTGCAAAGCCAGGGCGCCCACCCCACCCGGGATGGCGCGCGCGCCGACGCGCAGGGGCTGCGCGGCGGCATTGGCGTTGGAGACGTCGAACACCTTGACGCCTTCGGAGTCACCGACGAACAACAGCGACCCGCCCAGCGCGATGTCCGCCGCGCCGCCAGGGACCGTGAGGGCCGAGTACAGCGCGGGCTGACCTGGAGTGGCCACGTTCACGCGCTGCACGCCGCTCGAACCCGCGGCGACGTAGACGGTGTTGCCCCGCTTGAGCACGCGGCGGCTGCCCCCCTCCCCGGAGAAGGTGAGCTGCGCGATGGAGGTGACGTGCGTGGGCTCGCTGAGGCTTGCCAGCAGCAGTCCGCCGTTCGGCGTCTTCCGGTTGGCTGACAACAGGGTGCCATTCGCGCCGTACACGTCGACGGTGGCGCCGAGCGCGGCATAGGCCACGCCGTTGTCCACCAGCACGTCGCGCACCGGCGGGGTCGACAGCCGGGACACCGCGCCCGAGCCATACAGGAACGAGGCCGGCAGCAGCGACGTGTCGCCCTCCAGCGTCACCGCCACATCGACCACGCCCGCGACATGGGTCGGCGCGACGGCCTCCACGGCCTGCGTGCCGAGCACCCGCACGTCGAAGGAGTTCGTGCCCCCGAAGGACACCTTCATGCCCGGCGCGAAGCCGCGGCCGGTCAACTGCACCTTCACCCCACCCTGCTGCGGCGCGCGGTCCGGCGACAGCGCGAGCAGCTTCAGCGCGTCGCGGAACACGAAGCCGCCCAGCTTCAGGGCGGACAGGCCGCTCAGGTCCACCACCTCCACCGCCGCCGCGCCCGCCACCGGCAGGCCGGAGCTGTCCAACGGCGTCGGGGGAATGGTGAGCGAGAGCGTGTTCTCATCCACCACCGTCACCGTGACGGGACGGCCGCCCACGCGGACGACGTCGCCCGCGCGGAAGCCCGCGCCCTTGAGTTCCACCACCGTCGTGCGGTCCGCCCGGCCCGACGCCGGCTTCAGCGAGTCGATGCGCGGCTGGAGAGCCTGCGCGCCCACCACCGTGAAAGTCCCATGGAAGGGCACGGCCTGGGGCTTGAGGCTCATCGACACGAGCCCACTCACGTCCACAGAGACCACGTCCCCATCCTGGAACGGAGCGTCGGGCGTGAAAACGACGGAGGAGCCGCGCACGGCATACTCCACCTTCCGCGTCCCCGGCACCCCGAGGGTCGTCCCCGCGCGCAGCGCCTTCACCTCGAACGACGCCGCGGTGAGGGACTCCTCCTTCACCGGCAGGGTGAAGTCCACCTGCACGGAGGCCGTCGCTTCCGCGAGCGCCCCGGACGCGGGCACCATGCCCACGGGCAACAGCTCCACGGGCGGCACCGTCTGCACGGTGGTCGCGCCGTCGGTGGACACGAACAGCGTCCCGCCCACCCAGCCCAGACCCGCCAGGTCCACGCCCAGGTCGGTGGACTGCACCCGCTGCGGCGAGGCCTCGTTCGTGAGGTCGAACACGTGCAGCCGCTTGCCCGCGGTCACGTAGGCGCGCTGCGAGCGCACCACCACGCGGCTGCGCACCAGATCCTCGAACTGCGTCAGCGCGGTGTCCACGCTGATGTGCCCCAACAGGGTCCCCGCGCGGTCGCGGATGGACAGCACGAGCCCGTTGCCCTGCGTGCCCACCACGTCGGACGTCAGGACGTAGAAACGCTCCGGCCCCAGGTCCAGGGCCAGCGCGTCAGACCCCAGCGGCCCCGTCGCCAACGGCACCGTCTCCAGGAGCTCCAGGCCGGGCGACGCCGCGTCGAACACCTGCACCTTGCCGCCCGCCACCGTGGGGTTCACGGTGGTGACGAAGGCCCGCGAGCCCTCCAGCCTCACGGACGTAGCGATGCCATCCGTGGCCACCCGCCGCACCAGGAAGGGCGTCTCCGGACGCGACACGTCCACCGCCGCGAGCCCCGCCACGTCATTGGCCAGGAGCGCCAGCGCGCCCGCCACATCCAGGCCCCGCACCGGCGAAGTCGTGCTCAAGCCCCCCAGCCGCAGGGGGCGCTCTTCCAGGCGGACATCGAAGATCTCCAGGCCCGCCAGGGGCGGCGTGGAGACACCGACGTAGAGCTTGTCTCCCACCAGCTTGATGTCGGACGCCTCGCGCGGGGGGAACCCGGGCAGGCTCAGCGTCGTGCCAATGGGCAGGTCATAGGAGAAGGTCCCCACGGTGACGGGCACGGACTCCCCCGTCAGCGGATCCTTGTCCTCCGGCCGCGTCAGCGTCACGAGCGCCAGGCCCGCGGCATCGCTGATGGGCGTGGTGAACTCCAGCGAGGACAGGTCGAGGATGTCCACGTCCACGCCAGCAACCGCGCCCACCTTGACCGTCGTTCCGGGCGCCATGGCCTTGCCGGCCACGCTCACCCGCACGCGCGTTCCACCGCTCACCGGACCGTGGTTCGGGCTCAGGGTGACGGCCTTGTTGGCCAGCGGCTCCAGGGCGAGCAGGCCCGCGGGGAAGAAGGTCTCCGGGCCCCCTGCGTCCACGAGCCTCACGTCCACCGGCCCCGCGGACAGCACCGGCAGCGTCACCTTCAGCGTCGTGTCCGTCTTGTCGCCGACGATGCCTTCCGCGCCCGAGCCCAGGAACACGCGGTTCACGCCCGCGAGCCCATGGCCGTGCACCGTCACCGTTCCGCCACCGGCCGTGGAGACCGTGGACGGGGAGAACGACGCGATGACCGGCGCGCGCGCCCCGGCCTTCGCCGTCTGGAACTTCGTGCGCAGCGGCAGGAGCAGCGCGCCGCCCCGCTGATCCGTGACGGAGGTGTCGACCTCCAACGTGTACAGCGCTTCCGCCTGCAACGGCTGCTGAGGCACCGCGACGATGGCGAAGTCGATCTGCCCCGGGATGTCGCGCACGGAGAGCGTCAGCGGCACGTTCGTCCCCTGCGGCCCCTTCAGCCGCACGGAGTCCGCGGTGACGCTCCCAGGCGACACGGGGCGGTTCATCCGGACCACCAGCTCCTGCAGTGACGGCGGCACCAGCTCACCCCGCGCGGGCTGCGTCCCCGTCACGAGCATGAACGGCGTCTCCAGCTCGTAAAGGCGCGAGCTTCCGGCCAGCATCAGCCGGTCGCTCACCGGCAGCACGTCCATGGCGGGCTCTACGTTGCCGCCGCTCAGCAGCTCCGGATGGTGGAGGTCGGAGACGTCCACCATCACGACGCCGCCCGCGTTCGCCGCCACGAACAGCACGTCGCCCACCAGGCGAAGCCGCTGCGGCTCGCCGGGCGTGTTGGACAGGTCCTCGTCGAAGGGAATGCGGGTGATGACCGAAGGGGACTGCGGGTTCGACACGTCCACGAACGTCAGGCCGAACTCGGCCGAGGCGAGGATGGCCACGCCGTCGCGGACCACCACGTCCGTGAGGTTGCCGTTCTCATGCAGCGTCCCCACCACGGCCGCGTCCGCGCCCGCCGAGGAGTAGATGAGCAGCGAGCCCTTGGGGATGACGTTGCTCTTGTAGATGGTGCGCTGACCGCCGCGAGCACCGCCCTTGAGAGACACCTCCGGCAGGGGCGGCAGCGGCTGATTCGGCTCGCACCGGGTGTAGCGCACGCCCTGGTGCTGGCCCGTCACCACGTAGAGACGGCCGTCCGCCACCGTCGCGCCGTACGGCTCGAAGCCCTCGCCTCCCGACTGCGTCACGAGCAGCGGGTCGGTCGGCGTCCGCGTGTCCACCAGGTAGAGCCTGCCGTCCGCGCCCACCTGATCCCGCTGGGGCTGGCACGTCGGAGGCGGCTGGCTGTCCGGAGGATCCATCAACCCGTTGGTCAGCACCCAGGCGCCCACCGGCGTGGGGATGACGCGCGTGGAGAGCAACTCTCCGCTGCCCGAAAGCTTCGCCCGGCCCAGCAGGCCCAGCGTCTCCAGCTCACCGTTGGCGTTCACCTGGAGCGTGCCGGTCCCGTTCAGCACCGCGAGTCCGCTCAGGCCACTGGCCACGTACAGCTGCTGTCCCGACAGCGCGATGTCCAGCGAGTCAGGCATCAGCTCGATGTCCGGCATCGGCGTGCTGGCCGGCACGAAGTGGTTGAGGATGGCCATTACCAGGTCGACGCTGGCGTCCGGCGCCTTGACGATCTGATTGCCCGCGGCGCGCGGACGACCGGCAAGCTGCACGTCGTAGGCCACGGCGCGGTAGGACTGCGGCACCGTCCCCTGCCCCGTCAGCGCCCCGATGTACGGCTGCGGGAACCGGTTGCCAGCCCCCGCCGCTCCCGCGGCCGAGTACACGTAGAAGGGCGACAGCGGGCTGCGCGACAGGGCCTGCGGCCGCACCGCCAGCGCCGGCTCCTCGCCCAGGTACGGCAGGCCGTAGCCGGTGCGCGTGGTGGTCGCCACGCTGCGCTCCACGCCGTCGGAGGACAGCACCATCACCGGCGCATCACCGAACGAGCCCGGCGGCGCGACGGCCTTCAGCTGCGTGAGCGACAGCACCTCCACCTGCGTGGCGGGAATGCCGCGCACCCGGACCTGCGTGGACAGGCCGAGCGGATCCGCCCAGGGCGGAAGGAAGCCCTGGCCCTCCACCTCCACCGTGCTGCCGCCGCGCGGATTCAGGAAGCGCGGCGTCGCGGCCATCGCCTGAAGGGGCAGCGTGTAGAAGTAGCCGCCCGACCGACGCGCGCTCAGGCCGGTGGCCGTGCTGCGCACCACCACGTCCGCGAGGCCCGGTGCGCCCGAGGGGGCCACCACGTCCATCCGCGTGGACGAGCGCGAGCCGACCGTCGCCGGAGCGCCGCCAATGAACACCTCACACGAGGCGTCGAAGTTCGCGCCCAGCAACTGGTGCACGCCCCCGCCGGCCACCGGGCCCACGCGGGGCACGAGTTGCGAAATCACCGGCGCCGGCCCTTCCGCGAACGCGGTGCGGAAGTCCACCTGCAGCGGCGCGGCGAGCGGCCGCCCGTCGCGGCTGTGCAGCGTGTCCGCGACCGTGAGCCGCATCTGCGCGTCGGGAGGCAGCGGCGCCGCCAGCGTGAACACCATCGTGCTCAGCGCCTGCTGCGCATCACCGGCAGCCAGGGTTCCAGGGACCGGCACGCCGTCCGCCGTGAGCTGGAAGGCGGTCTGCGCGGACGTCGGATCCACCGTGGAGGACAGCACCACCGTGACGGACTGCAGGCCGAGCGGAACGACGTCGCCCGTCGCCACGCTCGCGCTGACCACGGACAGGTCCGTGCCGGGACCGAAGTCCACCGACCACGCCCCCGAACCGTTGCGCTGGCGCAGGCTCACCACGCGGCCGCCCGGCGTCAGCACCGCGGCGTACGTGCTGCCCGCCTGCGCGCCCGTCACGTGGTAGCGCAGCTGCGGCGACGCCGGGTCGCTGATGTCCACCACCGCGACGCCCGCCGCGCCGGCGGCCACGTACGCGAGGTCGCCCGCGAGCCGCACGTCCGTCGCGAAGCCCTTCACGTCGATGTCGCCCATGCGCACGGGGTGCGCCGGGTCGCTCACGTCGACGAGCACGAGCCCCTCGGCCCCCGCGGCCACCGCCGCCAGGGTTCCGCGCAGGCGCACGCGCTGCACGTTCAGCGCCAGCTCACCCCGTTGGGTGACGGGGCCTTCCACGGACAGCATCCGCAGCCGTCCGTTCTGGACGGTGCCCGCGCGCGTGCGCGTGCCCACGCCCGCCGCGGCCTGCCCGCCTTCGACGGACAGCGCCTGGGCGCCCGGCGTCGAGGCGTCGCTCCGGATCGGGAAGGGCGCGTACGAGATGTCGAAGGTGTGGAAGCCCTGGGTCCCCGCGGCGGCCAGCAGCCGGTCGCCTCGCGCATCCACGCCATAGACGCCGTCCCCCGGGATGGCGCGCGTGGACACGCGCCTCGGCTGGAAGGGGTTGGAGACGTCGAACTCGTAGACCGCGCCCGTCCTCGGGTTTCCGTCCTCGTCGCGCGACAGGACGCCGCTCGCGAAGATGCGGGTGCCCCCGGTGGACGGATAGGACACGGACCACAGGTCCCCCGCCGCCTCGAAGCCGACGATGCGGTCATCGCCCCCCAGCTTGTCCTCGTCCACCAGCTCCGCCTGCTGCTGCGGCGGGATGGCGATGCCCGCGTCCGCCTTGGGGCCCTTGGTGTAGAGGCCGGACATGTCCACCACGGTGAGGCCCGTGCTGCCCACCACGTAGGCATAGGAACCAATCACCACCGCATCACGCAGCGTGCCTCCCAGGGCCACCGACGCGCCCGTGGGCTGGTCGAAGGTGAAGGCATTGGGGAGGGTGGCGTGGGCGCCATCCGGGTTCACCACGGAGACGTCCA
This sequence comes from Corallococcus exiguus, assembly GCF_009909105.1. Lineage (NCBI taxonomy): Bacteria > Pseudomonadati > Myxococcota > Myxococcia > Myxococcales > Myxococcaceae > Corallococcus > Corallococcus exiguus. The sequence continues at coordinate 88,500 of NZ_JAAAPK010000006.1, forward strand.
CCGTGCCGCGCGCCCCATTGGGCGTGGTGGCCTCCAGCGTGTTGAGCCCCAGCACCCTGGCGTTCACGCAGTCCGTCAGCGTCTTGAAGCAGACCTTCACGGTGCCCGTGGGTGAGAACCCATGGCCCGTCAGCACCACGCGCGTCCCACCCGCGGTGGGGCCGCGCGCGGGCGCGATGGAAACCAGCGACAGGTCCGCCGTGTAGACGAACGCGCCGGGAAGCACGAAGCGAGTTCCAGACGGGTTGCGGATCTCCAGCGTCGCGGCCCCTTCCGCTCCCGGGGGCGTGATCAACTTCAGCGTGGAACCAGCGAGCGTCACCTTCGCGGGGAGCAGCTCCTGGCCGTTGACCAGGACCGCCAGGCCCGCCTCGAAGCCCGTGCCCTCGACGGTGACCTCGGTGCCGCCGCCCACGGGCCCCTGACGCGGCGTCAACGACGTCACGCTGATGGGCGAGGGATTGGCCACCTTCGCCGTGCCGAACTCCAGCGTGTAGACGCCGGGCATCGCCGCCTGGGTGTCCTTGGAGCGCAGGCCCGACACGGTGAGCCGGTAGCGCTGCGACGTCGCCAGGGTCCCTCCGGAAGGCGAAATCGTCAGCTCGTCCGTGCCCATCCCCCCGACGCTGACGGTGACGTTGGCGCCGTTCGCGGAACCATCCAGCAGGACCAGCCGGACCTCGGCGGAGGGGCCCTGCTCCACGGGCATGTTGAACGTCAGGCGCAGCGCGCTGGAAGGCCGCGCCGCCACTTCTCCAGCGGAAGGCACGGAGGCCACGACCATGGGGAACGGCAGGCGCACCACGGCCAGGCCGTCCAGGGCCTTGCCCCTCTCCGTCGCGGAGATGCCCACCACCGCGACGTCCCCTTCGATGTCCACGTCGGACAACTGGGTCGCCGGGTACAGGTCGATGGCGTCGATGGTGCGGGGCGTGGACAGGTCCGAGGCCTCCACCAGCTGGAGCGACGCGGGACTGCCCGTCATTCCGATGGAGGAAGTCACCGCCGCGGCCACCTGCGGCCCCAGCGCGCCGGAGACGAACAGGCCGCCGCGCATCATCGGCGGCACCACCGCCTGCGTGTACGGACGCGACGTGGGGACCAGGGACGTCGTGCGCAGCGTGCGCCACGCGGACAGGGCCTGGGTGTCGCGCATCGCCATGGCGCCGAACTCACCGGACAGCTCGCCGAGGACCGCGAAGCCCGCCGGGGCCAGGTCCAGCAGCAGGGTGCTGAAGACGTTGCCGCGCTTCACCTCCACCAGCGCACGGTCGCCCCAGGCCGCCACCTGCTCCACGCTCACGGGCGCGCTGCTGCCCGCCATCAGGAACTGGGTGCGGGCGCCGAGCAGCAGGGGCTGATCCTTGTCCACCAGGGAGAAGGTCAACAGGCCCCCGTCACCCGCCGCCACCAGCGCCAGGTCCCCCACGAGCGCGATGGACCGCGCGGTGCCAGGGAACGGCACGGCGCCCAGCCTCGTGGGCCCGTTGCGCTGGGAGATGTCGAAAGCCAGGAGCGACGGACCGCCCTCGCCCACCATGTCCACGAACGGCAGCGACTGCGCGTTGGCCACCACGTAGGCGCGGTTGCCCCGCACCGCCAGCGCCGCGGGTTCGTACGGCGCAAGGATGTCGATGCCGCCCACGACCCCGGCCTGCGCCAGGGACACGTCCACCGCGCCCAGGCCGCCCGCCGTGCTCGTATCGGTCACCTCCGTGGGGGTCAGGCCCTGCGTGTTCACCTGGGCCCCGGACAGCACCCACGCCGTCCCGTCCTTCACCACGACCGCGAGCGGAGCGCCCTTCGCCAGACGGTAGTTGGGCTTGGTGCTCCCGTCCGTCTGGGGGTCGTAACGCCCGATGCGCGTCGACACGGCCAGCCGGCTGTAGAGGAAGGCCCCCGCGGCGAAGGCCTGCTTCGTGTCCGGGTTCGTCACCACCACGTCCGCCGGACCAAAGGCACCGGGGGGCGTCACCGCCTCCAGCCGCCCGGGCGCCAGCACGCGCACGGCCGTCGCCTCGACGCCGTTGAACGTCACCGTGGCGCCGCGCTGGAAACCCGCGCCGGACACCTCCACGTGCGTGCCGCCCGCCAGCGGCCCCGACGCGGGGGCCACGAAGGAGACCTGCAACATGGGCAGATAGAGGAAGCCGCCGACGAGCGACCCTTCGCCGCCGTCCGGGTTCACCACCGTCACCAGCGCCGGACCCTCTTCCCGCGCGGGCGTGGTCACGGTGAGGCTCGCGCCGTCCTCCGCCACCTCCACGGCCTGCCCTTCCGCCCCGGCGAAGTACACCTTCGCGCCCGTGACGAAGTGCGCTCCCGTCAGCGTCACCCGCGAGCCGCCTCCGAGCGGACCCGCCGCGGGCACCACCTTCGACACCACGGGCGCGTCCTGGATCGTGGCGCGCGTGCGGAACCCGGAGACGAAGGGCTTCGCGAGCACCCTGCCCGCCACGTCATGCAGCGCGGACGTCACGACGACGAAGTACGGCGTGGACACCTTCAGGGGTTCGGTGGACAGGGGCGTGAGCGTCACCGACCGGCCGGACGCCGTCAGCGTCACGGGCACCCGGCGGCCCAGCGTGGGGTCCGCCTCGCGCAGCATCACCGTGTCCACGGTGACTTCGCCCTCCTCGGGCGGCGAGGAGAACTCCAGCGCGACCGGGGCGCTCACCGCCACGCCCTGGGTGCCGTCCAGCGGCGTCACGCCGGTGACGACGAAGCGGGGCAGCGTGTAGATGGCGCCACCCACGTCGCCGAACTGCGCGACCGGCGTGCCGGACGTCAGCGTCAGTCCACCCGCGCTCGGCAGGTTCGCCCGGACGAAGGGCGTGACGGTGCCGTTCGTGCCCAGCACGGAGGCGGTCAGCAGGCCCTTCACGGGCGTGGTGCCCTTCACCAGCGAGGCGGCGACCACCGCGAGGTTGCCCTCCACCACCACGTCCGACAGGCCAGTGGCCAGGAGGTCCTGGCGCGCCGAACGGTGCGGGACCAGCGCCTGGAGGAGCGGCTCCGCCGGGTTCGACACGTCCACCACCGCGAGCGTGGCGGCGGAGTCACGGCATGCCACGAAGGCCCGGCTCCCCTGGGTCACCACCCGCACGGCCTCGCCCGGCAGCGCCACGAAGCCGCGCTGCACCAGGGACGGACTGCGCAGGTCGAGCACGCGCAGGCCGCCCGTCCCCGCCGCCACCAGCAGCAGGTCTCCGCTCACGGCGACGTCGTACGCCGTGCCCACCACGGTGCGCGTGTTCAACCGCACCGGGGTCATGGGGTCGCCAATGTCCACCACGGCCACGCCCGCCGAGCCGTTGGCCACGAAGGCCAGGTGGCCCGCGGCGGCGGCGCCGTGAATGGCCTCCCCGGGCAGATCCACCGTCCCCTTCCTCCCGGGCACGTTCGGGTTGGCCACGTCGACGACCGTCAACTGCGGCGGGAACGCGGACTGGTTGCCGCCCGGCGCGTAGACGCCCGTCGCGATGACGGCGGTGTTGCCAATGAAGGCCGCCGCGCGCGCGGGACCGTCCAGCTCCACGGTGCCCAGGGACGTGGTCGTGCCCTGGTCCACGCGCGTGAGCGCCGCCTGGTGGACGGGTTGTCCGCCGCGCTTGCCCACGAGCACCAGATGGTCCGGTCCCCCGCGCAGCAGCGTCTGGGTGATGTTGCCCGGGAACGGGATGAACCGGCCCGACGGCGCCATGCCCAGCTCCACGGTCTCCAGCGACGACACGCCCTTGTTGTCGGACGAGTCCCACGCGACGGCGTGGAACGTCGCCGTTTCACCCGCGAAGCCCGTGGGCGGCGTCCACGTGCCGCTGTACAGCGGACGGTTGGCCGGCCCTGTCTGCGGCGTCGTATCGGAGGCGATGACGCCGCCGTCCAGCATGAAGTCGACGCGCGCCAGCGGGGGGGCGTTGTCCACGGCCGCCGCGGAGAGCGTCATCGGCTCGCCTTCCGTCACCACGTCGAAGGCGGGCGGATCCACCAGCTCCACCTCGGGGGGCACGGTGTCGCGCACGGTGCCCACACGGACGGGAGCGGACGTCGTCTCCTGGCCCGCCGAGTCCACGGCCACCGCCGTGAGCGTCAGGAAGCGGTTGCCACTGCCCACGTCCGGCTGGAACGTGGCGGAGAACACCGTGGGCTTGCCGGCGTAGCCCGCCGGGACGTTCGACGTGGCCACCTTGAGGCCGTCCACGAAGAAGTGCACCGCGCTGACGCGCGCTTCCTGGTCGCGCGCGTCGACGTCGATGCGCAGGGACGCGCCCTCGAAGATGGCGGTATCGGCGGCCGGCTGGACGATGGCCACCGTGGGCTTCGAGTCCGGCTCCACCACCGCGGAGACCGTCTGGCTCCACTTCTCCTGCCCCGCCACGTCCACGGCCCGGGCGCGGAACACCACCGTCTGGCCCAACTCCTCCGGCTGCGGCACGTAGACGATCTCGTAGGGCAATTGGTTGCGCCGCCCGACCTCCATCTCGTTCCCGCCCGCACGCGAGGCATGGAAGCCCACGCTGGCGATGGCGACGTCGTCCGACGCGGTCGCGCCCAGCGGTGTCGGCCGGCCCACCACCAACCGGCCCGCCGGTACCATCGCGACCTCCGGCAGGGCATCCACCTTCACCTTCACCGTCCGCGTCTTGCTGACGAAGAGGCCGGACGTGTCGGTGGCGATGGCTTCGAGCTTGAGGTCCGTTCCCGCCAGATTCGCGGGCACCCGGTAGGTGAAGGCGTAGGGCGCGGCGGGCATGGTCGCGTACAGCGCGTTGTTGAGCTTGAAGTCCACGCGCACCACGGCCACGTTGTCGTCCGCGGTGGTCTCCACGCGCAGCAGCTGCCCGGCGGTGATCTCCGAGTTGTCCGCCGGCGTGAGGAAGCTCAGCGTCGGCGGCGTCGTGTCCGCCACCACCTGCACCGTCACCACCGGCGCCAGCGCCTGCTTCTGGGCGGTGTCGCGGGCGCTGGCGCGCAGGGTGAGCGTCCGTCCCGCGGAGCCGGGCGGCAGCGGCACCCGGAAGCGGTGGGGAGCGCTGGTGCTGACGAAGCGCAGCGTTCCGCCCAGGCCTCCCTCCACGGTGGCCTCCACGGACTGCACGCCCACGTCGTCCTGCGCGGCCACCAGGAAGGCGAAGTCCCGCCCCTCCGTGACCTGGGTGGCGTTCTGCGGCTCGGCGATGGCCACCGTGGGCGGCGCGTCCTGCTTCACCGACACCACGACCACCTGGCTTCGCACCTCGTGGTCGAAGGAGTCCCGGGCCACCGCCTGCAGCTTCATCGTCGTGGCGCCCGCGGGCACGGGGACGTTGAACACATACGGCGGCGCGCGCAGCACCAGTCCGTAGGCCGCGTCGTTGACGGACAGCCACACGCTCGTGACGGCCACGTCGTCCTCGGCGGACACCGTCACCGTGACCGGCGTTCCCTCGACCACGGACGCGCCGTCACTCGGGGACAGCAGCGACACCGCGGGCTGCTGATCCCTCACGATGTCCACCAGTTGCAGCGCGTCCTCGCTCATGTTGCCAGCGGAGTCCCGCACGCGCACCACGATGAAGTACGGCGCCGAGTCCCCGGCGCCCAGCTCGCTCAGGCGCGGCGCGGTGAACTCCGCGCGCACCACGGGACTGGAGAGGCCGTAGCCCTCCTGGACGACGGCGCTCTCCGGGGTGAAGCCACCCGCGCGGCGCACCGTCTGAAGGGCGCCCAGGTGCGGGCCCACGAGGATCTCCACCTCCTGGACGAAGACGTTGTCCAGGCCCATCGCCTCGATGACGACGGGGCTGCCCTCCACCAGGTCCTGCCCGAGCGACGGGCGCAGGACGATGGCCTCCGGTGGCGTGGTGTCCGCCACCACGAGCACGCTGTGCTCGACACCAGAGGTGTGGTTCTCCAGGTCCCGGGCCACCGCGCGGACGACCAACCGCGTCGGGTTCAGCGGATCCCGCTTCACGAAGCCCGGTGGCAACCACACGCGGCCCTGGAACTCCTTGAGCCGGGACACGTCGTTGAAGGGCGCGGCCAGGGTCGCCGCCGCGTCCCGCACCGTGGGGTCGTACGCAAGGGGGAGGCTGTTGGGCGAGCCATCCGCCGGCTCCGCCTGGATGCCGCGGGCCTGCGCGCGCGACACCGTCAGCGCGGACTTGCCGTTGATGAAGAACTCCACGCTGCCCACGCCCGTGTCGTCACCCGCCACCGCGGAGAGCACCAGCGACACGCTGCCCTCGGTGAGCGTCATGCCGGGCGTCGGCGTCGCGATGGCGATGGCCGGCGCACGAGGAGCCTGCGCCTCCACCAGGACCCGCGCCTGCTGCTGGAAGCCCTTCGAATCCGTGACGAGCACCCGCAGCAGTCCGGGCGCGCCGCCCGCCTTGCGCCGCGGCGTGAAGGACACGGTGTGGGACGCGCTCTTGGTGCCCGCGGCGGGAACGTTCGTCAGGACCTCCACGTCGTCGTACCAGGCCTGCACCTTCGCCAGGCCCACGTCGTCCGCGGCCACGACCTGCACCTTGTGCGGCACGTCCTCCAGCACGCGCACGTAGCCGCTGCGCAGCTCCGTCTCGGAGATGCGGTTGCCCCCTTCGGGCGCGCCGTTGGGCAGCGTGAACTCCATCTGGGACAGGGCCACCGTCGGCGGCGCGTCCGGGCGGATCTCCAGGTAGACCGTCTGCGACACGGAGGCATTGCCGGAGCGGTCCTCCGCCAGCGCCACCAGTTGGAGCGGGGCTCCGGTGGTGGGCGTCGGGATGCTCAGGGGGAAGTACACGGTGCCCAGGCGCACGCCCTCGCGCACGCCACGGCTGACGCCGTCCACCAACAGCTCCACGCGGCGCACGTCCACGTTGTCGGCGGCTTCAATCTGGACGGAGAACGCCTCCTTCTCCACGCGGGACGTCCCGCTGACCGGCTGCACGATGCGCACCGACGGCCCCACCGTGTCCGGCGCGGCCTGGAACGCGCGGCCCTGGACCGTCAGCGCTCCCGCCAGGTCCTTCACCGCCACGGTGAGCCGCACCGGATCCGGGCTCCAGCCCTCCGGCAGCCGGTACTTCGTCTGCGCGGAGAAGACCCTGCCGGGCGTCACCGCCATGCTCCAGGGCTGCACGGTCAGCCGCTCACCGGAGACCACGGCGCGGACCTGGGCGGAAGCGCCCTCGTAGCGCACGCCCACCTCCGTGACGGCCGGCATCGCGCCCCCGGACTGGATGGGCCGCAGCGACACCTGGACCTCCTCCATGTCCAGCGCCGCGGGGAACATCAGGTCGACGCAGAAGGGACCGTCCTGCACGCCCCCGCAACGCGACGCGGAGGCCAGGTCCACCTGCCGGCGTCCGCCCGGGTTCGCGGCCAGGAAGGACTGGAGCAGGGCGTCGTTCTCCATGCCCGGCGTCACGGTGAAGCGGTAGCGCACCTCGGCGCGCAAGCCGTCCACCGCCGAGGGCCCCACGGACAGCACCAGCCGGCGCGGCGCCGAGCCGAGCAGGCCGGTCGCGGGCGGCTCCACGTCCAATCCCGTCGCGCCAGCCTGGAGCGCGAAGCGCTGGGCCGTGCCGAACTCCAGCGCCACGGCGGCCCCCCGCGCGGTTCCGCTCGCGTTGGGCGTGGGCAGCACGAAGTGGCCATTGCCCAGGAAGCCCGCGAGGGCGCGCGTCGAGCCCACCAGCCACCCGGCGGCGAGGCCCGTGTCCTCCTCCACCTCCACCTGGACGGTCTGCGCCGCTTCCTCCAGGAGCGCGGCGTTCGCGGCCGGCTGCGACCAGCGCACCACCGGGGCCACGTCCGCCACCAGCTCGCACGAGAGCGAGGCATGGGTGGTCCGTCCCGCGGCGTCCGTCACCTGGGCCGTGAAGGTATAGGTCCGGGGGCCGAAGGAGCCCAGCGCGGGGAGCGTCAGCGGCCACGTGCGCGTCAGGGACGCCACGGGCTCGAAGGGCGCGACGGTCAGCGCCGTGCCATCCGCCTTGACGGTGAGCGACGCCAGCTTGCCGTCGTCGCGAGCCTGGGCCTTCAGCGTGACCGAGGAACCCGCCACGCACGTCTTGTCGGAGGGCGCCCCCTCCAGCGACAGGGCCAGGACGGGCGCCTCCGTGTCCTGCGCCTCCACGATGTGGAAGGCCAGGGGCGCGGTGGCCGTGGTGTTCCCGGCGGGGTCCACCGCCCGGGTCACCAGGGTGTAATCGGTCCCCGCGGGGAGGTTCTTCAGGCTGAGCGTGCCCTCGAAGCTGGCCAGGTACCGCCGGCTGACGAGGATCTCCCCGGGCGCGAGCGGGTTGGGCGTGCGCGTCTCCTCATAGCGCCCGTCCTTGGACGCGAGCACGCTGTCACCGCCGACACCCGCAACCACGACGCCGTTGCGGCGCACCTCCACGTCCACCCGCGCGACGCGCACGTCGTCGCCCGCCTCCACGCGCAGGCCCAGGGCCCCATCGCGCTTCACGGTGAGGGTGTTGCCCTGCGGCGACAGCGGGGCCACGAGCACCGCGGAGGGAGCCTCGGTGTCCGCGCGCACGTCCAGGTGCACCTCGGCCTTGCCCGTCTGGCCCCCCGTGTCGCTCGCCTCGATGCCCACGGACGGCTGCGCGCCCTTGCTGACGATGGGCGCCTGGACCACGAGGGTCTGCTGTCCGGAGAGGACGAGCGGCGGCCCCGACAACGGCAGCGGGCCCTGACGTACGCCGCCCGACAGGCCCACGAGTCCGACGACGCCGTCATCGTCGCCCACGGTGGCCATCAGCCGGACGTCCTCGCCCTCCTTGTAGGGCGTGCCGGCGGCGGGAGCGACGAGGGTGACCACGGGCGCCTGGTCCTTCACCACCGCGACCGGAAGCTCGCGCACGGTGGTGAGGTTGGAGGAGTCCTTGGCCTCGGCCTTCAGGGTGAGCGTCTGGCCTTCCAGGTTGGCCGCCACCGGCACCGTCCAGCGGTACACCTGGTAGAGCCCCTCCGTGGTGCCCGTCGTGCGCGTGACGCAGTTGCCCTGCGCGCACAGCTCCACCTGCTTCACCTCCACGTCGTCCAGGGCGGCGACCACCACCTCGAGCGTCCGGCCCGCGAACACCGGCGCACCCGGCGCGGGCGAGCGGAAGGTGAGCATGGGCGGCTGGCTGTCCCCGACGATGTCCAGCTCCCTGGAGGCCTCCGTGACGTGCGTGCCGTCAGAAGCCCGCGCCACCAGGGTCGCCTTGCGCGCGGGCCCCTCCGCCGTGAAGGCGAAGTGGTATGGGGGCACCGTGGCCTCGCCCAGGCTCTGACCGTCCAGCAGCAGCTTCACGGACGTCACCGCCACGTCGTCGCTGGCCACCACGGACACATCCACCGTCGTCCCGACCGTGGCCTTCGTGGGCGTGAGCGGCGGGAACGACACCAGCGGTGCACCGTCCGCCGTCACCTCGACCTGCACCTGGGGCGCGGCTCCCAGGTTGCCGGACGAGTCCCAGGCCCGCGCGGTCAGCACGTGGTGGCTGCCCGCCACGCCCAGCGCGCTCTTCGGCACCACGGCGTGGGTGACGAACGAGCCCCGCACGCCGCCGTTCTCCCCCGGAGACTCGTCCAGGAGGATGCGGTTGCCGTCCAGGAGGATCTCCGCCTTGACCACATCCACGTCGTCCAGGCCTGCCACGGAAACGAGCAGGTCCTGCTGCTCCGTCACCTTCGCGGGGGCCTTGGGCACCACGAAGGACACCGAGGGCGGCACGGCGTCCGGAACGACGAACACCTCGCTCTCCTTCAGCGTGGTGAGCCCCGCGACATCGCGAGCCTCGGCGGCGATCTTCAGGACCGTGGACTGCGCCACGCCCGGCAGCGTGTACGCCAGGGCATAGGGCGCCTTCGTCGACAGGCCCACCGCCACGCCGCCCACGAACCAACGCACCTCCACCTTGTCCGGCTGCTCGTCCTCGACCTGGGCGGTCAGCGTCACGGTGCTGCCCCCGACCTGGGTGGACTGGAAGGCGGGCGTGAGGATGACGAGGTTCTTGGGAGGCGCGTCCGCGACGACGGTGGCGGTGAACGCGTAGCGCGAGGGCTGGCCGGCGCTGTCGATGGCCACGACCTCCACCTGCCGCGAACGGCCCAGGTCACCCGTCACCGGCGTCCAGGACAGGTCGAAGAAGTCACTGCCCGAGGAGGTGCCACCGCCCCCTGCCTTGGTCAGCCGCGTCGACGCCACGGTCGTCCCGGCCACGCGCAGGGACACCTGGGTGCCAAAGGCCATGCCGTCGTCGCCCACCGTGCCGGAGACATGGAAGGGCACGCCCACCACCGCGTTGGCCGTGGTGCCACGAGGCTGCGTCACGGTGAGCAGCGGCGGCGCGTCCGCGACCACGCGCACGAGCAGCGTCTCCGAGCGCACCAGCGCTCCCGCGCGGTCCAGGGCCTCCACGCGCAGCGCCACGCTGGAGCCGGCGGTCCCCTGGCGCGGCGTGAAGGTCATCTCCCACAGGGGCACCGGGATGGGGGCGCCGGTCTCGGGGTCCTCCCGCACCTCCACGCGCGGCAGGTCCACCGCGCCCGCGAAGGCGTCATCCAGGTAGAAGCGCGCCACCTGGAAGTCCTCGGTGGACAGGGTGCCTGACGTCCAGGCGCCACTGGTGACGCGCAGCACCTGGGGCAGGCCCTGCACCAGCATGGCGCCGGGCGCGGGCAACTCGATGACGACGGGCTGCTTGCTGGGCGCGGGGGTCCCCGCCACCGTCACGCTCTGCGTCGGACCCACCACCCGTTGCCCCCCGGTATCCGTCACCGCCGCGGCCAGGGTGAGCGTGGCGCCACCATAAGGAGGCGCCTGGATGCGCAGGGTGTAGGGCGCCTCCGTGTCCTTGCCGGCGGGCACGCCGTTGACCAGGAACTCGACGGATGCCACCCCGATGTCGTCGGTGGCCACGGCCGTGAGGTCGAACGCGGTACCGGCCACCACCGTGGACGGGACCGAGAGTCGAACCGTGGGAGCGCCGTCTTTCACCTCGACATCGGCGAAGGCCTGGAACGACTCGTGGGTCGCGAGGATGCGCGCCACGCCGGGGCGAACGCCGGTCACGCGTCCGTCGCGGTCCACCGTCGCGATGTCCGGCTTCGCGGACGACCACTGAGTCCCCAGCGCTCCCGCGGACAGGTCCACGTGCCGCACGGGCGTTCCGGTGAGGGTGCCCTCCAGGCGCAGCGCCGTCGTTCCCCCCACCCGCGCGACCTGCGGGCTGGCGGGCAGCACGGCCACGCTGGCCAGGTCCGCGCCCGAGTCCACCATCACCGTGGCGGTGGCGGTCAGCCCACCAAAGGTGGCGGTGAGCTGGGCGGAGCCGTCCGAGCGAGCCTGGACGCGGCCTTCGGAGGACACCACGAACACGGAGGGATTGGACGAAGCGTAGGTGACGCCCTGGAGCGCGCCGCTGAGGTCCACGTCGCCCGCGAGTGAGAAGTGCCCCGTCACCCGCACGGGCACGGTGGAGCCGTAGCCTCCGGACAAAAGCAGCGGCGAGGGGGTCACGGACAGCGCGACGAGCGGATCAAACGCCCGGCCGCTGGTGAACTCCACGGCGGAGCCATTCACCACGCGCCCATACGGATCATGCACGGCGATGTCCGCCACGACGACGCCATCCGCGGGGACCTGGACGTCACCCAGCAGGGGGACGACGAACTGGATCTGGCTGGAGCCCTGGGTCTGGGGGCGGCCCACCTGACGGCGCACGCTGGCGAAGGCCACGGCCTCCGCGTCACTGAGGCTGCCGTGAACGCTGCGCAGCGCCTCCACGGAAGCGCCCACGAGCGTCAGCTCCGCATGGGACACGGGTCCCTGCGCGGTCACCACCACCACCAGATGGGACAGGTCCGCGCTGGCGTTCACCCGCACCGAGCCGGCCGGAAGGACCGGGGGGGCGCTGGAGAGGTCGAAATGCGCGTGCTGGGGTTCTCCCGTCCCACCGCTGGCCGGGGCGGCGTCGATGTCCACCACGGCATCCGGGGGGAGCGCGCGCCGCAGCGGCACCCGGACGTGGAAGGGCACGGCGCCGGCCAGGTCCTGCTCCACCACGACGTCCTGGACGTCCACCAGGGTGCCCTGGGTGGCGGACGTCGCCTTCACCGCCACGCGCAGCTGGGTGACGACGCCGGTGGTCGTGAACCCCAGGTCCAGGGCGCTCGTTCCGGGCCGCAGCGGCATCAGAGGGAACACAGCGGCCACGCGCGTCTGCGCCTGGGCGTTTCCCGCGACGATGAGCCCGGTCACCAGCGCCAGCAGCGTCAGGCACCGCTTCATGTTTTCAAGGAGCACCGCTCCCCCTCATTCCAACGAAGACCGCTCGACCCGGACCGTCTGCCCGAAGGCAAGGCCCCGCCACCCACCACGCCCCATCAAGGCTTCACGTCCGGAGTCCCCGCCGGGGATCCGGTCCCGTCCGACAACTGGACGGACGACGCGGCCCGAAGCCGCGTCAGGAGCTGCTCGAACACGCGCCGCTGGGCCCCCGGCGCCATCTGCCCGGCCACCGCTTCGCGAACCTCCTCGAAGGGAGGCACGCGCGCGGGACGGCGCTCCTGCAGCACCAGCACGCCCACGCCCGTCGCGTCCTGCACCACCGCGGAGACGGCACCCGGGCGGTTCAGCGCCAACGCGGCCTTCTCGAGCTCCGCGTTCCCGAACTCGCCCCGCGCCAGCAGCCCCCACTCCCCGCCTCGCGCACGCTCCGGGCCATCCCCCGAGGCCGCGACCTTCGCCACCGGCTCGCCCGCGAGCAGCCGCTTTCGCAGGGACTCGGCGCGCTGGCGTGCCTGCTCCCAGACCGGGCGACCGCTGCCCGAAGGGACCATCACCCACGCCCGGGCCAGGCGGAGCCGCTCCGGCTGCGCGAAGCGTTCGAGGTGCCCCTCATAGAAGGCCCGCGCCTCCGCCTCCGTGGGGGCGGCAGCGGCCTTCTCTTCCTGGGCGAGGAGGGCCTGGATGCTCAGCCGCTCTTCCAGCTCCCGCACCTGGCGGCGGATCTCCTCGTCCTGGGGAATGCCCCGGCGAGTGGCCTCCTGGAACAGCAATCGCTTATCAACCAGGGAACGAATGAACTCCTGACGTCCTGGACCGGTCTCGAAACGTTCGCGAAGGTTGGGAGGGAGCCGCTGGCTCTCGCGCAGGACCTCGTCCTGGGTCACCACGCCGCCATCGAAGCGCGCCACGACGGGGGCCGTGCCAGCCGTGGAGGAGGGCTCGGGGGTGCCTGCCCGGCCGCACGCCAGGGACAGGAGCAGCGAGGAAATTGACAGCCAAACTCCAGAGCCCCGCTGATGTCCCATGCCGTCCAATGTCCGCTTGCCCGAGGCGGCTGGAAATACTCCAGTTCGACCATTGATCACAAGCAGCTGTAGGATAACGGACAGGGTGACATTCAATGGCGCGGACACCGCGTCCGGGGGCAGCTGGACCGTGGAGATTTCGATGGGTCGGAAGTTCAGGTGGATGGGACTGGCAGTGTTGGGGCTGTCCCTGGGAGTGAGTGCCTGCGGCAAGGAGAAGTCAGCCTCGACCCCGGCAGTGACGGATTCTGTCGTAGCCCGCGTGGGGGAGACGAAAATCACCCAGGCGGAGCTGGAGGCGAAGCTGGCGGAACAGCCTGCCTTTGTCAGGGCGCGCTACGGAACTCCGGAGAAGAAGAAGGAATTTCTAGACAATCTTGTTCGCTTTGAACTGCTGGTCCAGGAGGCGAAGCGCCGCGGGCTGGAGTCGGACCCCGAGGTCCGGGCGATGCTTGAGAAGGTGATGGTGCAGCAGCTGGTAAAATCCCAGACGGAGTCCGCGGAGGCGGTGGTGAGCGACGCGGACGCGAAAGCCTTCTACGACGCCAACCTCGCGGAGTTCGTGAAGCCGGAGCGCGTCCGGATCAGCCAGCTCGTGTTGAAGGCGCCCCGGGGCACGCCGGAGCGGCAGAAGGCGCTGACGCAGGCGGTGAAGCTGGCGACGGAGGTGCGGAAGGAAAGCAATGTGCCGCGCGCGTTCGACACGGCGGTGCGTGCGCACTCCCAGGACACGGCGACCCAGGCACAGGGTGGAGACCTGGGCTTCCACACGCGAGAGGAATTGACGGCCCTGGGAGGCGAGGCGCTGGCGGAGTCCGCGTGGAACATGAAGGCGGTGGGCCAGCTGTCAGCCCCCGTCGAAACCGATGCGGGCGTCCATCTCCTGATGTTGCAGGCACGTCAGGTGGGGCATGAGCAGACGTTCGAACAGGCAAAGCCTCGCATCATGCAACGTCTGGGAGCGGAGCGCCGGGCGAAGGCGCTGGAGGCCCTGGTCGAGAAGCTGCGGACCCAGACGAAGGTGGACGTGAACGAGGACATCCTCGCGAAGGTGAATCCGGAGGCAGGCGTGAAGCCCGCGCCCCGCCCGGGGCAGGCCGAGGCGGCGCCGCGATAGACGACCGAGCGTAAGTCTCGAACGGTCTCACGCTGCGCGTCGAGAAGGCGCGGCGCGCAGCAAGAGCTGGCCGTCTTTTGCGCGGTGCGAGCATCGGGGTAGGCACTCCGCTCTCCCAGCGAATCAGCCGTCTGCTTACCCTCCAGGCCGTTCGAGCATCACGACTCGTCGTGCAGCAGTGTCACCAGGACTCCCACTGGTCGATCCTACACCGCCACCGGACCGACGAACTCCAGTCGTCGGCATCATTCCGCTCGACGATTCCCGTTGCCAGGAGTTGGCACGGAGCACCCCTGTCGTCGGCATCCTCCGCGTAGAGGTAGACGCGTCGTCCGGCCCGTAACTCAACAAGGCTTCCTGAGGAATCGCGCCTTGTGTCCTCGCGCGACAGAAGCACAACGTCTTGCTCAACCATCTCGTTGAGATCGACCAGAATTCTGGGGGGATCGCTCGGATTCATAAGGTGCTGGAGAAGGACGTGACGGTGACGACGCCCGCAGGCACGTTCACCAACGCCATCAAGGTCCAGCGCGGCAAGCTGAACGAGCGCGGCGAGGTGTGAGGATGCGCTGGCCCGGGCTTTCCATTCCGCGCCTATGTCGTATGGCTTTCGATAGGCACGAGCATCAACCACCGAGTTCTTGCTCAATCTTCCAGCGTTCTCCGCGTGCTTTTTGCACTGCCGCACCGAGGTCACCCAAGCCTGTGTCCTTGTACCATTCACGCGCGCACTCGAGACAACTGCCACTCATGGAGTAGTCCGGCTCAGGCACCGGTTGAGTGCCCAGTCTATACGCAGAAAGCCACGCCTCGACCGGCACGACACAGGCCGGACAAAGATGATGCAGGTCTGTCATCCTATCCACAAAGACTTTGGCAGCCAGCGAAATGTATTCGTCAATGGCCACTGCGACATGCTCACACGAACGACTCCCAAAGCTGAGTCCGTGACGTTCACACTCGACCATGCTGGTGCTCCTTTCAGGAGAGATGCCGAGACGGCTGTAGAATCGCGGTCTTATTCGTCTGGCACGCACTTCGTCTCGCCCTGCACCACGTCATAGAAGCCCCGTTCCACATCCACCTCGGGTGAGCCGTTACGTGGGGCCTGGACGCTGATGCGCATGTCTCCGACCCGCATCCACCAGACCCCATCTTCCACCTGTTCGACATGGAGCCAGTTCCCCACGACCAGTTCCTTGAGGGCCCCCTGGTTCTCGAAGTGCACGGGGCCGGAATCCGTCTGGGTGAATAGCCTCCAGATTCCTCCGGGCACCTTCAAACGGCGTCGCCGCCGCCGCATCGCGGCTTTCGACTCCACGGGCGGCGGCCGTTCAGGGGCCGGCCAATGAGGCCATCTCGCGGGCTGATCATCCACCAGGACGACAGACGGGTGGCGAATGGCCATTCCCCGGAGCTCGTCGTGCAACGATTGGGGTGGTTGAGGTTCCCCAGGGCCTGGGCGGAACCGCTTTTTCATCATCAACCAGTCGAGCCCCATCCAGTCCCAGACCGCGGCCATCACCGCCGCGGCCCCGTCGACTCCAACGAAGCTATTCGCTTCCCAGCCGTGATTCACCTTGAAGCCATCCCGAAAGACCAGCGTATCCAGATACAAGATACCTACGGCGACTCTGGCCGCGGCTTCATCGCGTACGTGCCCCCAGAGCGCGTCCACGCGCTTCGCCACTTCCGTCAGGAAGACACGGTCGAACTCGGAGTCCCCGACATACTCATCGATGCGTGCCAGGTTCATGGATGCTCCTCTGTAGAATCCGCGGGAACTCTGAATCGCCCCACGCTCATCCAGGCATCCTCTTGTAGACACACCTCCAAGCGTCGCTCCCATCAACAGTTGCCGTCTTTGCACATCCCCAGCAAGCTCATGACGCAGCGACCCCGACTTCGAGAGGCGCGAATAGCGACGGTTCTACTCCTCCGAGATCCACACCTCGCCACCAGCCGCATCAGCTGAAGTCAACAACTCAAGAATGGCGACATGCACCTCGCCACACCCTGCGGGAAGACCGTCCGTTCGTATCTGTCTCCACTGATCCACCACAGAGTCCAGGTTTTCAATCTTCCAGGGTGCGTCATGCCAACCCTCACACAGATGATATGGCAGAGCCAACCCAGTCCACTGGCCACCCTTCAGCTCAATTCTCGCCATGATAGAATCAAAATATCCATCCCAGATCCGCAGAACCTGATCTGGCACGCCCTTGACCTTCGCGACGAAGCGAATTTCCGGCTCACCCTCGAATCCCTCGTAAAAATCACGCATACAACTCGTCATTGGCGAACTGATCAATAAACGCGCTTGTCGCGCACGGCCGCTTCTACTTCGGAATAAATCGACACGGCCTGTCGCAGGTCAACTCCAAACAGCCCACGCAGAAGCCGAACCGCATCAATCTTGGAAGCGCCGAGGCGCACCGCCGCAGCACCGATCTCGACCGGCGTACGGCCCGAGTCTCGCATGGCGACAAAATCCCCAGCCGCGTCCGCAACAATGAACCGTGCCTGCGCTGAAGGCTGCAGCTGAGCACCAGGGAGGTAGTCCGCCAGGGTTTCAGAATAGCCCAGCTCACGAGCCGCCTGGCGCAGTTCCTCCCAGAACTCACCAGGAAGCGAGGCCCGCTCCGACTCGTAGTGGTCTCCGATGCTACCCAAGACGATGACCAGAACCTCATACTCTGTCCGCTCCAGCCAATTCTCCACATCGGACCGAGTGTAGAGCAACCCCTCAATCGTGAACGCCTCATCCGGCAGAAGCCGGTATGCACGCCGGAGTCGTTCGATTGGACTTAAGCGCTCCACGCTTCCCGCCCACCACTGCCTGATCCACTCAAGGAGCATTGGCGCAGTCTACCCCAGATCTCCCGGCCCTCTCTGCCACTACTCTTCACCGCCCCTTCCTCCTCCACCATCCCCTTCGCTGGCGACCTCGGGGCTGAAACTGTCCTCGATGACTGTCGTGTCGCCTTCCACCCTGCCATAGAAGCCCCGTTCGACATCCACCAGGGGCCTGTCGCCACGTGAGGCCACGACAAATACTCGCATGTCTCCGACCCGCATCCACCAGACCCCGTCTTCCACATGCTCGACATGGAGCCAGTCGCCCACGACCAGTTCCTTGAGGGTCCCCTGGTTCTCGATGTGCACAGGACCGGATTTAATCTGGGCGAACAGTCTCCAGATGCCTCCGGGCACCCTCAAACGATGTCGGCGCCGCCGCATCGCGGTTTTCGACTCGACCAGCGGCGGCTGCTCTGGAGGCAGCCAATGAGGCCATCTCGCGGCTTTCCCGTGCACCAACACAACGGATGGATGACCGGATGCCAGCGCATCGAGCGCGTTGTCCCATTTACTGAAAGGTCTGTGCTCCTCTTTCGGAGCCCAATACCGATGCTCCATTCCCTTCCAGTCCAGGTCCATCCAGTCCCAAACGGCGGCCATGACTGCCGCAGCCATGGCAATATTGAGAATATTATTAATATCCAATCCGTCGTTGATCTTGAAACCATCACGAAAGACCAGCCTCGTAATACTCAAGAATCCGACAGCGGGCCCGACTGCACCTTCGTCCCGCACGTGCCCCCATAGCGCGTCCATGCGCTTCGCCACTTCCGTCAGATAGACACGGTCGGGCTCGGAGCCCTCTACGAACTCATCAATGCGCACCAGATTCACAGGTGCTCCTCGCAAGGCCATCGCGCCCCATCCGGACTCGACATCTATTAGCTCCACTTCTCACGGTAGAAGTAGTTCGACTCCTCGCGAATCCGCTCCCGATATTGAGACATGGCTGCCTTGTTGACGCTGCCGTGGACGGAATCACTCACGATTCCATCATCCTCCCAGCGGCAGTGGTTGCAGATGTCGTAGCCGGTTCTCACCACTGAATCATACAGCTCCGTTAGCGTCCGGTGGCCGCAGCACGGCCATGGCAACAGGACCTCTGCCTCCCCCACGACCTCGACTCTTCCCCCCAAGATCGCCTCGCAGACCGGCGACAGGAACCCGTTGGTGACGCCACGGCAAAGGACCTGGATCGCCTCCTCGTTCGCCCCGCGTTCACAATGCATCAGGGTCATCCGGCCAGAGAGCACTCATCGTCGAATCGAGATGACGCAGGGCCTCCAGCCAGGACTTCGCCTGTCCCTCTTCAACCCGCGCACGTGCATCCAGCAGCAGCTTGGCAATCCCCTCGAGGTTCTCGCGCCAGAACCACCAGATGAGCCTCTCAGGAAGGGGGCGGACGCTCACCTCGTTCCCACCGTCGTGCGCTCTCCCGATTTTATAGAGATACCTCCGCCCCCCGCACTCCAGCTCCCCGCGCAAGCCATAAGCGGTCTGCTCTGTCTCCAGCCCATGCAGCAGGAGAAAAGCCTTCACATCATCAATGGGCGCCATCTCCACCGCCTCCTGTCCCACTCGTTTTCCAAGGGTGAGGCTTGCGCATTCGCCCTACGCACAAGCCGCAACAGTTTTCCATGCACGCTGGAGGCATGCGGGCCTCAAGACTCGCGCCGAAGCTGAAGCCCCAACTCCATCGCTCGGCGTTCGATTTCAGGCAGCCTGTTTGGCCAGAAGCGCCCCAACAGCCATTCACCCGCCCTGGCCTTCCGCAGAACCGCTGAAACAGGCATGTTCGCGGCCTCTTCCGACAGCTTACGCAATGCAACAATCTCTTCGGGGGAAGGGCCCGCCTTTTCCCAGACCACAAACATGCAAACCGGCCGCACCTCGGGCTCTGGCTCGGACACCAGAACAAAATCCAACCTAAGCTGAAGTTCGTAAGCCTGAGTCCAGAGGGCGTCAATCTGGCTTTCCATGTACTCGCCCAGCACCCACCCCTCCTGCTTTGACCGCTCCCAGATCTCACCAGCAGGGATGATCCTCGCCTCAGGAGAAATCGTCCTCAGGCTCTCCAGTTCAGCGAAGCTCAAGATCTCGTTTTTCCACCGGACGACGGCTCGGAACCGCCGTTCCGGACTGAGGCGCGGCGTTGACAGCGCATGGACGTCATGTCCACACACCAAACACCGGAGGTGGTCCGTGCCTCCCATCACCCCGATCCAGGCAAGCTCACCAGAGCACTCCGGGCACGTCATCACTTCCTCATTTCCGGATTCATCCGCCTCACTCCTCGACACGGTGCGTGGCGAACGGCGTCCAGCCCGCTGCTTCAATCTCTTCACGGCTCGCGGGCTTCGCGTCGGCCTCATCCTCCAAGGTCAGGAAGCCAGCGGGCACCTCTCCCACGCTCGCCGGATCCCGCCAGCCCCACTCACATTCTTCGCAATGGAGGTAGAGGGAACCGTTCTCAAGCTCCCGCATGATGAACAGGCGCCCCTGGCCACGGCACCTGGAGCAGGTCGTATACCAATAGGTGGTCATGCCCGACTGCTCTCAACCCGGACGGCGGCGCCTTCGCTCACGGGGATGGCACGCCTGGGTTCACGGGGTTCCCGTCCCGATATGTGTAGCGCTCGGCCACCCGTCCGACGAAACACTGGATGCCTTCAGGTCCCAATTGAGGCACCTCCGGTATCCCCCAGCGCCTTTCTGCTTCGTAGACGGAGGTGTCCAGCGGGTACGCGACAAGCTCTCCGGAAAGGTGCTTCTCCGCCAGCCACGCGTCCGCCAGGGCCTTCCGAGAGAAGACCGCTGTCACCTGGACGGCGCCCTCCCCCGTGAAGAGCCAGACACAACCGCGCGCCATCCTGCGCCGGAGATGACGGTCTTCCGGTAGCTCCCGCGTCACGAACTCGGTGTTCATGCCGAGGGCACGAAGCGCGGCGACGACCGCGGACGGGTCCGGAGGATCCGCGACGACTACCGAATACTTCATCTCCTCACTCCAGCGCAGACTGAACCGAAGCCCACTCTCCAACTCGAAGGCCCAGTGAAACTCACGGCCTCCCGCTGTGCGCAGCGAGTCCTCCTCGATGAAGCCGGGCTCGCCCAGCGGCCGGAGCTCTTCCCGGGTCGAAGCAAACGTCACGACCCAGTCTTCATCCTCATAGGTAGTCGCTACAGGGAAGGACACCGGTCGCATTGGGAGCACCCCTGCTCGGGACATCACCTCCCACCTCCATACACGCCCGGCGCCATCCCGCGAAGGGTGCAGGGGCACCCGCTTCACGGACACGTGACGTCGGACCGCGGGAAGAGCCGCTCCATCGGTTTGGCGTGGACTTCCTGCCCCCTCCGCAAGCCTGACAGGCAGGCCTGGCGCTCAGGCCCGCGCGGCGTCGTCGTACGACACGCGCAGGCCGTCGTACGTCACCGTGATGAACGGGCGCCCCATCCAGCCGCAGTGCGTGCAGACGGCGTTCGGACCGGTCGCGGTGACCCGCACCGGCAGGTCCGACTCGCACACGGGGCAGCCCTCGGGGAGGGTGTACTCACGGGTCTGGGAGTGGACTTCGGTCATGTCTTCAGGGGTAACGCAGCCTCCGGACGCCGCAAGGCGCCCCCCGGTTCCGCCTTCCCTGAAACATGCGACGCAGGCCTGTTCGTCTGTCTTTCCGCCACACCGGGCGCCCGTTCGCCTGCCTACTCCCGAACGCCTGATTTTCGGATGATCGTTGAACGATGAACGGTTGGGCCCCCGTCCCGAATGTCTCGGGCCGGAGGATTCATGGACCGGACGAAGTCTCTTTCGCTCGCCGCCCTGGCTGCCCTTTTCGTGGGGGGCTTCGCCTCGGGTGACGCGCTCGCCCTGCCGCGTGATCCCTACCTTCAGAAGGTGGGCCCCGACACCGCCACCGTGGCGTTCCGGCTGTCGTCGAACTGCTCCAGCGCCCAGGTGCGCTACGGCGTGGGCAACACCAGCCAGACGGTGAAGTCGTCGGCCACCGCGAAGATTCACGCCGTGGTCCTCACCGGCCTGTCGCCCGCCACCTCCTATACGTACTCCGTGGACGGCTGCGGTGAGACGACCCCGGCGAAGACGTTCACCACCGCCCCCGTGCCCGGCACGCGGCGCGTGCACTTCGCAGCGGTGGGCGACTTCGGCACCGGTGGCAGCGACCAGAAGAAGGTCGCCGCCTCCATGCTCACCAACAAGCCGGAGCTCTTCGTCGCACTGGGTGACAACGCCTACGCATCCGGCACCGAGACCGAGTTCCAGACCAACCTCTTCACCCCCATGGCCGCCCTGCTCGCACAGGTGCCCATGTTCGCCACGCCCGGCAATCACGAGTACGTGACCAACGAGGCCCAGCCCTACCTGGACAACCTCTACCTGCCCACCAACAACGCAGAGGGCTCGGAGCGCTACTACTCGTTCGACTGGGGGCACGTGCACTTCGTGTCCATCGACTCGAACTGCGCCGTGGGCCTGGCGTCCGCGAGCAAATGCACGCTCGCAGCGCAGAAGGCGTTCGTGGAGAAGGACCTGGCCGCCACCACGCAGCCTTGGAAGGTCGTCTTCTTCCACCACCCGTCCTGGTCCAGCGGCGAGCACGGCTCGCAGCTCACCATGCGCCGCCAGTTCGGCCCCCTGTTCGAGAAGTACGGCGTGGACCTGGTCCTCACCGGCCATGACCACGACTACGAGCGCAGCAAGCCCATGCGCGGTGACGCCGAGGCCGGCAAGAACGAGACGGGCATCCCCTTCCTCGTCGTCGGCGGCGGCGGCGCCACCCTGCGCACGTTCGCCACGGCGCGCCCCTCCTGGAGCGTCATCCGCGACGACGCGGCCCACGGCTTCCTCGACGTGGACGTCGTCGAGGGCAACCTCACCGCGAAGCTCGTGAAGACGGACGGCGGCACCCTGGACTCGTTCACCCTCTCCAAGACGCTCCCCACGCAGCCGGATCAGCCCCAGGGCACGCTGAACGTCGCCGTCAACACCGCCAGCGGCGCCGCGCCCCACACGGCCTCGTTCACCGCGACGGCCTCCCAGTCCGGCGCCACCGTCACCTGGGACTTCGGCGACGGCGCCACCGCTGAAGGCCCCCAGGTCCAGCACGTCTTCGCCCAGGCTGGCACCTACACCGTGACGGCCAAGGCCACCGTCCAGGGCGCCGCCCCGCTGACGGCCACCACCGTGGTCACCGTGACGTCCAACGGGACCACCGACCCTGGCACCGACCCCGGCACGGGTGAGGACCCCGGCACCACGCCGTCCGACCCCGACCCCCGCCCCGAGATTCCGGCCACGCCCTCGACGCCGGGCGTCACGCCGGGGGATGACTCGAACGGGGGCGGTGGCTGCGCCGCCGGCCCGTCCGCCGCCCTGATTCCCGCCGCCGCGGCCCTCGTGGCCGGGCTCGTGCGTCGCCGGCGCCGGAACCGCTGAGCCCCCGGAGGCGGACCGCGCGAACCTGTCCGACTGTCGGACAGGTTTTCGGACCCCGCCGGGGAGGGGCGGACCCAACGGAGGTCCGAAGCCCCAGCCCCCCAGCGGCTCCCAGACGCCTCCGGCCAGCCCATCCAGGGCCTTCCGGGGGCGTCTTTTGCGTTACTCGCTTGTCAACGCTACCCGGGGATGTAAAGGCCCCATGCGACATGGCCACGACTCGTAAGCCTGGACCTTCCCGCGGCGGCCCCCCCAAGTCCGGCGGGCCCCGCACGTCCCGCCCTGGCGCGCCGAAGAAGCGCAAGGACGCCGGTGGACGCGCCGACAAACCGAAGATGAGCCGCGCCCAGCATGAACGCGCGCGCCCCAACCCCAACCGCCCCCTGCGCGAGGACCTGGTCCTCCAGGCGTGTCTGGAGGCCTACGGCGGCGTGCGCCGCGAGGGCCGCCTGTCCGACCGCGCCCTGGAGTTCGTGCTGCGCCGCAAGACGGCCCTGTACTCCACCGAGCGCCGCGCCGTGGCCGAGCGCGTCTACGCGCTGCTGCGCCGCCAGCGCACCGTGGACTTCCTCCTGGAGAAGTCTCACAAGAAGTTCGACACCCTGGACGCCACGCGGCAGGACGTCATGCGGCTCGCAGCGTCCCGCATCCTCCACGGCGAGGACCCCACCTACGTCGCGCGCTCCAGCGGGCTCACCGGCCCGGACGTGTCCGTGCTCGACCGCCTGCCGGACGCCGCCGCGGACCTGGACGCCCTGCCGGAAGCGAAGCGCTTCCCCATCGCCGCGTCGCTGCCGGACTTCCTCGCGGACCGCTTCAAGGCCGTCTTCGGCAAGGACGCCTCGCGCGCCGCCGAGGCCATGAATGAGCGCGCCCCGCTCATCGTCCGCGCCAACACGCTCAAGGGCGACCGCGCCCAGCTCCAGGATCGCCTGGCCGCGGAGGACGTGGAGTCCACGAAGCCCACCGCGCTGTCCCCCTTCGGACTGGTGATGGAGACGCGGCTCAACCTCTTCTCCCTCCAGGACTTCAAGGACGGGGGGTTCGAGATCCAGGACGAGGGCAGCCAGCTGTTGGGCATGCTCGTGGATGCGCCGCCCACCCGCGTGGTGGACGCGTGCGCGGGCGCGGGCGGCAAGACGTTGCAGCTGGCCGCGCAGATGAAGAACCGCGGCGACCTGCACGCGCTGGACGTGGATGAAGGCCGCATGGAGGACCTGCGCAAGCGCGCGCGCCGCGCCGGCGTGCACAACGTGCGCACGCAGATCATCCCCCACGAGGGCCCGGACGCGGACGCCGCGCTCACGCCGCTGAAGGGCCTGGCGGACCGGGTGCTGGTGGACGCGCCGTGCAGCGGCTCCGGCACCTTCCGCCGCAAGCCGGACGCCCGCTACCGCCTCACTCCGGAAGACCTGGAGATGCACGTGGGCCGGCAGAAGGCCCTGCTCGCGCGCTTCGCCATGCTGGTGAAGCCCGGCGGCCGGCTCATCTACGGCACGTGCAGCGTGCTGCGTGAGGAGAACGAGAACGTGGTGGAGGACTTCCTGTCCAAGCACCCCGACTTCAGCGTGCGCCCCGTGGCGGAGGTGCTGGGCGCGGAGCTGGGCGCGAAGCTGGGGCCCGGCCCCTTCTTGCGGCTGGCCCCGCACACCCACGGCACCGACGGCTTCTTCGGCGCCGTGCTCGTCAAGGCGAAGTAACCCCGC
This sequence comes from Corallococcus exiguus, assembly GCF_009909105.1. NCBI lineage: Bacteria > Pseudomonadati > Myxococcota > Myxococcia > Myxococcales > Myxococcaceae > Corallococcus > Corallococcus exiguus. The sequence goes on from NZ_JAAAPK010000006.1 coordinate 112,915, forward strand.
CGTCCCCCAGGAAGAAAGGCCCTCCGTCCATGTCGCTCGCCGTCCACTACCGCGTCGCCATGCCCCGCCCGCATGCGCACCTGTTCGAAGTGGAGGCGAGCTTCCCCGCCGGGACGGACTTTCTCGACGCGGTGATGCCGGTGTGGACGCCGGGCAGCTACCTGGTGCGCGAGTACGCCCGCCAGGTGCAGGACGTCACCGCGCAGGGCCCGGACGGCCAGCCCCTGCCGGTGCGCCGCGTGGACAAGCGCACGTGGCGCGTGGACGCGCGAGGGCAGGCCGTCACCCTGCGCTACCGCGTCTACGCGAACGAGCTGTCCGTGCGCACCAGCCACCTGGACGGCAGCCACGCCTACTTCAACGGCGCCACCGTGTTCCTCTACACGGAAGCCACGCGCACCCTGCCCCACCACGTCACCGTGGACGCGCCGGAGGGCTGGCGCACGTTCTGCGCGCTGGACTCGGAAGGGGCCACCTTCCACGCGCCGGACTACGACACGCTCGTGGACAGCCCCTTCGAGGTGGGCCCGCACACGCCGCTCACCTTCACCGCCGCGGGCGTGCCGCACGAAGTGGTGGTGTGGGGCGACAGCGTGCCGGACGCGGACCGGCTGTGCGCGGACATGCAGCGCATCTGCGAGGCCCAGGCGCGCATGTACGGAGGCCTGCCGCTCAAGCGATATCTGTTCCTCGTCTACCTCACCGACAAGGGCCGCGGCGGGCTGGAGCACCAGGCCTCCACCGCGCTGCTCTTCCCGCGCACGGGGCTGTCCTCGCTCCGGGGCTGGGAGGACTTCCTCACGCTGGTGGCGCACGAGTACTTCCACCTGTGGAACATCAAGCGGGTGAAGCCGCGCGCGCTGGTGCCGTTCGACTACTCGCAGGAGAACTACACCACGCTGCTGTGGGCCTTCGAGGGCGGCACCGCCTACTACGACAACCTCTTCGTGCGCCGCGCGGGCCTGATGTCCCCCACGCGCTACCTGGCCCGGCTGGGGGAGACCTTTTCCCTGCTGCACTCCACCCCGGGCCGCCGCGTGCAGTCGCTCACGGAGGCGTCGCTCGTCAGCTGGGTGAAGCACTACCGCCCGGACGAGCACTCCACCAACAGCGCCATCTCCTACTACCTGAAGGGAGAGGTGGTGAGCGCGCTGCTGGACCTGGAGCTGCGCCGCGCCACCGGCGACGCGAAGTGCCTGGATGATGTCATGCGGTTGCTGTGGCAACGCCATGGCGACGGCTCCGGCGTCCCCGAGGACGGCGTGGAGCAGGCCGCGAGCGAGGTGGCGGGCGTGGACCTGACGCCCTTCTTCGACCGGACGGTGCGCTCCACGGAGGACCTGGACTACGGCGTCTTCGCGCACGTGGGGCTGGAGGTGTCCTTCCGCGTGCGGGAGGCCCCCAACGACAAGGGCGGCACGCCGCCGCGCCTCAAGGGCGAGCCCAAGCCCAAGGGCTGGCTGGGCGTCACCTTGCGCGGCTCCTCGACGCTGTCCACCGTACCGGAGGGCACGCCCGCGCTGGACGCGGGCCTGTATCCGGAAGACGACGTGGTGGCGCTGGACGGCTGGCGCGTGGACGGCGCGGGGCTCATCGCCCGCTGCGAGGACAAGCGCCCCGGCGACACCGTGAGGGTGACGCTGTTCCGCCGCGACCGCCTGCTGGAGGTGCCCGTCGTCCTGGGCCAGAAGCCCGCGGACGCCGCGTGGCTGCAGCGCGTGGAGCGCCCCACGGACGCGCAGAAGGCCGCGTTCCAGGCGTGGTTGGGGTCCCCCTGGGACGAGACTCCCGGCCCGGCGTAGGCTTTCGGGCCGCATGGCCCCTTCCCTCCCTGCCCCTTCCCCCTGCGCGAGACACCCGGACGCTGCCGCTGGCTGGCGTTGCGAGCACTGCGAGGCATTGCTGTGCCCCGCGTGCGTGGAGACCCGGCGCACGGGCACGGTGGAGTACACCGTCTGCGTCCGGTGCGAGGGCACGGCGAACGTGCTCCTGCGCCACCGCTCGCAGCGGGCCCTCCGGACCCGCCTGACTGGCGCCCTGCGCTTTCCCTTCACCGTTCCGGGCCTGCAGACGCTCCTGGCCGTCAGCCTGATGCTGGCGGTGCTGCGCATGCTCGGAATGGGCGTGCGCATCCTCGTGGTGCTGCCCATGGCGCTCGGGCTGGGCGTCTTCTGGTCCGCCTTCTTCGCGCTCGTGCGCGGCGCGGCCCGGGGCGACGCGGATCCCGAGGGACCCGGCTTCACCAGCATCGTCCAGGACAACATCGTGCCGGGCCTGCGCGGACTGGGCGTCACCGTGGGCGTCTTCGTGCCCGCGCTCGCGCGTGCCTGGCACCTGCTGCCCTCCGTGTCCGGGTACGAGACCGTCGGGCGGATCATGCTCCCGCTGCAGGCCCTGGGGCAGCCCGTGGTGTGGGAGGACCCCTTCTTCTGGGGGCTCGCCGGCCTGGGACTCCTGTGGCTGCCGTGGGCGCTGCTGCTGGCCGCCACCTCGCAGTCGGTGTTCACCGCCTTGAATCCCTTGCGCACGCTCGGATGCCTGCGGGCGGTGGGGCCCGACGCGGGGCTGATGACGGGCGTGTTCGTGCTGCTGGCGTGCGCCCACGCCGTGATGCACTGGGGCGCGGCCTGGGTGTTCTACCTGCCCGTGCCCTTCGTCTCCACGTGGCTCGCGGAGGCGCTCACGTGCCTGGCGCCCTTCGCCGCCGCGAGCCTGCTGGGGCTCGTGCTGTACGTGCACGGGGACGCGCTGGGCTATCTGCCCGCGCGCGACCTGCTGGAGCCCACGCTGGGTGACACCGCGCCCCAACGCGTGCCCGTGTCCCTTCTCGAGTCCCCGGTGCTCGAAGCCCCGGGCCCCGCCGACGCCGGAGTCGAAGCGAAGGTGGCCGAGCTGGGCGCGGCGGTGGCGGCGCGCGACGTGGCGAAGGCGCTGGCGCTGTATGGCGCGCTCCACGTTCTGCCCCGCCTGAAGCTTTTGCCGTCACACCATCTGTTCATCGGACAGGCCGCGGCAGTGGAAGGAGATTTCCCACTGTCGGTCAAAGCGTTGGAAGCCGCGGCGGACACGGCGCCGGATGAACCCACCGCGCCCCGCGCGCTGGTGCTGCTGGCGCGCGTGCAGGGGGAGAAGTTGGGAAACACGGTGCGCGCGGAGGAGATCTATCGCTACATCGTGCATCGTTATCCGGACACGGAGGCCGCACGTTTTTCCCATGCGCGGCTGCCGCCCGCCGCCTGACATACGCATTGCAGCACCCGTCCCCCGGTACCAGATTCCATGCATGGGACGGGTTGGGGGCGTGGGGATGGGAAAGCGTTTGAAGACGTATGGCGGGTTGGGGCTGCTCGTGGGCGTGCTGATGACGGGCTGTGATGATGCCCCCAGCGCGAACCGGCACGAGGACACCTGCGCGGAGCCGCGGTCGCTGCGCGTGGAGGTGATGTCGTCGGACGGCGCGTACATCCAGGGCGCGTCCGTGACGGCCACCAACCTGGAGAGCAACATCAGCATCACCGGCGTGACGGATGACCGGGGCGTCACCACGGCCATCAACGAAACGCTCGCGCCCAGCCCCATCCGAGTGGTGGCCACGGCGGGCTCGCACGTGACGCACGCGGAGCGCGTGGAGTGGACCTGTGACGAATGCCACTGCACGCCTGTTCCCGACACGGTGACGCTCAAGCTCCAGGATTGAGCCGGAAGACCCGCCAGTGAGGGCCGGCGGGCGCGGAAAATCCGCCGCCTCAGGCCGTGGGGTGGTTGTGCACACCCACCTGTGCGCGGTACCACTTACGCCATGCGTCAAACCCGCATGCGCGCGAATGCGTCGGTCCGGCTCTCCTCCAGCCTCGCCGCACGCCCGTCTGGCCTGACGGCGTGCGAGCGGGCGTGTTGTCGCGGCACTGGTGTCCCCCCACTCCAGTAAGCCGTGCAACCGCGCTACCCGCCGGGTAGGCAATCCCGAAGGTCCCCCATGTCCGCAGAGAGTGTGCAGGCGCTGCTCGAATGCTCGGTCACCGAGCTGACCGGGCGGTTCGTCACCCAGGCGCAGCCCGTCCCCCAGGGTCTGCTGGAGGCGCTGGAAGCAGACCCCCGTCAGGGTGCACAGACGCTCGCGCGCAAGCTGCGCTCGCGTCAGGAGAAGAACCGGGCGGAGGGTCAGCGGCTGCGGCACCTGCTGAAGTTCGAGACGGAGCTGTGGGAGCAGGGCCTGTTGAAGGTCGCGGGCGTGGACGAGGCGGGCATGGCGCCACTCGCGGGCCCCGTCGTCGCGGCGGCGGCCATCCTGCCCCGGGGTTACAAGCTCAAGGGGCTGGACGACTCGAAGAAGATCCTGGACCCGGACAAGCGCGAGGCATTGGCGGAAGCCCTCAAGCGCGACGTGGTGGCGTGGGCGGTGGGCCGGGCGGAGGTGGAGGAGATTGATCAACTCAACATCTACCACGCGGGTCTGCTGGCCATGCGGCGCGCGGTGGAGGGGTTGGGGCTGACGCCCGACTACGTGCTGGTGGACGCGCGCACGATTCCCCAGTGCCCGGCTCCGCAGCGCGGCATCATCAAGGGAGACTCGCTGTCGTTGAGCATCGCGGCGGCGTCCGTGCTGGCGAAGACGACGCGCGACCGGCTGATGGCTCAGTTGGACGCGCAATATCCCGGCTACGGACTGGCGGCGCACAAGGGCTACCCCACCGCGCAGCATGTGCAGGCCATCCAGGCCCTGGGCGTGCTGCCCATCCACCGCCGGAGCTTCGGTCCGGTGCGCGAGGCGCTCGGACTGGCGCAGCCCTCCGGGCCCGTCCCGATGCAATCCGAGCTGTTCGCCGCTACTCCTGCTCCGATGGCGAAGCGATGAGCGCGGACAAGGACATCGACGGGTGGTTGGCGGAGCGGGGCGTCACGCTGATGGACGCGCGTGCGCGGGCGAGGGGCGTGTTGGAGGAGGCAGGCCTCACGAGGCCGGGCAAGGCGCGGATGAGCGAGCCCAAGCTCCTGCGAGCGGCCGAGGTGCTGTCCGAGCGCTTCTTCCAAGTGTGCGCGGATCCCGGCTGCATCCAGGTGGCCTCGGCGAGCGGCCGGGAGCCCCTGCGCGTGGAGCCCCGGAGCCACTGCGCGCGGTGCGGCGGTTCCGCCAACCGGCGCGCGGAGGTGGCGTTCCTGGAGATGTGCCATCAGCGCGGCGTGCAGCGCGTGGTGGTGGTGGGTGGCTCGCCCGCGGTGCGTGAGGAGCTGGAGGCGAAGCTGAGCGGCCCCATCTCCCTGCGCATGGTGGACGGCACGGAGCGCCGCACGGCGGACCGCGCGAAGAGCGACCTGGAGTGGGCGGACCTGGTGCTGGTGTGGGGAGCCACGGAGCTGCACCACAAGGTGTCCACGCACTACACGCACCTGGCGTCCTCGCATCACCGCAAGGTGGTGCACGTGGTGCGCCGGGGCGTGGCCGCACTGCTGGACGAGGCGATGGTCCATCTGCAGCGGGCGCGGTGAGACGGCCAGGGGCACCCCGGTTTAATCCCATTTAACTCGCCGGCTGGTGCCCCCAACGCTTTCATCACCCCATCCGCATGGCGCTGTCTCGCCGTGTAGAGGGGGAAGTGACACATGTTTTCTGATGGAATCCGCCGTGCCCTGGGGCCCGTGCTGCGCACCGTCGCGAACACAGCCGTGGAGAAGGCGGTCGCGCCGCAGCTCCAGCCCGCCGCCAGGGCAGTCGCGAACTTCGCTGTGTCCTCGTTCGAGCGCGGCACCTCGCCGCTGGTCGCGCTGAACCCGCCGCCGCCTCCCACCCCGCAGGTGGACGGGAAGCTGGAGGCGGGAGACTGGCTGACGGTCACGGTGAACGACGGAGTGAACCAGCGCAAGGACGCGGGCAAGACCTCCAAGCTGCTCACCACCTTCCCGCGGGGAACGATGCTGAAGATCGCCGCGCCGCCGGAAAACGGCGCCGTGGTTCAGAACAACTTCGTCTACGTGGAGAGCAACACCGGGCAGAAGGGCTGGGTCTTCAAGGACTATGTCGGGGAGATCAGCGCGGAGGTCGCCGAGAAGGCCCTCGCGGACGAGCTCGCGAAGGCTCGGGCCGCCAACCACCAGACGGACGCCGCGGACGCGTATCAGGACATCTACGTCAACCAGTTCGACGCCGAGAAGCAGGTGGGGGATGAGACAGGCAGGAATGCCAACTGCGGCCCCGCCTCCACGCTGATGGCGCTGCGCAACGAGGGGCTCGTCATCCCCTCCATTCCAGACATCACGCACGACGGCTCGGCCGGCGCGGATGTGCAGGCCGTGCGTTACTGGGGCAATAGCGAAACCGACCCCGCCACTGACGGCGTGACGACCAACGAGGCGGGGGAGACGGTGTACGCGCTGGGGTGGGAGAACTCCCAGTACACCGGCTTCGAAGACGTGAGCAACGCGGTGGCGGCCGCGGGCGGGAGCTCCAAGGACGTGAGCGCGGACTCGGCGAGCATCCGGAAGGCCATCGAATCCGGCATGTCGGTGGTCGTCTCCGGGACCTTCGTCGAGACGCCCGCGCAGGCTTCGGAGGGCTCCGAGGATGCCGAGCCGGTGCTCAAGGGCGACACCTGGGAGCAAGGCGGCGGAGCCACGGATCACCTGGTCGCCGTGGTGGGCATGGAGGGGGACGACTTCATCATCTGCGACCCGGCGTCCGACTGCGGGACGCCCATCCAGGTCTCGGCCGCGGAGCTGGACGCCTTCATGCGAGGCAACCCGGGCGCCATTGGCATCTCCGGGCCAACACCCGGACCCGGTTCAGAGGCGTAGGGGCGCCCGCCCGTCCATCTCAGGATTGAATCTTCCGTCGGCCGTCACGTAGATGGGAGGCGTGCGGCATCAGGCCCGCACCTCTCCTCGGGGGACAAACGGATGAACAGGAAGCTCGGCGCGGCGGTGTTCATGATGGTGGCATGTGCCTTCGGCCCGATGACGGCCGTCGCACAGGAGGGCTCGGGCAATATCGACATCACCGGCAATGACGAGACAGCGACCCACGCCTGTACGCCGGGCAGCACGGTGGAGATCACCGGCAACTCCAACACCGTGACGCTGACCGGTGACTGCAAGAGCGTCGAGGTGAACGGCACCGACAACAAGGTGAAGGTGGAGACCACCGGTGCCATCTCCGTGACGGGGACCTCCAACTCCGTCACCTGGAAGCGCGGCCACGGCAAGTCGAAGCCGAAGATCAGCCGCACCGGCGTGGACAACAAGATCACGCAGGAGAAGTAGCTGCCGGACCGCGCCCCCGCTTCGGCACGGAAGCGGGGGCGCCCGGCTCTACGGCGTCAGAATTAATCCCGTTTAACTCGCCGGCCGGTGCCCCAAACGCTTTCATCTCCCCATCCGCACGGTGCTGTCTCGCCGTGTAGAGGGGGAAGTGACACATGTTTTCGGATGGCATCCGCCGTACCCTGGGGCCTTTGCTGCGCACTGTCGCGAATACCACCGTCGAGAAGGTGGTCGCACCGCCGCTCCAGCCCGCCGCCAAGGCGGTCACGAACTTCGCCGTGTCCTCGTTCGAGCGCGGCACCTCTCAGCCGGTCGTCCTGAACCCGCCCGTCATCCGACAGGCGACGCCGACCGTCGTGACACCGCCATCGCCTCCCAATGTGCAGGGAGACGGAAATCTGGGGGCGGGTGACTGGCTGAACGTCACGCAGGGCGTGAACCAGCGCCAGGGGCCGGGAACAGAGTTCGCGAAAAACACCACCTTCGGGGTGGGAACGAAGCTGAAGGTCATCGCGCCGCCGGACAACGGCGCCGTGCGCCAGAAGGACTTCGTCTACGTGGAGAATTCAAAGGGGCAGAAGGGCTGGGTCCACACGGATTACGTCGGTGAGCTCAGCGCGGACGACCTCTCGAAGTATCAGGCCGAACTCTCGAATCAGCGGGCCGGGAACCACCAGACGGACGCCGCGGACGAGTACCAGGACATCTACGTCAACCAGTTCGACGCCGAGACGCAGGTGGGAGGCGATGGTCGGAACGCCAACTGCGGTCCCGCCTCCACGCTCATGGCGATGCGCAACGAAGGGCTCGACATCCCTTCCATCCCCGGCATCACGCACAACGGCACGGCCGGCGCGGATGTGCAGGCCGTGCGCTACTGGGGCAACACCGGGAGCGACAACGGCAGCGACGGCGTGACGACCAACGACGCGGGGGAGACGGTGTACTCGCTGACGACGGAGAACTCCCAGTACACCGGCTTCGAGGACGTGAAGAACGTGGTGACGGCCGCGCGCGGGAGCTGGGCGAAGGTGGCCGCGAACTCGGAGAGCATCCAGCAGGCCATCGAGTCCGGCATGTCGGTGGTCATCTCGGGGACCTTCGTCGAGACGCCCAAGCAGGCACCGGAGGGAACTCCCCCGGCGCTGGTGGGCCCCGACAACGTCCTCTATCTCGACAGCAACAAGGACGGCGCACCGGACACGAACAACCAGGGCCAGCCCATCATCGACCGGATGAACAAGGGCGACACCTGGGCTCGGGGCGGCGGTGCCCGGGAGCACCTGGTCGCCGTGGTGGGCGTGACGCCGGAGGGCAACTTCATCGTGTGCGACCCGGCGGTCGAGGTCCGCACGCCCATCGAGGTCACGCCCGCGGAACTGGACGCCTTCATGCGTGGCAACGCGGGCGCCATCGGCATCTACGATCCGACGCCCGGCCCCCGTTCAGGGGCGTAGGGGCTCACGCAGTGGGCGGCCATGAGGCTTCAGGCCCGCTTTACTTGAAAATCGAATTTAAATGGTTTTCACTCATTGAGCCTTTTTACAAGGGGGAAACAGAATGAAGCGCGGTCTTCGCGGATGGATATTGGGATTGGCGGCGTGCTGGCTGGGGTGCGGTGCGAGTCAGGACGCCGTCGACCTGGAACAGGAGGCGACGCTCGAGAACTGCCGCCAGTTGGCGCCACCCGAAGGCACGGACCGGTCCGTGGCGGCGCGGCAGGTGACGTCGCAAGCCGTGACGTCCCAGGTCGTCCCCATCGTGCTCGTTCCCGCCGGCAGCCAGGCCCTCAGCACGGTGGAGCTGAACACGGTGCGGCAGGCGCTCTCCAACGTCCGGCGCTGGTATGAGCGGGAGCTGCCGAATCGCAACCTGAACTGGGCCCCCATCCAGGTCATGCAGGGGGCGCAGAGCGCTTCGTATTACCTGACCAACAACAACGTGTGGAACGACATCCCGGGGGAGATTCAGGGCCAGTTCGGCTGGAACCCCTGGGCGTACACGGGCGGAGCGCACCGGATCGCGCTGGTGATGGGCCGGGACCTGCTGGGCTGGGCGGGAGCCAATGGCTACACGGATGGACGCGGTCTGGCCATCGTGGGCCTGGAGTCGCTGTTGGAGTTGTCCAAGTGCTCGGGCAACTGGTGGTGTACCCAGGAGTTCTGGCACGGCACGGTGGCGCACGAGCTGGGACACACCTTCACGCTCCCGCACGACACCGTGGCCGACTCCATCATGTCCTTCCACGACGCGTATACGACGCGGCACTTCACCGCGACCGCCGCGACCACGGTGGAGGCCAACCCGGCGACGCTGCCGAAGAAGGCGAACTGGGACTACTGCAGCATCGACTACGAGTGCGCCACGAAGCGCTGCGGCGGCAACTACAGCGGGGACCGGCTCTGGTGCCTGCCAACCCCCGCGTATCCCAAGCAGGCGCAGAACATCCCGGCGACCTTCACCTGCCGCGAGCACTCGCAATGCCTCACGGGCATCTGCACCTTCTCCCCCGCCTCCGGAGCCAAGGTGTGCGCGTCGTCCGCCACGCCCAACTACGTCACGCCATTCTTCCCGGACGTGCCGTAGCGCAGGAGCCTCCGCTCCTGGGGGTCCTGCCTCAAGGGGCATGCGCTTCCTGGCGGGACGCGGGAGGCGCCGCGTCCTCGCCAAGCAACAGCTGCCGCACGATGGGCACCGGCGGGTAGCCGTGGGAGACCACGGCGTCGTGGAAGCGCTGGAGGGTGAAGTCCCTCCCCCACTTCACCTTCGCGTCCTCACGCAGCTCCATCAGCATCTTCTTGCCCAGCGCGTACACCAGGTACGTCGGGTCGGACGTGCCACGGCGCGCCTCGCGCTCCGCGTTGATGCGCGTCATGTAGGCCTCCTTCTCGAAGAGGCTCACCGCCTGGTCGTACGTCATCCCGCGCGTGTGCAGGGACAGGCCCGCCACGTAGCGCGCCAGCCGCTGGAGGTAGAGCGCCAGCTGGTTCAGCCGCAGCCGGTCCGCCTGCGGGCCCGTGCCGCCGTAGCCTTCGTCCAGCATCATCTGCTCCGTGTACAGACCCCATCCTTCGCTGAAGGAGCCTGAGCCCAAGAGCCGGCGCACCTTGGACTGGATGCGGTTGGTCCACAGGAACTGCACGTAGTGCCCCGGGTACGCCTCGTGGATGGAGACCAGCGGCAGCGCGTAGCGGTTGTAGAAGCTCATGTGCTGCTCGGCCTGCTCCGCGCTCCACGCCGGGTCCGGCGGTGTCACGTAGTAGTACGCCTCCGTCGCCTTCGTCTCGAACGGGCCGGGCGTGCTCATGCTCGCGAAGGACAGCGCGCGGCTGAACACCGGCGTCTCCGCCACCTTCGCGCGCACCTCGCTGGGCACGGTGATGATGCGGTGGTCGATGAGGAACTGGCGGATGTCCTCCAGCGTCGCCGTGGTGGTGGACACCAGCTCCGCGCCCGCCGGGTGCTCCTTGCCCAGCTCGCGGTACACGTCCATGGGCGCCTTGCCCGGGGCGATCCGCCCGGCAACCTCCGTGAACTGCTCCTGCGTGCGCTTCATCTCCGCGCGCCCCCAGGCCAGCAGCGAGTCGATGCTGTCCGTGACGCCTTCCTCGTACTGGAGCTTCTGGCGGTACGTCGCCTCACCAATGGCGAAGTCCCCGTTCGAGCGGGCCAACAGGTCGTCCTTCAGGAAGCGGATGTAGCCATCAATGGCCTCCAGGCTCTTCCCCTGCGCCTGCTTGAAGTCCGCCTGGAGCGCGGCGTCCTGCACCGGCGCGAAGGCCTGCGGCAGCGTCTGCGCGTAGAGCGAGCGCGTGCCCTTCGCCTGCTCCAGGGCGATCTCCGTCCACAGCTTCGGCGGGTTCTTCAGGTTCGCTGGCGCCGCCGCGAAGACCTCCGGCACCACCGCCATGCGCTTCACCGCCGAGCGCATCCGCTCCTCCAGCGGAGCGAAGTCGCGGTTGATGAGCTGGTACACGGCGTTGGACGCGAAGCCCAGGTAGGCGTTCGGGTTGCGCTCCCACGAGCGCACCGTCTCCAGGTCCAGGATGCGCGCGCGGAGGTGGTTCTCCAGGATGTCGTAGTCCGCCCGGTCCCCGGGTGGCAGCGCGGCGCGGTCCACTGCCTTGGGCAGCGCCGCCAGCCGGTCCTTGAGGAATGCCAGGTGCGACGCGCGATCCTCGGGCCGGAAGCCACGCAGCTCGCCGTCATACGTGTGCACGCCCGCGGAGGTGGCGGACATGGGCGAGCGGCGGAAGTGCTCCTCGAAGTACCCGTCCACGAAGCCGCGCAGCGCCACCTGTGCGGAGGATTCCGAGGGCGCGGCGGCCTGCACGTCGTCCCGGGCCGCGGGGCGGGACGTGGTGCAGCCAGGGGACAGCAGCAGCAACGCGGCGAGGACGCTCGGGGTTCGCAGTGCGTTCATGGAGCCTCTGGGGGAAGGAGACGCGGGGAGCGTCGCCCATGGCCCCTCACACGACAAGCGACCCGGAGAGTTGACATGAACCTGTCATATTGACAGGTTCCTGCCAATGCCACCGTTGACCCCAAAAGCAGAGACCTTCAGTGCCCTGGTCCTGGAGGTGTTCCAGTTGAATGGGTTGCTGCTCCAGGCTGGAGACCGGCTGAGCGCTCCGGCGGGACTGACGAGCGCCCGCTGGCAGGTGCTGGGCGTCATCGACCATGGTCCCGCCACGGTCGCGGCCGTGGCGCGCACGATGGGCCTCGCGCGGCAGAGCGTGCAGCAGACGGCGGACGCACTCGCGAGCGACGGGTTCGTGGAGTTCGTCGACAACCCGAATCACCAGCGGGCGAAGTGCGTCGCGCTCACGGCCGCCGGGCGCCGCGCCCTGCGCAAGGTCGAACAGGCGCATGCCACATGGGCGGACCGGTTGGGTGCCAGCCTCACCCCAGCGCTCCTCGACGCGGCGGTCGACGGCGTCCGCGCAGCGCGCCTGCGGCTTGAAAAGGACCTGGCCGAAGCGGAGCGCTCCCATGAAAAGTGACACCAGCATCCCCCTGCTCCCCTGCGTGGAGCTCACGTCGACGCTCGAGTTCTACGCGCTGCTCGGGTTCGAGGTGACGTACCAACAACGGGCACCCAATCCCTACGCGGCGACACAGCGGGGAGGTGCGCAGCTCCACTTCTTCGGCCTGAAGGGATTGGATCCGCTGAAGGCCTTCAGCAGCTGTCTGATCATCGTGGACGAGGTGGAGGAGCTGCACGCGCGCTTCCTCGACGCGCTGCGGAAGGCCTATGGCCGGACTCCCGTCCGGGGGCTCCCGCGCATGACTCGCATGCGGAAGGGACAGTCGCGCTTCACCCTCACCGACCCCTCCGGCAATTCGCTCATGTTCATCCGCCGGGATGAACCCGACGGTTATGGCGATGACGGGAACACACCCACCTCCATCCTCGGCAAGGCCCTCAAGACGGCCCGGCGCCTGCGCGACTTCAAGGGCGATGACGTCGCCGCCGCGAAGGTCCTGGATGCCGCGCTGAAGAAGCCGGACGCGGGGACGGAGAAGGAACGGGAACAGGCGCTCGCGGACCGCGCGGAGCTGGCCGTGGCCCTGGGGGAAGTGCCCGCCCCCCTGCGTCCCTGAAAGACGCCAGCGCTTCCTGAAGCGACGCATTTCTCTGCTCGCGCGGGAGTCCCCGCCTCCGGGCCATCTCGGCATGGCACCTGCAAATCCAAAGGCAAGCACCTCCAGCCCCATTGCTTGCCGAGGTCCCATGGCCGCCAATTACACGAAGTTCTTCGCTGGCTCCCGAAACATTCCGAAAGGAATCTCCCTCGGCTACCCCGTCCCCGGTCCGCAGGAGGCCAGCGCGGATCAAATCGCCGGACAGGCGTTCTTCGCCACGCCGAACGACTGGAGCGACATCCAGGCCTCGGCCTATGACTTCATCGTGATTGGCACCGGGCCCACCGGTGTGGCCTTCATCGAGCAGACGCTGAAGCACAACCCGAGCGCGCGCATCCTCGTGCTGGAGCGAGGCGGCTTCTGGTTGCCCACGCACTATCAGATGCTCCCGCTCGCATTCCAGGCCGCGACCGGCTCACCGCCCACCACGTACCCGTGGACGCGCACGACGCGGATGGCGACCACGGAGTTGGAGTTCTTCCAGGCCGGCTACATCCCCGTGCTGGGCGGACGCTCCACCTACTGGAGCGCCTGGTGCCCCGCCCCGACTCCCGACCTGATGCGCGACTGGCCACAGGAGCTGATCGACGTCACGCTCCAGCCGGGCTTCTGGGACCGCGCCCGCGCGTTCCTGCACGTCACCACGATGGACAAGGTCCACGACGGCGTCTACGGCAGCCTCCAGCATCAAATCGATGTGAACCTCCGGGAGAACTTCAAGCGCTACGTGCCCTCGGCGGAGAGCGCGTTCCCGGCCCCCATCGCCGTGGGCCACACGCCCTGGAAGGGCGTGAAGTTCTACAAGTACTCCACCGTGGGCACGCTGCTGGACCTGCAGCAATCACAGAAGGCGCTGGCGGCCCAGGGCAAGGGGCAGCCCCTGGCCATCGTCGACCACTGCGTCGTGGACCGCCTGGTGCATGACGGCCATGGGACGGTCACCGCGCTGGAGACCACCCGCGGCCCGCTGGCGGTGAGCTCGGCGAAGGTCGTGCTGGCGATGGGGACCATCCCGCCCGCGACGCTGCTGATGAACTCCTTCAAGGAGGCCCTGCCGAACATCGGCAAGCGTTACACCGGCCACTTCATGTCTCACATCACGGCGCGCGTGAAGCGCTCGGCGTTCAAGGACCTGGCCGCGCTGGAGATTGGCGCCACCTACCTGGACGGCAAGGCACCCAATGGCTTGCAGTACCACGTGCAGACCAGCGCCTTCGCCTCCGCGAACCCGGAGGCCGACGAGAGCACCATCGCCCACGAGGCGCCGGACGCGGCGGCCGTCGCGTCGATGGCGCAGCTGAAGGGCTCCGAGGATTACGTCGTGTTCGTCTGCGCGACCCTGGGCGAGGTGAGCGAGAAGAACCCCGACAACTGGATCCGGATGAATGGCGGCACCGACCCCGCCACCAACATCACCCTCCAGCTCCAGCCCGGCGTGCAGGACCACCACCTGTGGGACGTGCTCGACGAGGCGACCTACCAGTCCATCGACGTCATGGCCGGGCATGCCGGGTGCTCGAACCCGGAGGTCGAGTACTGGGTCGACGACGCGAGCGGCAACGGCGGCCGTTGGCAATCCGAGCGGCCGGACCGGAAGAAGATCCGCCTGAACATCATCGTGCACGAAGCCTCGCCGCTGTGGATGGGCAGGGACCCGGCGACGTCGGTGGTCGGTCTGGACTACCGGCCACACGGCGTCCACAACGTCTACGTGACGGGCGGCGCGTTGTTCCCCACTTCGGGCTCGTGGAACCCCACGCTCACCATGTGCGGTCTGGCGCAGGACCTGGCGGACCGCCTGCGCGGCTGAGGCGGTCCCTCAGAGGGAACAGCCCTCCGCACGCGCCGCGGTTGGCTTTTTCCCGGGGCTTTCGAGCAGCGACTGCCAATCACTGAAGCGGTGGACCTGCGAACAGAGCGCGGACATGGAGGCACCGTGCCCTGTTCCAATGAGGACGCCCTGCGCACGCATGCCCTTGCGTGCCGAGGCCTGAGCCATCAAGCCTCGCGTCTTTTCGGAGACAGCGAACTCACCATCACTGACGAGGAGGAGGTCAGAGCGCGACCACGCTTCGGAGTCCAGCCGGGAAACGGCGCGTTCGAGTGGAGCCTCCACGTCCGTGCCTCCGGCGAAGGAATGGGTGAGAAAGGCCATCAGCCGAGCGAGTCCCGACTCCGTCAGCGACAGTTCGTGCTCCGCGACGTCTCCGGGTCCACTGAAGGAGTAGAGATAGCAGGCGCGCTTTTCCGTGAAGGCCACCCGGACCGATTCCAGGACCAGCGCCTTGGCGACGGTTTCGGGGAGTCCCGTCATGGAGCCGGAGGTATCCAGGCAGATGAGGATGGGGCCGCGTGTCATTGGCGGAGAGGCGCGCTGCTGCGCCTCCAGGGCCTCACGCTCCGTCTGGAACCGCTCCAGCACCGTCCCGTCGACCTTGTAGGTCAGCAGGGTCCGCTCGGCGCGGCGGGCGTGCCAGAGCCGCCGCAGCGTCGGGTGTCCCAGCAACACGGCTTCCGGAGGAAGCATCCGCTGGATGTCTCCGGAGCGTTCGATACCGCGAGTCTCCGAACGGGCGAACGGGCTGCGGACCTCCCGGCGTTCCTCATGGACCCGCCGCATGGGCCCGATGACGGTCTCCATCACGGGAGGCTGGGACGCGTCCTCCGAGGTCTTCATCCGCCCGAGCACCTGGATGAGGTGCCTCAAGGCGGGAAGCTTCTCCAGCAGCTCACGGAGCCGGGCCACCTCCAACCATCCCCGTGAACGGAACAGCCCGCGCCCCAGGTCCCAGCCTCGGCCCAACATCATGGCGAGCTCGCCGAAGACCTCCTCCAACTGCGCCCAGATTCGCACCCGCTCCTGCCAGGCCATTTGGATCCGCTCCCGAAGGACCGCCTGTCCCTGGTTCTTCGCCAGCCGCGCGGCCTCCTCCTGGAGCGTGGCAAGGGTGCTTGCGTCGAGCGGTTCCTCGAGAACAACCGTCCGCCCCTTGGCCTTGAAGGTCGTCGGTTCGGAGGGAGAGGTGCCTGAAGCGGCCTGGGCCTTCTGCCGGCGTGCACGCTCCTGCTTCATCAGCTCCCGAAGTTGCGCGGCTTCCCACTCCGCGCACTTCTGGGCCACGGTCGCGGTGCCTTCGAGGACGTCCAGCAGCAGCGCTTCGACGAGGGACGCCTCGCCCTTGCAGAAATGCGGCAATCGCAGGTCCGTGAGCTCCTGCTGAAGGAGCTCCGCGGTCGGACGGTCCGGCCAGGAGAGCCCCTCTAGCGAAGGGAGCGAACCGTCCATCAGGGCCGAATGCCACTGGAGCACTCCGGCGACGCGGTCCCGCAGGGTCCCATTCAGATTCACAGCGGCTGCGTGGAAGAGAGAGCTCGGCAGCCGGTCCAGCAACTCATAGCGGCGCTCAAGAGCGTTCGCGTTGAAGCCACCGGCCTCGATCATGTGGCGTCCTGGGGTAGAACCTGGAACCCCTCACGCAGCTTCTCCAAGCGCGCGGAGAGAATGGCAGCATGCGCCTGTCGCTGTTCCAGGCTGGCTCGGGCGGGACGGCTGAAGCCGGGAGCGATCCACAGGTGGTCCTCAACCACCGTCGTGATGGATTGCACCTGCGCGTCCAACCCTGCGCGGTACCGCGCGACCTCTGCGGTCAGTTCCTGAACCTGCCGCTCCCGGCCCTGGATGTGGACCGCCGAGTAGCGGGTGGGCTCCATCATCGGAGGGAATCGATACGGCTCCATGTAATGATTGTTCTCGTCCGCGACGTAGGCCGCGTGTCGATTGTAATTATAATGACCATTGAAGTGATGCTCGATCTCCGCTCGGGTCATTCCCTTCCCGCCCAGAGTTCTTTCCGAGTGCCGCTCCGGTGGCGCCAGGAAGAGGGGCTCTTTGTCTGCCCCCCGCTTGCGACGCGTGCCCTCCGGCTCTGTCACCGGCTTATCCTCATGAAGGAACAACGGCTGCCCTTTCATGTTCCGGGCCTGGGAGCGGGACTGCTTCTCCAATTCCAACTGCTTCTCGAGCGCCCCCACCAGCTTCGAGAAACGCTCCGGCTCCGACGGCGACAGCGTTCCCAGCCGTTCCTGGTACCAGTGAAAGATGGCTTCGCGCTGCTCCGGGCGTTCCCAGGCGCAGTGCTGGAGCAACCAGCCATCCCAGACGGAGGCCTCCGTCCTGCCGTGACTCCAGGCGGAGACCTGAAGCAGATAGACGATCTTGCGCCACCGCCGATCTGAAACCGGAATCCGCTGCCCCTCCAGGAACGTCCTCAAGGCCTTGAGCAGCGCTTTCACGTCCGCGGGCAGGACGACCATCCGGGCTTCGGTGCGGAAGGCATCCAGCGACGCCCGGCTGAGGCGCAAAGCCAGGGGCGGCTCCGGAGGCCTGGTGCCACGGAGGTCCAACAATGTATCGAAGCCCTCCGCCGACACCGGGCCGACGTGGCAGC
Source organism: Corallococcus exiguus (assembly GCF_009909105.1). Taxonomy (NCBI): domain Bacteria; kingdom Pseudomonadati; phylum Myxococcota; class Myxococcia; order Myxococcales; family Myxococcaceae; genus Corallococcus; species Corallococcus exiguus. The sequence continues at coordinate 130,263 of NZ_JAAAPK010000006.1, forward strand.
GCAACAGGAACCGGTCGTAGAGCGCCGACAACTCCTCGCCTTCGGGAAGCTCATTGCTCGCGCCAATGGCACAGATGAGTGGCGTCTGGACACGCTCCGTTCCATTGTCGAACTCGCGTTCGTTGAGGAGCGTCAGCAGCGCATTGAGGATCGCGCTGTTGGCCTTGAAAATCTCGTCCAGGAATGCGAACGCCGCCGTGGGCAGGTAGCCTTCGGTCTGCCGGTGATAGCGATCCGCCTCCAACTCCTTGATGGACAGCGGGCCAAAGAGTTCCTCGGGAACCGTGAAGCGCGTCAGCAACCGCTCGAAGAGCGGGGCATCCCGGAAGGCATACCGCAGGCGTCGGGCTAGCTCGCTCTTGGCCGTGCCAGGAGGCCCTACCAACAGCAGGTGCTCACCCGCCAGGGCCGCGAGCAACGCCAGACGGAGCGGGGTTTCACGTTCGATGAGGCCCTCGGCCAGCTGGTCCCGCAGTGTCGCGAGACGGGTCTTCATCGAGGAATCAGACTCAGGATGTCGCACAGCGCCTCCGCGAGGCTGCATGAATGGCGAGGGAGAAATCCCCTGGGCAGACGCAAGCAGATGCCAACCATTCAAAAAGCACAACGGAGGTGCATCTTGGACCCGGTTCCATCAGGGTCAGCGCTCACGTGGGGCGCCCGCCTGAAGGATCAGATGGGCTGCGGCCGGTGGGCCTCCCCACGCTCGACATGGGCCGGGAGCAGATTAGAAATACTGGGGGGGTGGCCACGACCAACCCGAGAGACGCGCGTATCGCAGAGCTGGAGCGACTGCTGGACGCGGCGCTCGCGCGAATCGAGCAACAGGAGGCTCGCATTGCGCAGCAGGTGGCCCGCATTGCGGAGTTGGAGGCACGGCTGCGTAGCACCTCCCGAAACTCCTCGAAGCCTCGTCCTCGGACCCGCCTGGGACGCCGCTCAAGAATCCGGAGCCGACCGGGCGTGAGCCCGGAGGCCAGCCCGGCCCGACCCCGTGAACGCTTACGACGCGGCAACCGGTCCCCCGGGGGATGGCCCTTGCCGGCCCCATGTGTCCGGGCTGACCGCCTCCGTCCGCATCCGCCTTCTCGAGGCAGGGTGCACCGAGATGGGGCGCCAGGGCGCCGTATGACACGCATGTCGTGCGGAGAACGCCGGGACCCGGTCCGCAACCCCCTCTTCCCTCTGGACGTGTGTGGCATTGCGATTGCTCTGCGTCGCGCCACCCGGCGTTCCCGTACGCCCGGAACCTTCACGCCTGCCCGAGGAAGCCATGCGTCCAGCCCGTCCCTCCGTCTTCGAGCGAATCCCCACCGCGACCCGCGCCTGGGCATCGCGCCTGGTGCTGCTGCTGGCCTGCGCCAGCGTCGTGGCCACGTCGCGAGCCCAGTCCAACGACGTGGCGTCCCCGGTCCACACCGGCACGCCCTTCCGCCTGACGACGGAGACCGGCAGGGTCACGCGCACGGTGGTCGTCCGGGCCTCCGCGAAGAAGAAGTTGTCGGATCCGGTGGAAGGCGAGGTGCGCATCAACGCCAAGGCGAAGTGGACGCCGGCCGACCCCGCCCAGACGACGAAGCCGTCGCTGGTCATCAGCTACCTTCACGGAGAAGCCCTCTATGAAGACCGCAGAAGCATCCTGGAGCCCGACGTCGCCGTGACGGTGGAGAGCACGAAGTTCCTCGACGAAAAATGCTCGGAGGATCAAGGCTGCGAGTGGACCGTGGAGGCCATTTTTGGCATCGACGTCCAATCCGACGCGGACTCCGGCACGGTCGTGGACCCCGGCACGGTCGATGTGGAGTGGACGGCCCAGGCCTTCATGCACGTGCTGGATGACTCCAGTGTCCCCAGTGGCTTCACCGTGAGCGTATCCGAGCCCTGACGCCCCCTGGCATCAAGGCCGGGTCTCCGGCGCCTTGATGAAGTCGATGAACGCCCGGAGCGGCGCGGGCACGAAGCGCCGCCCCGGGTAGTAGAGGAACGGCCCCGGAAAGGGCTGCCACCAGGGTTCGAGCACGGGCACCAGGGCGCCGCGGTCCAGGTACGGACGCAGCCAGTCCTCGAAGAGATGCACGATGCCGGTGCCCGCGATCGCCGCGTCGACGGCGAGGTCCGTCGCCCCGCCCGCTCGCACGATGAGCGGCCCCGTCGGCTCGACCGTCACCACCTCGCCGTCGCGTTCGAACTCCCAGAGCGTCATCGCGCCGCTGGCGAAACGGCCGCGCAGGCACGCATGCCGCAGCAGGTCCCGGGGATGTTCCGGCCGTCCATGCCGCTCCAGGTACGCCGGTGCCGCGGCCGTGGCGTGGCGCTGGACGCGAGGCCCGATGGGCACCGCGATCATGTCCTGCTCCAGCCGTTCGTCGTAGCGGATGCCCGCGTCACAGCCGGCCGCGATGACGTCCACGAAGCTGTCCTCGGTGATGACCTCCAGCTGGATGTCGGGGTACGCGGCGAGGAACGGCGGGACGATGCGCGGCAACACCAGCCGTGACGCGCTGATGGGCACGTTGAGGCGCAACACGCCGGCGGGCCGGTTGCGGAACCCGTTCACCACGTCGAGCGCGGCCTCCATCTCCGTCAGCACGGGCGCCAGGCGCTCCAGCAGACCCTCTCCGGCTTCGGTGGGGACAACACTGCGCGTCGTGCGGTTGAGCAGGCGGACGCCCAGGCGTTCCTCCAGCCGGCGGACCGCATCGCTCAGCGAGGACGCGCTGCTCCCGCTCAGGCGGGCACCCTCGCGGAAGCTGCGAGCCCGCGCCACCACCACGAAGGCGTTCAAATCACCCAGGTCGACCTTCACTGTTCGCCACTCCGCACAACCTGTACGGGTCGTGCCCCGTTATGCAGAAAGTCCACGGTGGCTATGCATGCTCCATCTCAAAAGGAGATGGAGCATGCCCGGTATCGACTCATCCAGCACCTTCCCCCTCGGGGGCCACCCCGTGAAGCGCCTCGGCTATGGGGCTATGCAGCTCGCGGGACCCGGCGTCTTCGGCCCGCCCAAGGATCCGGACGCCGCCCGTGCCGTGTTGCGCGAGGCCGTGGCCCGCGGGGTGAACCACATCGACACCAGCGACTACTATGGCCCGCACGTCACGAATCAGCTCATCCGCGATGCGCTCGCGCCCTACGCCGACGGCCTCGTCATCGTCACCAAGATTGGCGCCCGGCGCGGCAATGACGGTTCCTGGCTCCCGGCCTTCTCGAAGGAAGAGCTGACCCAGGCCGTGCACGACAACCTGCGCAACCTGGGACGGGACGTGCTGGACGTGGTCAACCTGCGCTTCATGTTCGACACGCACGGGCCCGCCGAAGGGCCCATCGAAGAGGCCCTCACCGTCCTCGCCGACCTCCAGCGCCAGGGCCTGGTGCGCCACATCGGGCTGAGCAACGTCACCGCCAAACAGGTCGCCGACGGACGGCGCATCGCGGACATCGTCTGCGTGCAGAACCACTACAACCTCGCGCACCGGCACGACGACGCGCTCATCGACTCGCTCGCGAAGGACAAGATCGCCTACGTGCCGTTCTTCCCGCTGGGAGGCTTCAGCCCGCTGCAGTCGTCCACGCTGTCCGCCGTGGCGGCCCGTCTGAAAGCGACGCCCATGCAGACCGCGCTGGCGTGGCTGCTGCGCCGCTCGCCCAACATCCTCCTCATCCCCGGCACGTCGTCCGCCGCGCACCTGAAGGAGAACCTGGCCGCGGCCGAGCTCACGCTGCCGGATGACGCGCTCAAGGAGTTGGAGTCCGTGGCGAGCGCGAACGCCTGACCTCCCGTGGCGCCTCCCGGCCGTGGCGCATCTCCGCCGCGGCCTGGGACAACCCCAGTCCTGGAGATCGGCGCAACAGCGCCCCACTGTAAGAGTTGACAGTGATGGCAACCGAAACGTCCACCCCCGAACAGTTGCCCCTAGAACCAGAATTCCAGGCACCAGCCGCAATTGACGAAATCCTACAGACTGAACGACTGTGATTTCGCATCTCAATCAGCGTCTTGGAGGACACATCATGAAGAGCAAGCGCCCACTTCGGCTGAGTGTTCTGCTGATAGCCGCCATGGCATTCCCCGGATGCAATGAAGATCCAGCGCCAGTCGAGCTCAACCCCGCATCACTCACCGAAGCGCAACGGTCCCTCCAGCAGATCGATCAACTCTATGAGTCGGATCCCGCGGCTGCCCTGGACGCCGCGCAGCGACTGCGTCCGAAGCTCGACGAGCTCAATCACTTGCTTACGCGGGTCGAGACGTCACCGAACCATTACGTTGAGTTCTATGATTTGCAGCCCGGTGGCATCCTCCTCGCGGAGCGCGGACCCGCGGGAGAAGGACGCATCCTGAGTGAATCAGGGATTGCCGATCACTCAGCCGTCGAACTCTATCGGCAGTTGACGGGCGGCGCCACGCCGCCAGAAGCCCTGGTCAAGGCCGAGCGCCTCGTGACGCCTCCTGATGACGCCAACGTTCTCGCGAGGGACGAGGCGGATCCCAACCTGAAGTCCTCAGGGGCCTTCGCCTTGGATCGCGGTGCGCAGCGGGGTGACGGCCTCGCGTCCGTCACCCAATCCCTGGGGAGCGGCGACGGCGTCGTCTTCAGGGACCAGTACTGCTTCAAGGCCGGGGATTTCTTCAATTGCCTGCCCAACATCACAGGCGATACCTGGGCATCCGCCAATTCCAAATCGTCCTTCACCCGGCTCGCCCCCTACAGGGGAAGCATGAGGATGCAGGTCTCCTATGACAACGCCGTGAAGGGGGCCTGGGCCACGTTCGCCGGAGAAGAGTGGTCGTTCCGGCAATTGAGCGGCACCTACTATCCTTGTCCTGTCTGGCAGGCCTGCGGCACACAGGAATACTACCTCCGCACGCATCGGTGGGATGTCCTGGACGCGGCGGGCGACGGGTATCACTTCTCGTATGCGTTCAGGAGCAGCTGCTCCTGGATCGGCTGCGACAACCCTCCCTGACCCTGGACAGGGCGGTGAGGAGCCTCAGCCCACCGCCTCCAGCAACTTGATGGCCTGCGCCAGGGCCCGCGTGAACGGCCGGTCGTCCTGGCGCTGTCCCTCCAACGCGCGCAGCGCGGGGAGCAACGCCGGGTCTCCCAACGCTCCGGCGGCTTCCACGAACTCCTGTCGGACCCGCGAGCGGCGGAGGGCCTTGCGCAGCGACTCCAGCGTTCGCGGATCCTTGCGCTGCGCGAGCAGGAGCACGGCGTCGGCCCGGAGGACCGGACTCCCGTCATCCATGCGGCGCACGAGTGAATCCCGGAGCACTGGCGTATCGACCTCCGGAGGCAAGGTCCGGAGGTGGGCCATCGCCAGCTCCCGGACGTCCTCATTCGGATCATCCAGGAACGGCAGGAGCACGGACAGCGGCTCCTCACCCGACGACTTCAGGAGGCTCAGCAGCACCGCGCCCCGGACGTGGGGAGAGCCGTGGTCCCGAAAGGGTGCAATCGCTGGCGGCACCCGCACGTCACCCAGGTGTCCCAGGCCCGCGATGAGCGCTGGCAGGACCTGCGCGTCCTGTTCCTCGAGGAGCAGCGGCAGCATCCGGTCCGCGGCGCGCGACCGCACGTCGGAAGACTGTTCAAGCTGCGCCAGGATGTCGGCGCCCCGTGCGCGCTCCCGGGGGAGGCGCGAGCGCAGCAGCGCGCTGGCGGCGTCAAAGACAGCATCCCCTCCCCTGCGGTGCAGGGCGTAGATGGCCTCCCAGGCCTCGGAGTTCTCCGGCACGCCCCGCAGCGCCGTGGCCACCAGCGCATCCACCGTCCGTTCATCCTTGTCTGGTTCGTGCGCCACGCTCACTCCAGGGCAGCCGGGAACGAGGGCAGGGCTTTGAAGTCCTCGGGGGCGTGCTCCACGACGAAGGCTCCGTGCGAGTCCTTCACCAGCGCCTCGACCCGGGAGATGGACGCCAGGGTGTCCTCGCGGCTGTCATTGAAGGCCGGCACACCGTGGTGTTCCCAGTTCTCCCGCGTGTGACAGAGGTCGCCGGACAACACATACGTCCCCGCCTTCCGCAGCCGCAGCACCAGCGATTGGTGTCCGGGCGTATGGCCCGGGGTGGGGATGATTCTCACGGTGCCGTCGCCAAACACATCCAGCTCGCCGTCCAGCAGCTGGACCTGGGCCTCGCGCCAGGCGGAGAAGCGGCTGGGGTCCACGCCCGGAGGGGCCGGCGTCCGGGTCGCCCACTCCAGCTCGCGCCGTTGGAGGAGCCACGTCGACGAGGGGAATGCATTGGCATTGCCCGCGTGGTCCGCATGCAGGTGGGAGAATCCCACGTAGCTCACGTCCGCGGGCGTGAGCCCCAGTTTCTGGAGCTGCACGGCCAGGGAGGTCTCCAGCCGCAAGCGATTGCCCACCGGGTCTTCCGCTCCAACCGGGAGCCCGTCGCTCAATCCCGTGTCCCAGACGAGCGTGCCCCGCGGATGATGGATGACGAAGCACGGGACGATCAGCTCACCGGGCTTGCCTCCCGGAGGACTTCCGTCCGCGAAGAACCCCATGTCCTTCACGTCGATGTGGCCGCAGTCCAACGCGTAGAGACGGAGCGCGGGAACCGGCGACGCGCCTGGCGCCGTCGAACGCACGCACGCGCCCGTGAGCAGCCCCAACAGGAGCACGGCGAGTGGGGTGGAGGGATTTCGAGGCATGTTCACAAGGCCTTCAGGACGGTGTCGACAATCCGCTCCAACCGCGTGGCGTCCTCGGCCGTCTTTCCGAGGACTCGCAAGCCGGTGAGCGTGTTGAGCAGGAGGGCCGCCAGCGCTTCCGCATCCTGGTGGGCAGCCAGCTCTCCCGTGCGCTGCCCTTCCTGGAGGACGGCCAGGAACGCGGCCTCCGTCTGGTCGAACATGCGCGCCGCCAGCTTCGTCGCGGAGGCATCCCGACCGGCCAGCTCGATGGCGGTGTTGATGGCCATGCAGCCCCGGCGCTCCGGGTCCGCCAGGTCCATCTCGATGATGGCCAGCATCAACGCCCGCAGCCGCTGCTTCACCGGCCCGGGCCGCTGGAGGAGCGCGAGCAGCTTCACCGCCTCATGGTCCAGGTAGTGGCGCAGCGCGTGCTCGAAGAGGCCGTGCTTGCTCTCGAACGTGTTGTAGAGGCTGCCCCGCCCCAACCCCATCCGCTCGCCCAGCTCCTGCGGCGTCGCCGCCGCGTAGCCCTTCTCCCAGAAGACCTCCATCGCCTTCTCCACGACGGCTTCCGGCTGGAACTTCCGGGGACGTGCCATGGCGGCCCTCTACGTCGTTTTGTACCTCCAGGTAAAATACCGGATTCGCGAGACTGTCCAATTACAAATATTTGCATTCACACGAAGTGAAATAGTCACCACGAAACGAGCAGCGAGTTCGTTCAGCGGGGGCATGCCAGGGAAACGAGACATCACGCGCCGGGCCGGACGGCCCCGGGCATGCGTCTACCCGCGAAGGAGCCCAAGGGATGCGCAGCCATTCGACGAGCGTCGTGAGCAGGCTTTCATGTCTATGTTTCGGGATGCTGCTGAGCCTCACCGCGTACGGCGCGAAGGTGGACTCGCCGGAAGCAGCACTGGGGCCGAAGGCTCCCTCGCTGGCCGCCCCGCCCCGGGTCGCGGCCGGCCTGGCGCATGCGCTGGCGGTCCGTCCGGACGGCACGGTCTGGGCCTCGGGCTGGAACGTCAATGGAGAGCTGGGCGACGGCACCACCGTCCGGCGCGCGAGCCCGGTGCGAGTCCTGGGGCTCGCCAACGTCACCACGGTCTCCGCGGGCCGGAGCTTCTCCGTGGCGCTGCGCTCGGATGGCACCGTGTGGGGCTGGGGCAGCAACTCCTGGGGGCAGCTGGGCGACGGCACCACCATCCAGCGCACCACGCCCGTGCAGGTGACCGGGCTCACCAACGTGGTGTCCGTGGCGGCCGGTGACCACCACGTCGTCGCCGTGCGCTCCGACGGCACCGTGTGGACCTGGGGCAACAACGGCCAGGGGCAGCTCGGCAGCGGCACCACCACGAACCGCTCCACGCCGGGCCAGGTCACCGGGCTGCCCTCCGTCGTCGCCGTGGCGGCGGGCGCCGGCCACACCCTGGCGCTGTGCGCGGACGGCACGCTCCGGGCCTGGGGCTGGAACGTCTACGGCCAGCTGGGAGACTTCACCACCACGGACCGCACCCTGCCCATCGCGGTCATCGGGCTCACCCAGGTCACGGCGCTCGCGGCCGGCGACTACCATTCGCTCGCGGTGCGCGCGGACGGCACCGTCTATGCGTGGGGCAGCAACAGCTCCGGGGCGCTCGGGACCGGAAACTTCGCGTCCTACACCCTGCCCGTGGGCATCTCCCTCATGGGCGACGTGCCGACCGTCTCCGTCGCGGCGGGCACCAGTCACTCGCTCTCGGTGCGCGCGGACGGCACCGTCTGGGCATGGGGGGAGAACCTCCGGGGAGAGCTGGGGGATGACACCCAGACGAACCGCAACGCTCCCGTCCTCGTGTCCGGACTCTCCGGCGCCGTCTCCATCGCCGCGGGCAGTGGCTTCTCCCTGGCCGCGCTGGGTGACGGGACGCTGTGGGCGTGGGGCACCTCCGACGCGGGCCAGCGCGGGGACGGGACGCTCGGGACGCGCGCCACGCCGAGCGCGGTGTCTGTCATTGGCAGCGTGTCGAAGGTGGCCGCTGGCACCGCGCACGCCGTCGCGCTCCGCTCGAATGGCACGGTCTGGGCGTGGGGCTCCAATACCCAGGGCCAGCTGGGCATCGGCAACACGAGCAACCGCGCCGAGCCCACCCAGCTCCCGCTCCTGTCCTTCATGACGGGCGTGGCGGCGGGCGTCGGGCACTCCGCGGCGCTGCGCTCCGACGGCACCGTGTGGACCTGGGGCAGCAATTCCTGGGGGCAGCTGGGCAACGGGAGCACCATGGGCAGCACCCTCCCGGGCCAGGTGACGGGCGTGAGCAGCGTCGTCGCGGTGGCGGCTGGCGGTTATCACACGCTCGCGCTTCGCTCCGACGGCACCGTGTGGAGCTGGGGCTACAACGGCCAGGGACAGCTGGGCGACGGCACGACCGTGAGCCGGCAGGTCCCGGTGCAGGTGGTGGGACTGAGCAACGTGGTCGCGGTGGTAGCGGGCGCGCAACACAGCCTGGCCCTGCGCTCGGACGGCACGGTGCGGGCGTGGGGGTGGAACTCCGGCGGCCAGCTGGGCGACGGCACCACCACCTCGCGGTCCCTGCCGGTGCTGGTGGCCGGGTTGAGCGGCGTCGTGTCCCTGGGCGCGGGCGGCGAGTCCTCCTTCGCCTTCCGTACGGGCGGCACCCTCTGGGCCTGGGGGGACAATACCTACCTGCAACTGGCCGACGGCACCTTCGCGAGCCACCTCGTGCCCTACCAACTCACCAGCTGGAGCGGGACGGGCGTCCTGGCGGCGGCGGCCTACCACGTCGTGGCTGCGCGCGCGGACGGCTCGCTCTGGGGTTGGGGGTTGAACTTCGAAGGCAGTCTGGGCAACCCGGCGACGCTCGACACCCTGGTCGCCACGCCGTCACCGGTGGTGGGACTGAGCGGCGCCACCGCCGTGGCCGCGGGTGAAACGTTCACGCTGGCCCTGCGCTCGGACGGCACGCTGTGGGGCTTCGGTTACAACTCGGCCGGTCAGCTCGGCAGCGGGCATCCGGTCAACGCCACCGTCCCCATCCGATCCCTGCTGTATTGATGACTCCGTGAAACACGCGGCCCGGAGCGCGGAAGGCCCTTCGCGCTCCGGGTCAGCTGTCGAGGTCGCGGAAGAAGGACGCCTGCTGGAAGCGCAGGCCCGCGAGGACCTGTTCGACCCTCGCGTCGGAGAGCGCCCCGATGCGCTCGCCGAGCCGCGACTTCTCCACTGACGACACCTGCGACACGACCACGACGCTCTGCTTCGCCAGGTGGCCCTCCCCCGCTTCGAGCAGCACGTTGCCGGGCTCGCTCGCCTTCTTCAGATTGGAGGTGAGCGCGCAGACGATGACGGTGTGGATGCGGGAGCGGTTGAAGACGTCATCCTGGATGACGAGGTACGGGTGGGCGATGGGCGGCACGGAGCCCCGTGCCTCATCCGGCTCGCACCAGTACAGGTCACCCCGGCGGATCGTCTTCGGGCCCGTGCTCATGCGCCGGGTTGTGCCACGCCGTGTCGAACCAGGGCAATCCTTCCCAGGGCCGCGCGTTGGTTGTAGGCAGGGCGTGCAACCACGCTGCGAGGTTCATCATGAAGGCCGTGTTCCGGGATGGCGAAGGGCACTTGCGCAACGGGTGGAAGGGCCTGGGCTTCGTCGTGACGGCCGCCATCCTCGCGGGCATTCTGATGTGGGTCTGGACGCTGCTGCCCGCCGTCGTGAAGCCGTTCGTGCCGCACTCCTTCTTCGGCTTCCTGGGCGTGCTGCTCGTGAGCCTGGACTTCCTGTATCTCGAAAAGCAGCCCCTGACCCTGTCGTCGCTCGGCATGTCGCTGGACCGGCGCGCGGGCCGTGACTTCGGCGTGGGGGCCCTGGCCGGCATGGTCCTGGTGGGGCTCGTGGCCCTGCTCGGTTGGGTGGCCGGTGGCTACCACCTGGAGCGCGCCGCGAACACGCCGGTGACCGCGATCGTGAAGGCGGCCTGGCTGATGCTGGGCGTCGGTCTCTTCGAGGAGGCGCTGTTCCACGGCTACCTCTTCCAGCGCGCCATCCGAGGACTGGGAACGCGCTGGGCGCAGGTGGTCATCTCGCTCATCTTCTGTCTGGCGCACCCCTTCAACACGGAGATGGAGGCCCCCACGCGCATCGTGGCGATGGTCACCACCTTCCTCGCGGGCTGGATGCTGGGCCTGTGCTACCTGCGCACGCGGCACCTGGCGCTGCCAGTCGGCGTGCACATGGGTTGGAATTGGTTCCTGGGCACGATGGGCTTCGGAGTGAGCGGCAAGGAAGCCCGCGGTTGGTGGACGCCCGTCTTCGAGGGCCGCCCGGAGTGGCTCACGGGCGGCGCCTATGGTCTGGAAGCGTCCATCTTCTGCGTCGTCGTCCTGAGCGTGGCAATCATTGCCCTGACGCGATGGAAGGGTTCCGCCGCGCCGGAGCCGGAGGCACTGCCCCGCCCCAACGAGGCTCCGGCGCTCACGCCTCCAATGTGACGGTCTCCTCGAAGCCACGCTCGCCTGTGACAGTGACGGTCTGGAGCCGGGGGAAGCGCCCCTTCACCCGCTCCACCAGGTCTGGCAGCCCCACCTGTCCACATCGACGCCCACGTGCGGGAGGTCGTGCAGCACCTCGCCACCGGCGCAGGTCCACCGCCAGTTCCCGCGCGGTCTGGTAGCGGGCGTCCGGGCGTGGCTGGAGGAGCTTGCGCAGGACCAGGCCCAGCCCCTGTGGAAGCGGCTCCGTCAACGCCTCCAGGTCCGCTTGCGTGTAGGTCGCCGCGCGCCAGATCGCGTCCTCCACGCCGGCAGGGCTCCCAGCGAGCCGAGCCCTCCTGACGGCACGGCGGGCCCGCATGCGCTGCCTGACCGAAAGCAAGTCCTTCACCTCTTCGGTCAAGACGTCCGGGGCATCGAGGATGTTCTTCCCTGTCGCCAATTCGAGCAGGACATTGCCGAGCGCGAAGAGGTCCGAACGCGCATCCACACGCCCGGTCAGGAGCATCTCCGGGGAGGAGTAGAACGCATCCCCCTGCGGCTGGCGCACCGTCGACGAAACGCGGCCGGGCAGGTCCGAACGGGCAAGTCCGAAGTCGGAGACATGCACGTCGCCGTTCCAATCGACGAAGATGTGCTCGACGTCGAGCGCCCGGTGGACGATGTGGAGGGAGCGCCCCTGCGCGTCCTTCGCCTCGTGGGCATGCTCCAGGGTCTCGGCGACGCGCGCCCCGACATGGAGGGTGAAGAGGGGCGAGAACCGGCGACCGCACTCCCCGGAGAGCGTCAGCAGGGTGTTGATGGTGTGTCCCGAAGGATGCTCGGTAATGACGTACCAGCACCCCTCCGCCTTGTGCAGCCCGTGGACACGGAGGATGCCCGGATGGTCGAGGTACGTCGCGAGGCGCACCTGCTCTTCCAGCTTCGCCCGCGCCCGCTTGACGCGGGGCATCTCCATCAATTTCGGAACGCCCACCGCCTTGAGCAGCACCCTGCCTCGGATGCTGCCTTCTGGAGTGCGTCGCCGGGCCAGCAGGAGACTCAACCCGTGGTGGAGCTCTCCCAGGTCTTCGCGGAACTCATACTGGAAGCCGTCCCTCGTGAAGAGAATCGCCCCGCGTGGAAGCCTGAACTCCCTTTCCGACATGTGTCTTCCTCCTCTTCGCGCAGGCATCCCTGCCCCCCGCGTCGCGGGCGACGGTACCCGTGGGATGGGAAGAAGCGGAACGACCCTGGGAGTGCATGTCGGGTTCGGGGAGGAGGGGCGCGAAATCGAGCACCTACCCACCACGTCGTCCCAGGCTCCCTCAGGGCCAGCGATCCACAACGAACCCGGCACCCCGATTTGCCGCCCTTACCCTGCCGTCCTTGAACTCTTCGGCATTGGTCTCAACCACGAAGCAGATGGGGTACACCTCCTGCCCTGGGAGTTTCACCCGGTCATACCGGATGACGAGTGTCTCTCCATCCGCACGCCCCATCTTGTCTGAGAGGTAGTACGCCTTGCCGTAGAAGCGTGTCCCAAGTGGGGCGACCGCGCGCTGCCTGGGATTGTTGATGCCTTTCGGGACGACTCCCACCACCTCCGCGCCTGCGGTGAACCACACGAATCCCCCCAACGGGCTGGCGCTCGTCGATTGTGAGGGAGAATATGTCTCCGTCCTCCCAGTGAAGCTGCTCCCGCATGGCCTCTTGCGCCCCGGCCGGGCAGGTGAACGCCTCGGGCCGGATCTGGGCACCCGGACAACCCGCCGCCAGCGCCGCGACGAGCGACAGCGACGCGCATTCGACGGCGGCAACGGACTTCTTCGACAGGCGGGGCGCACGTCCTGGGGGCGAGGCTTCGGGTGCTGGGGTCTTCAAGGCGGATCCTTCCTTCGGGGCAATGGCGATTGCTGGCCCCGGGACTGTCACGGACGAGGGGGCAGCAGGTGTCATAGTAGGCGGTGCTGTCGTAGGCGGTGCGGAATGAGCGGTGGTGGGAGAACGTGGGGCTGCGGCGTCGCGCGACTCGGCTGGCCCGCCTGGGACGCTCCTCGACGAGCGCCAGAGGACTGAAGCCATGACGAGCGCGACGATACAAACGATGCCTGCGAGCCACCTTCCCGACCGGCGCGGTCGCTCCGTCAAGGCCACATGTCGCTTGAGGGACTGCTGCGTGGAGGGCATGACCAGTGCCGCAGGTGCCGGCCCTCCGTGACGCTGTTCAGCGGGCTCATGAGCCGGCACGTCATACTCAGCGGAGCGCGAGTCGCGGAGATCCGCCAACTCGCGGCGCAGCGCCTCGGTGTCGACCGGACGCTTCTTGGGGTCTCGAGCCAGGATGCACTCCACGAGATCGCTCAACTCCGCTGGAACCCGCGCATTCATCAAGCGGGGTGGCGGCGGTGGAAGGGCAAGACTGTTCAAGTCGAAGCGCGGACGAAACTCCGTCGGCCGCGGGTCGGTCAGCAGTTCATGGAGCATGACGCCGACCGCGAAGATCTCGTCGGAGACCTGGAAGGCGTAGCGGGCCCGGTGCTCGTCCTTGTGCTCGCGCAGGAACTTGAACTGCTCGGGGGCGCGATAGCGGTCCGTTCCCGGAGGCAAGCCCCCGTCCGTCAGATCTTCGGCGAGGGTGTAGGTCGCGCAGCTGAAATCGATGATGACGGGCTCGCCGTCGCTCTTGCGGATGAGCACGTTGGACAGCTTCAGGTCCCGATGCAGGATGCCCCGGCCGTGCATGTATGACAGCGCACCGGAGATCTTCTCGAAGACTGCGAGGATTTCACGAACGGTCGGGTGCTTGCGCTCGGCCCACTCCGCCAGCGTCCATCCGTCCACGTAGTCGAGCGCGAGGTAGAGGTTCCCACTCTCCGCGAGGCCATGCCCTTGCGGACGGACAATGTTCGGATGGTCCAGCATGAGCAGCGCCGTCAACTCCCGCAGCGTCCGGGCATGGGTCTGCTTGAGGTCGCCGCTGGACTCCCGGTGCTGGGCCATCTTGATGGCACGGTGCCTGCCGTTCTTTTCGCCAAGGAAGACGAACGCAAAGCCTCCGTCGCCAAGAGCCTTGGCCACCTGCCAGCCGTCAATGAGAGAACCGGGCGGAACATGAAGCAGCGGCGCACTCATTGGGCCTCCTCTGCGGCGGGCTTCGGGAAGCGCACGTCTGGAATCGTAAGCCGACGCTCCCCATCCCCATGCACCTCCAGCGTGAAGACGAGGTCTGCATTCGTCTTTGGCACTTCCATGACCGCCAGAACGCGCCCGCCTTCCCCCGGAAGAATTGCCCCCGGCGTCTCCGCGACGAGCCGCGCCCGCAGGGGCATGCCGACTCGCCCCACGAATGTCGCCTCTCGGGGTGTCCATGCTGGGCGGTCGGAGTTGTTCATGATCTTCACGTCCGCCAGAATCCACCCCGCGCCTCGAAAGGCGACGATCAATTCCAACTGAAACCCCTGCGCTCCATTGAGATTGCCTTTGCGGCTGGACGTCGTGACTCCTTTCGCGTCCACGTAGCCGAGAAGCACGAAGTCTTCCGGCTTCGGCGCCGGGGCTTGGTCCGTGGGCTGGCAGGCCGTGTTCGGCGGCTCCGGGCGTTGCACGTCGATCCGTGAGTCCACATCGGCCGGATCGGTCACGAGCACGAAGGCGGCCCGCGTCGGCTGGTGGCCGTCCGCGAAGAAGACCGCGATCTCCTGTCGCTCACCGTCGCCAAGATTGGCCACGGGCTGAACGATGATCGACCGCTCGCCCGCATCCAGGACGCGGATCCGGGACTCATCGAAGGTCAGGGTCTTGCGTTGGATCGGTGAGGAGAACAGGAACACGGTCGGCGTGTCCCCCGCGACGTGGACGACGGGCAGCGGTCCCGTGGGCGTGCTGGAGACGGTGACGGGTCGTTCCCGCCTGACGCGCGCCCCCGGTGCCGACTCAGCCCACGCAGCAGCTCCCGAGACAAGCGCGAGCGCCAGGGCCAATCTGAACGGTTGGAGCAATGGTGCATGACCTCCCAGATGGGAAGGCTACCATCGCGGATGCCCGCGCAGCGGGTCACTTTCCTACAACCGGAGCCACGTCCCAGGCCGCTGAATCGAGGTCAAGGCGCTGCTCGTCCGCCGATTTCCGGAAAGCGTTCGTAGGCGCGCTTGAGCGCGTCCAGGTGGGCGGGATTCTCCAGGTCGAGCGGCGTATCCGTGAGCTGTACGACCCACCCACCAGACGCCGTGCGCCGCGCCCGTGTGAGCAGTTCGGCGTCACGGGTTGGGTCCGGGAACCCGATGGCCTCCGCGGCAGCGGCAGACCAGAAGTTCAGCCACCCGAGGTAATAGGGAATCTCGGGTGAGCGGAGGTGCTCGAAGACCTTGAGGGCTGGCAGGCCCCGGGGAGGGGACGGCGGCCCTTCTAGCGTGGGAGCTATTTGCTCCGCGATGTCCCCCGAAGCGCCGTCCGGCGTCGCCTGCCCCCAGAACGCGCATGCGCCCTTTGCCACTGAATCAAGCACATCCGCCGCTGCCGCGATAACTGCAGCATCTAGAGGCAACTTCGCATGGACTTGGAGCTGAGGCCGTCCACCTGGACTCTCATACTCGGAGCGTTGCATCCCGGAAATCATCACGGGGTAACGTTCATCGTTGTTACATACCATCGGAAACTCACCGCGCGTGGCCTCCTCAGCCAACCACGCATCGCGCTGTGGCAACGCGGCAAGCCGTCGCCTCTCGGTAACTCTCCACTCCAGGCGCAAGCCGGGCAACGCTCGTTCCAAGCCATGAACGGCCGCGAGTGTGCGGTTGTCGTTACCCACAAGTGCAGGCGCATAGACGTTGATAATGAGGGGGCCGCGAGCGGTCATCGTCTGCACCTCGTTACTACGATCTTGAAGGTGGGATCTTGCTTGAGCAGCGCGAGTCTGTGCGCGTCGGTGCTCACGCCAATAACGAAGTCATATCCGCAAGCCCGCGCCGCAGCGCGCTCCTGGCGCAATTGCTTGAGTTCCTTTTCAATCTCCTGGTCCTGGATATAAGCATTGTACGTGTCAAATTGATGGGTTTTGATCTCCCACAGCACGCGCACGCCGACTTGCAACGCATCGAAGCGCACACCGCCAACGAGCACGTCCATTCCGGGATAACGGTTGGGTGGGAACTTGTCGGCACATTCATTATGCGGGTCGTCCTCGCCCGCGTGGGGCACTGGAACGGGCTCGCAACTGGCGCGTCCAGTCCGGTCCACGGACACAGAGCGCCTACTTCGAAACCGGAGGGCCAAGCTCTTCGGGAAGTGGCGTTCGAAGGAATTTCATTCCATTTGGCAACTGAATGACCTGGAAGCCTTGGTCTTTGATTCTGACAAGATCTCCATCAGATGCCGCGCCGCTGGCCAGCCATCCATCCGCCTCCTCTTGTGTTGAAAATGTCTTTGCAATCGGGACACTGAATGCCGGATCTGAAAACTCTTGATAGTATTTCAGAAAATCATCCAGATTCCTGGTTCGGCGCAAGTAGAGCAGTGAAATCGCTGCAAGCTGGATCGTTGATTCTTCCTTCGAGCCAGACGGGTAGCTTTTGCTTGCCGCATCCAGGATGCGGAGAGTCGAATCCATGTCAAATTCGTTTGAGGTTGTCACTGTGCACCTTTTCGTTGAGTCAGAGAGCAAGGGGAGCGAGAACGAGCGCGCCCGTGCCGCCAGTTGCGACAACAAAGGCCACGCCCGCGACGACGACGACCGTTCCGATTGCCACTTCGGTACGGTGCGCCCTCAACCAATCAAGCGCCCCGTCAATGTTTGAGAATCGAAGCGCTTCGCTTCCACTTCTTTGTGCTTTCTGCTCTTTCCCGTTGATGCAAACCATGTACTGTTTCCGGCACTCCTCCGTGCAATACTCATGGTGTTTGCCAGAGCCCCTTTTGATGCTCGACAATGGAGGGACGGAATTCCAGCATCTGTCGAAACATTGGATATGCTCGGCATCGCAATCCCGCCCGCCAGAGCCACCCATTCCGCTGGTGTCTTCTGAAATGACATAAGTGCGATGCTCAGGCCGTTGTGCATGGGAGCATCCGCCAAGAGCCACGGCAACGGGGAAGATCAATGCGCCTACCGCCATGCGCAGCCGCCGCTGTCGGCGGACTCTTTCGGGTGTGCTCGCGCTCCGCATAGTCAACTTCTCCAGGCAACCCATGCTCTCCTGGCCAATCAGGGCATTGGCGAGCGCGTGCGGATCAAGGTTGCTTCGCCCGTAAGAGCACCTGGCTGTTGGCGGGTGGACGGTTTCCCGCTGTTGGCCGCTCTCTCCATGGTTTTTCCAGTGGTCAGGCCGGGATGGGGGTGGACTCCCGCCAGATCTACCGAGCCCCCCGGAGCACGACCGGCCCGGTTCGCAGCCTGCTACGCCGGGCCGCGGTGGGTTCATTGCGGACGGGGCATCACGGTGAACTCCGCGCCAATGCCCATGGATGCACCGGTCACCAGCACCGTCTTGCCCGCGAAATCAAATCGTTTCATGGGACCAGGATGGGCGCCGGCCACCCCAGCAACAACGGGCAGCGGCGGGCACCTGCTTTCCACAAATGGAAAGCGGCGCCTTCCCCTACTCGCGCGACGGAAACGGCGGTCCCGGGCGCGGCGTGTACACGTTGGCGCTCACGGAGCGCGCCGCCGCGGTGATGCCAATCAGGCTCTCCGCGTGCCCCAGGAAGAAGTAGCCCGTCTCCGGCAGCCGCGACAGCAGCCCCTGGATGACGCGCGTCCGGGCCTCCGTGCCGAAGTAGATGAGCACGTTGCGGCAGAAGATGATGTCGAACGGTCCCACCGGCCAGGTGGCGGGCGCGTGCAGGTTCGCGCGGGCGAAGCGCATGAAGTGGCGCAGCTCCGGGCCCGCCGACATGAAGCCCTCCTGGGTGCGCACGCCCTTCAGCATGTACTTGCGCAGCAGCACCTGCGGAATGGTCCGGGCCCGCTCCATGCTCCAGAGGCCCTCCTCCGCGCGCTTCACCGCCCAGGTGGACAGGTCCGTGGCGACGAGCTCCAGGCTCCACCCAGAGCCCTTGGGGAACGCCTCCAGCAGCTCCATCGCCAGCGAGTACGGCTCCTCGCCCGTGGAGCACCCGGCGCTCCAGACGCGGATGCTCCGGGGCCGCCGGCCCTGCGCCGCCTGGGCCGCCCACTCCGGGAAGACGTGCTCACGCAGCAGGTCGAAGTGCCGGGGCTCGCGGAAGAAGGACGTCTCGTGGGTGCAGAGGCTGTCGAGCATCCGCACCTTCTCCGCCTCGTTCCCCCGCGCGGTGACGTACGCGTGGTAGGCGGCGAAGGACGGCAGCCCCAGCTCCCGCAACCGCCGCGACAGCCGGTTCGCCACCAGCGCGTTCTTGGCCGCGGACAGGTGGATGCCCGCCTCCGTCTCCACCAGATGCTGGAACAGCGCCAGCTCCGAGCGCGACAGCGCCGGAGGCAGCGCGGACGGCCAGAGCGCGTCCTCGCTCATCCCCTCACCCGTTGCCCGATGCTTCCGGTGCCGAGGCCGGAGCCGCCAGGGCCGGAGCCGCCGGAGCCGCTGCCTCGTCGGTGGCGGCCGTCAGCCGGAGCAACTCCTCCAGCGACAGGACCCGGTCCAGGTCCAGCAGCAGGATGAACGTGTCGTTGTGGCGGCCCATGCCCCGGAGGAACTCCAGCCGCACGCGCGTGCCGAAGGCGGGGGGCGGTTCGATGTCCGCGGGGCCCAGCTCCAGCACCTCGCGCACCGTGTCCGTGAGCAGCCCCAGCACCGTCTGCTGGCCGTCGAGCACCACCTCCACGATGACGAAGCAGGACCAGCGGGTGATGGGCCGGGGCGGCAGCCCGAACTTCACCGCCAGGTCCACGACGGGCACCACGCTGCCGCGCAGGTTGATGACGCCCTGCACGGCCGCGGGCATCCCCGGCACGCGCGTGACGGGGCGGTGTTCGATGATCTCCCGCACCCGCAGGAGGCCCACGGCGTACTCCTCGCCCGCGAGCATGAAGCTCAGGTAACTGGACCTGCCGCTGCCCGGTTCGGTGGACTGACTCATGGTACGAGCCCCTTCCTAGAACCGCTGGAAGTCATGGGGGGCCGGCGCTTCCGCGCCGTTCTGGAGCCGGGACAGCGCCCCGTTCGTGGACGTGGCCAGCGGCCCCTGCGCCGCCGCCTGGAGGCCCCGGACGGGCGAGGCCGGCAGCCGGGGCGCCATGGGGCGATGCTGCGTGGAGGAGGCGTTGAAGCTCATGCCCTCCACCAGCCGGAAGAAGTTCATCATCTGCAGCAGCGACTCCGCCTGGGTGGCCATCTCCTCCGCGGTGGAGGACAGCTCCTCCGCGGCGGACGCGTTGCGCTGCGTGACTTGATCCACCTGCGTCATGGCGCGGTTCATCTGCGACACGCCGATGGACTGCTCGCGCGAGGCGTTGGCCACCTGCTGCACCAGCTCCGACGTGCGGCGGATGGCGGGCACCAGCTCCGACAGCAGCTGGCCGCTGCGCTCGGCGACCTTCACGCTGGAGGTGGCCAGGCTGCCAATCTCCTTCGCGGCCTTCTGGCTGCGCTCCGCCAGCTTGCGTACCTCCGTGGCGACGACGGAGAAGCCCCGGCCGTGCTCCCCGGCGCGCGCGGCCTCCACGGCGGCGTTCAGCGCGAGCAGGTTCGTCTGGTAGGCAATCTCCTCCACGATGTCGATGCGCTCCGCGATGGCGTTCATCGCCTCCACGGTCTCCTTCACCGCGCGGCCGCTCTCCTCCGCGTCACGGGCGCCCTTGAGGGCCGTCTGCTCCATCTCCCGGCTGTTCTCCGAGTTCTGGCGGATGCTGACGTTGAGCTGCTCCAGGCTGGCGGTGGTCTCCTCCACGGAGGCCGCCTGGGAGCTGGTGCCCTGCGACAGCCCCTGCGCGGCGGACGCCACCTGGAGGGACGCCGACGACAGCGAGCCCGCGGCGCCGCGCACCTCGCTGATGACGCCCGACAGCCGGTGGATCATGTCGCGCATGCTGCCCATCATCCGGCCCGTCTCGTCCGTGCCCCGCGTGGTGATGTTCGCCGTGAGGTCGCCCGCCGTCACCTGCGACGTCACCTGCACGGCCTCCGTCAGCGGCTGCACGATGCTGCGGGTGAGGAAGAAGGACAGCAGGGCCGCGAGCACCACGCCCAGGACGCCGCCCATGATGATCATGTCGTAGAGGTCCACCACCATGCCCGCGGTGCGGGTGGTGCGCTCGGCCAGCAGGGCGGTTTCGTCGTCCCCCAGCTTGGTGAGCAGCATGCGGATGCGGTCCGCGGTCTGCTTGCCGCGCGCGGACTGCTCCACCGCGACCAGCTGGGCCAGCTCCCCGCGGCCCGCGTTGACCTCGCGGCGCTGCGCGATGAGGGGCTCCAGGTGCTGGGAAATCCACTGCTGCAACAGGTCGCGGATCTCCTGCTGGCGCTCCTGCTGGCGGTGGTCGCTCTGGGTGAGCTGGCGGATGCTGTCCAGGCTCTGCGACACGCTCATCCGGGCCATGTTGTAGGGCTCCAGGAACTTGTCGTCGCCAGTGATGAGGAAGCCGCGCTGCCCCGTCTCCAGGTCGGCCATGTCACCCTCCAGGGTGCGCACGGCGATGAGCACCTTGTGGCTTTCCGTATCGCCCTCGGCGGTGACGGAGACCTTGAGGATGGTCGTGTACACCACCACCACGAGCGCGATGATGATGGCGACCATCGCGCTGAAGGCGAGCGTCAGCTTCGCCGTGATGCTCAGGTTGTTGAACATGATGACTCCAGAAACAGAAGACTGACCGCTACGGCGCCCGGGTGGCGTTCGCGGGAGAAGGGGTTGCCAGGGGGGAGGGAGGACTGAGCGCGGCCTCGGAGGCGTGGAGGATGGCCCGGCGCACCAGCGCGGGCGTGTCCAGCAGCAGCCCCACCCGGCCGTCGCCCAGGATGGTGGAGCCGGAGATGCCGGGGATGCCCTGGAAGAGGCGCCCCAGGGGGCGGATGACCCGCTGACCCTCGCCCTGGAGCTCATCCACCGCCAGGCCGATGACGCCGTCCGGATGCCTGAGGACGACCACGTTCTCCCGGGCCGGCGTGCTCCCGCCCAGGGAGAACACCTGGCGCAGCCGCAGGAACGGCAGCGGCTGGCCTCGCAGGGACAGCACACCGGACGACTCCAAGGTGCGCTCGTTGGCGGGGACCTCCATGCACTCCTGCACGCCCTCGATGGGGACCACGTACACCTGGTCTCCCACGCCCATGGCGAAGCCCTGGATGACGGCGAGCGTGAGCGGCAGCCGCAGCGTCAAGGTGGTGCCCTGCCCCTCCTGGCTCTGGATGGACACGGAGCCGCGCAGGGCCTCGATGTCCCGGCGCACCACGTCCATGCCCACGCCGCGGCCGGACAGCTCCGTCACCTCGGTGGCCGTGGAGAAGCCGGGCTCGAAGATGAGGCGCAGCAGCTCGTCGTCGCGCAGCCGCTCGGGCGCCGCCACCAGCCCCTTCTGCTTCGCGCGCTCGCGCACCCGTTCGCGCTGGATGCCGCGGCCGTCGTCGGACAGCTCCACCACGACGCTGCCAGCGTCATGGTAGGCCTTGAGCCGCAGGCGGCCCCGGGGGTCCTTGCCCGCGGCGCGCCGCTCGTCCGGCGTCTCGATGCCGTGGTCCAGCGAGTTGCGCAGCAGGTGGAGCAGCGGGTCGCGCAGCGCGTCCAGCACCGCGGTGTCCAGCGTGGCGTCCTCGCCCTCCAGCTCCAGCTGGGCCAGCTTCTGCTGGGAGCGGGCCAGGTCGCGCACGGTGCGCAGGTGCTGACGGAACAGCGGCCCCACCGGGACCATCCGCACCTTCATCACCTCTTCCTGGAGCGCCTCGAAGAGCGGATCCATCTCCCGCTGCTGGTTGAGCGCGTCCTCCCAGCTGGCCCCGGACTCCTCCGCGCGCGACAGGAACTGCGCCATCCGCCCGCGCGCCACGGACAGCTCCGCGGTGAGCGTGACGATGCGGTCCAGGCGCTCCATGTCCATGCGCACGCGGGTCCGCGTCGTGCCACGCACCTCCGGCAGGCGCGGCAGCGCGGCGGGAATCGGCAGCGCCTCCGTGGGAGCCCCCGCGACGATGCCCTCGCGCAGCAGGGTGAGGTGGGTCTGGTGCACCGCGCCCAGCGAGTCCACTCCCGCGAGCGACGCCTGGCACAGCTCGCGGAGGTGATCCACCGCGCCCAGCAGCAACGACACCCGCGTCTCATCCAGCGTGAGGCGCCCGTCGAGCAGGGCCTGGAGGAGGTCCTCGACGCCGTGCGTGTAGTCCGTGACGGCCTGGAAGCCGAGCGACGCCGCCGCGCCCTTGAGCGTGTGCGCACCGCGCAGGATGCCCGGGAGCAGCCCCTCCGCCGGAGAGACCTCCAGCGCGATGAGGTTCTCTTCCATGGAGGAGACCAGCCCCTCCGCCTCGTCCGCGAAGACGGCCAGCACCTTCTGCCATTCCGCGGCGGTCTCTGACGGGATGTCCCCCGGGCCCATCGTCACCTTCCGCCCCAGGGGCGAAGGGAGACCGGCACACGTAGCGGGATGGGTGGAGGGATTCTCAAGAACACGGACGCGCGCCCCCCTTCCTCAGGATGCAAGGCATTGCCATGAAGGTGGGCCGTCCCCCAGGCGAGGAATGAATCAAGAACTGAACAGTAGCGAAATGAACACAAAGAAACAACCTCACCAGTGATTTCACGCAGCGTTGGAATCCACGGGAAAACAAGGCCCGGGACAGAGCAGGACGTCACAGGTTGGCTGAGCGAGGCTCCACGACGAGAGCGTATCTCACCTGTCGTGAGTTACTTGTTTCAATCCCATCCACATCCAACACACTGCGTCTCGTACGTTCGTCCAAGACATCTCACTCGCACTCCGGGGTGATGCGGACTCCCCTGGGCATACGCGACGCTGGCTTGAGCGCACGCCGAGCAGCCGGAGGTGCTTCATGCCCAGCGTCATCGTGGTGGGAGGGGGCGTCGCGGGACTGACGGTCGCGCACGAGCTGGTGGAGCGCGGCTTCGAGGTCCAGGTCTTCGACACGCGGACGACCTGGGGCGGCA
The DNA here is from genome assembly GCF_009909105.1 of Corallococcus exiguus. Classification (NCBI taxonomy): domain Bacteria; kingdom Pseudomonadati; phylum Myxococcota; class Myxococcia; order Myxococcales; family Myxococcaceae; genus Corallococcus; species Corallococcus exiguus. Next base: position 153,450 of record NZ_JAAAPK010000006.1, read on the forward strand.
AGGCCCGCTCGCAGCCGGTGGCGGGCACGGGGACGAACGGGCGGCGCGACCTGCCGGGCGAGCACGGCTTCCGCTTCTACCCACGCTTCTACCGCCACGTCATCGACATGATGCAGCGCACGCCCGCCGTCCCCGGCGCGGCCACGCCCTCCGTGGAGCAGCACCTCAAGGCCACCACGGAGAGCGCCATCGCGCTCATCGACGAGGACACGTGGTACCGCTTCTCCCGCCGCAAGCTGGACAAGCCTTATGACGTCCTGGAGGCGCTGGAGCTGTTCTTCCAGAAATTGGACTTCGACAAGGCCGACAGCAGCCTCTACAGCCTCAAGATCCTCCAATTCCTCTCATCCAGTGAGGCCCGCCGGTTCGGCCAGTACGAGCGGATGTCCTGGTGGGACTTCGCGCAGGGGGACCTGTACTCGCCGAAGTTCCAGCGGCAGCTGCGGGCCGTGCCGCGCACGATGGTGGCCATGGATCCGCAGCGCGGGTCCGCGCGGACGATTGGCGCCATCTCCATGCAGCTCATCCTCGACTTCGCCCAGAGCGGGGTGAACAACGACCGGACGATGGGCGGCCCCACGAGCCAGATGTGGCTCGAGCCCTGGCTTGCCCACCTGCGCGGACTGGGCGTGCAATTCCACGCGGGCGTCCCATGCACCGGGCTCGACGTCGCGGGCGGGCGCATCGCCGGGGTCCGCTTCGCCAACGGCGAGTCCCGCACGGCCGACCACTACGTGCTCGCGGTGCCGCTGGAGGCGGCGCATGCGCTGATGACCCCGGAGCTGGCCGCGATGGACCCGGCGCTGGCGCGGTTGCGCGCGGCGGACGTGGAGCAGCTGGTGTCCTGGATGGTGGGCATCCAGTTCTTCCTCTACGAGGACGTGCCGCTGGTCCGCGGCCACACCTTCTATCCGGACTCCCCGTGGGCGCTGACGTCCATCTCGCAGCCGCAGTTCTGGCGCGAGCTGGGGCTGTTCCGGCGCGTGTTCGGGGATGGGCAGGTGGGCGGGCTGCTGTCCATCGATGTCTCGGATTGGAACACGCCCGGCACCTTCGTTCCGAAGCGCGCGAAGGACTGCACGCCGGAGGAGATAAAGACGGAGGTCTGGGGACAGCTCAAGGCGGCGCTCAACGGGCTGGATCCGGACGAGCAGGTGCTGACCGACGAGCTCCTGCACTCCTTCCACCTGGACGCGGACCTGGACTACGGCGGCGGGCTGCCGCCGCGTAACTCGTCCGGCCTGCTCGTCCATCCGCCCGGCTCCTGGGAGGTGCGTCCGGAGGCCGCGAGCGCCATTCCCAATCTCTGTCTCGCGGGGGACTACGTCCGCACGCACACGGACCTGGCCTCCATGGAAGGGGCGTGCGAGGCGGGCCGCCGTGCGGTCAATGCCATCCTTGACCGGACGCAGTCCCAGTCCCGCCGCGCGCTCATCTGGCCCCTGGAGGAGCCGGCGTGGGTGGAGCCGTGGAAGCGCCTGGACGCGGCGCTTTATCAACGCGGGCGCCCGCACCTGTTCGAACTGCTGGGCCTGCGCACCGCGGTCCAGGCCTCGGACGTGCTGCGCCGGTTCGCGGCGCTCACGGGCCTCACCGACGTGGATGACTGGTTGGATCAGTTCCGCGTCTCCAGCATGGTGGACGCGCTGCTGGAGCGGCTGGGCATCGATTGAGCCTTGGCTGACTACTGGAGCGCGGGCTGTTCCTGCTCCTCCTTGCTGGCCTTCGCGTAGTCCTCCGCGCCGGTGAAGTCGACGACGCGGCAGGGCTCATCGCCCACGACCCAGGCGTCATGGCCTGACGGGATGAAGGCGACGTCGCCCGGCTCCAGGTCCAGCTCCTGACCGTCATTCATCACGACGTGCATCCGCCCGGACAGGATGCTGAGGGTGTGGACGACTTCGCAGGACTCCGTGCCCGCGATGGGTTTCACGTGCTCCGACCAGCGCCAGCCGGGTTCGAAGTAGCCACGGCCAATGCTGAGCGCTCCCATGTTCAGGACGATGGCCTCTCCGTGCGACACGAAGGGCCGGCGCTCGTCCGCCTCGTTGGCCTTCTTGATGATGGCGCGTCCCATGGTGCAATCCCTCCCGGTGAATGGGTCCCGGGAAAGCTGGGGGCTCCGCGCGCCGGTGGAAAGGGTTCGGGCGCGGACGCGGGCGGTGGACCGGAGCACGGGGTGTAGCGCCCGTCCCCACCTCCGTACCTTCGTGCCGCAATCCGGTCCCGAGGGAATCAAGCCATGCGCCCAACGTCGCGCCTTGCCCTGTGGGCATGTCTGGTCATCGCGCAGGGATGCCGCTCGCATCACGAGCCGCCTCCCGCGCCCCCACCCACGCCGCCCACGGCCACCGCCCGGCCGCTCCACCTGGCGAAGCCGGAAGCCATCGAGTTCGAGTTCGGCCGGCCCCAGGCCACCGCCTGCAACTGTTTCAAGCGTGATGCCAGCGCGCAGGACGGGGGCGCGTGCGCCACGCCGCGCTTCGGCACGTACCTGCTCGCGCTGACGTGGGCCCCCACCTTCTGCCGGACCCATCCGGACAAGGAGGAGTGCGAGCACCTGGAAGGCACCTTCGGCGCGACGCACCTCACGATCCACGGACTGTGGCCCCAGTTCAACGACGAGGAGGCGCGAGAGCTCAACTGCACCTATCCGGCATTCTGCGGCGGGCTCTGCGAATGCCAGGGCAGCAATGCCCCTTCGAAGTGCTTCCCCGACCCCGCCACGATTCCACACGCCATGGGCACCTACGGGCCGGGCTTCATCACGGACAACTACTTCCTCGCGAACCACGAGTGGCCCAAGCACGGCAGCTGCACGGGAATGGACGCCCGGACCTACTTCCAGAGCACCATCGACGCGCTGCTGTCATTGCCGGGCGACCAGGGAACTCCGGCCGCGCTCACGGACAACGTCGGCGGGAGCGTGGCGCTGGAGAACCTGCGCGCCGCGTTCGGACAGCGCGACAGCGTCGCCTTCTCTTGCGACCCGAAATGCAACCTCCTGGAAATCGGCGTCTGCTTCTCCGTGGATGATCAACTGCGCCCCTCGGCGCCCATGACGTGCCCGACGAACGTCACCAGCGGCGCCTCCAACAACTGCGTGGGCAATGGCTCACAGCCCCGCTGCCCCATGGTGAAGATCCAGGCCGCGGTGCCCTTCGACAGCGGCGGGGGCGGAGGCGGCCCGTCCTCCACCTGCGGACAGCCGGGCCAGGGCCCCGCGTGCACGAATGATCAGCTCTGCCAGAACCAGGGCTGGGTCCGCTGCGCGCGCTCCGGGTGCTGCACCACCGTGCCCAAGCGCTGAATCAGGCCACGGCCTGGAGGTCGGCGTCGCGCGGCACCTTCGCGGCGGCGGTGCGCACCACCTCCGGGCTCGCACCGTCCTTGTGGGCGTTCTCGCTCAGGTGCCGGCGCCAGGCTCGCGCGCCGGGCAGGCCCTGGAAGAGGCCCAGCATGTGCCGGGTGATGGCGCCCAGCGGCGCCCCCTGGCTCATCTGCGTTTCGATGTACGGCAGCATCGCGTCCACCACCTCGTGCCGCGTGAGGGGCGCCTGCGTGCTCCCGAAGAAGCGCCGGTCCGCGTCCGCCAGCAGGTACGGGGATTCGTAGGGCGCGCGGCCCATCATCACGCCGTCCACGCGGCCCAGGTGCTCCGCCGCCGCGTCCAGCGTCTTGATGCCGCCGTTGAGGCTGATGTCCAGGTGCGGGTACTCGGCCTTGAGCCGGTGCACCAGGTCGTAGCGCAGGGGCGGCACGTCCCGGTTCTCCTTGGGAGACAGGCCCTGCAGCCACGCCTTGCGCGCGTGCACGATGAAGCGCGTGCAGCCCGCGGCGGAGACGCGCTTCACGAAGTCCTCCAGCGTGGACCACTCCTCCAGGTCGTCGATGGCGATGCGCGACTTCACCGTCACGGGGATGCGCACGGCTTCGCGCATGGCGGCGACACCACGCGCGACGAGGTCCGGCTCCGCCATGAGGCACGCGCCGAAGCGGCCGGACTGCACGCGGTCGCTGGGGCAGCCCACGTTGAGGTTGATCTCGTCGTAGCCCCACTCCTCGCCAATGCGCGCGGAGGCGGCCAGGTCCGCGGGCTCCGAGCCGCCCAGCTGGAGGGCCACCGGGTGCTCGGCGGGCGTGAAGCCCAGCAGGCGGTCGCGCTTGCCATGCAGCACCGCGCCCGTGGTCACCATCTCCGTGTAGAGCAGCGTGTGACGGGAGATGAGCCGGAAGAAGTACCGGCAGTGCCGGTCTGTCCAGTCCATCATCGGCGCGACACACAGCGGCATGGGGTAGGCCAGGGCAGTCATCGCCCTACCCATATCCGGACTCCCGCCGTCCGCCCAGGGTCTCCCGAGGCTCCCTCTGGAAGCAGGCGGACGACCGGGCTCACGCGGTAGGGCCGAGCACCACGCCCTGCTCCGCGAGCCATGCGTCCACCAGCCGCTGGCCGGCGTCCGTCAGGGTGAAGCCCAGCCCGGCCCACTGCTGGCCGTTGAGCATCACCACCTGCCCCAGCGCGCGGGCGAAGGCCACCTCCGGAGCCGCCTGCTTGAGCAGCGCGCCCGCGTAGTGGTGCAGGAACAGGTCGAAGTTCTTCGCGAAGTCCGGGTGCCCGGGGAGCGAGTCGCTGCGCGTGTCCGCCGACACGTCATACGTCTGGATGACCGCGCCGAAGCCCAGCACGTCCACCAGGAACGCCTGCATCCGGTCCTTGCCGCGCACCCGCCCGGGCAGCCACCGCTCCGGCCCCGCCGACGTCTGGAATGTCCACAGGCCGCGTTGACGCGTGGCGGCGAACGGCAGCCCCCCACCCCGCCGCTCCACCTGGACCGCCCGGCGCTGCACCCGCGGAGGCGAGCTCTCCGAACGCGCGGGGAAGTAGACGATGACCGCCGGTGTGGAGCGGGCGCAGTTCATGAGGGACACGACTCCAGAGGGGGAACACCTGCACCGGAATTATCCGGCGCGGACGCCCTGGAGTTGCTTCCCGGTCAACGCTTTTCAGGGGCCGCCCGGCATGGGCCCGGCGAGCGCCTCCACGGCTTCGGGGAGCGTGCCCCGTTCGAGCGCGGCGTGGAGGGTCATCATCTGGGCGGTCACCACCGCGCGCGACACCTTGGCGCCCGCGCCGTCGCGCACCAGCAGCTCCAGGGTGGCCTGGGCCAGGAGCAGCGGCAGCGTGGTGAAGGCGAGCATGTCCCGGGGCGCTCCCGCCAGGAACAGCGAGCGCACGTAGCGCGCCGCGGCGATCAGGTCCTGGCCCGCGAGCTGCTCCACGTCCTGGAGCTGCACGCCGTCCGGAAGCCACACGCGGCCCTCCTTCCGGTCCTGGCGCGCGTCCTTGAGGATGTTGACCAGCTGGAGCCCCTCTCCGAACAGCGGGGCCAGCGAGCGCAGGTTCGGCGCGTACAGCGCGAGGCGCGGATCCAGGACGAACAGCTCCGTGAGCAGCTCCCCCACCAGTCCCGCCACGATGTAGCAATAGTCACGCAGGGACTGGAGCGACCCGAGCTTCAACAGCCCGTCCTCGGACGCACCGGCCAGCACCTGTCCCATGCCCTGCACCGTCTTCAGCACGAAGTGGCGCAGGATGGCGCCGGCCTCCGGGCGCAGCGCGTCCAGGCTCGCCAGCAGTGTGGGCGTGCGCGCGAGCAGGTCCAGGTAGCCCGCGTTCTCGCTGGGAGGGCGCGACAGCCACTCGCGCGACAACGCCCCGGCGTCCGTGCCCGGCTTCTCCTGGAGCAGGGCTTCGAAGGCGGCCAGCGACTCCCGCCGCTCGTCGCGCGTCCAGGGAGCGGCGTCCTCCAGCGTGTCCGCGACGCGCAACAGCAGGTAGCCCAGGCCCACCTCGCGGCGCAGCGGCTCGTCGAGCAGCGGGATGGCGAGCGCGAACGTGCGGCTGGTCCGCACGAGGAAGTCCGCCAGTTCGTCATCCCGGAACGGAAGGGCCGTCGCGGTGGGGGCGTCACTCAAGGAACCGTCCTCCGGGCACGGGCGTGCCTGCCGCCCGCGCCCTCACTGCCACAAGCCATCCACCGACACACGCGAGAACGTGCGAGCCCGGCGCGCGGGGCCAGGACGGACACCGCGCGCCCGGGTTTTACCGGTGCTTCAGGGCGCCGGAGCAACCGTGGGCTTCGGGGCCGCGGGCTGCGCGGGAGCAGCGGGCTGGGCCGGCGCGGCGGGGGCGGCGGGCTTCGGCTCCGGCTTCTCGTGCGACTCCAGGATCTTGCCGTTGTCAGCCGCGATGCGGCGGTACCACGCGTCCGGGTAGCGCGGGTGGCCCACCTTGCCCGTGTTGTCGCGCACGTTGCCGTCGATGTACTTCACGAGCAGCTGCTCACCCAGCTTGCGCCAGCGCGCGTGCACCTTGTCGCCCTGCTGCAGGGAGTACTCGGTGAGGTACTGGCGGGCCTGCTCCGGCGTCCGCTTGTAGAGCACCTGCGCGATGCTCTCGATGTTGGCCTGGTCCGCCAGGAACTGGCCCTCCAGGTCCCCCTGCGCCTTCTGCACGTCGACGATCATGTCGCTCCAGCGCCCGTAGGCCTGGTTCGACACCCAGTTGAAGACCCAGAAGGACGAGTCCCAGGAGAACTCGCCGCGGCTGGCCACGCCCTGGGAGAAGTTCTTCGGCACCTGCCGGATGCCCGCGTACATGGGCGTGTAGACGGTGGTGAAGGTGTCATCCACGCCGAACCAGAGCACCCCGCCAATGGCGTCCGGCAGCGTCGAGCGCATCTGCGCGACGAAGGAGAAGCCCGTCTGCTGCGTGGAGATGGCGCGCTCGTGCACGTAGCTCTTGCCGTCCACGTCCCACGTCATGGGGCGCCAGCGGTAGGGCACCGCGTAGGGCCCCGCGCCCACGTCCTTGGACATGTCCAGCGGCGTGCCCTCGAAGTGGTCGCGCATGAGCGCCATGGCGTCCTGCACGGACACCTTCTTGTCCGGCTTCACCCACAGGGGCAGCCGCTTCGTGGTGTCCGCGCCGTCCGCGAACTCCACGCCCAGCTTCTGGGACGGGGCCGCGCGGCGGAAGATGCTCCACACGCGCGCCTCGCTGAAGCGCTGCCCGCCGAAGTCCAGCGGGTGGTACGTGTCCGCGAAGCTGAAGTCCTTGTCCGCGCCCGTGTACCAGCCCTTCGCGCGCGCGAAGGAGATGACGTCCGGCGAGTACAGCGTGGTGGCGCTGTCGTTGAGCGGGAACTGACGGATGCGCGACTGGTTGGCGTGCGCGGAGATGTAGCCGTCCGGCAGCTTGCGGGCCACCCACACCGCGCCCTTCTGCCCCTCGCCCTTGCCAATCATCTCCAGGAGCCACGCCTCCTTGGGGTCGGCGATGGAGAACGTCTCTCCGGTGGACGCGTAGCCGTACTCGGCGACCAGGTCCGTCATCACCTGGATGGCTTCACGCGCCGTCTTCGAGCGCTCCAGCGCGATGTAGATGAGCGAGCCGTAGTCGATGATGCCCGAGGGCCCCTCCAGCTCCTTGCGGCCCGTGAAGGTGGACTCGCTGATGGACAGCTGGTGCTCGTTCATGTTGCCCACCACCGAATAGGTGGCGGCCGGCTGCTTGATGCGGCCCAGGAACTTGCCGGTGTCCCACTCCATGACGTCGCGCATGGAGCCGGCCGCGTGGCGGCGGGCGGGCGTGTAGTACAGCTCGCCGTACAGCTCGTGCGCGTCCGCCGCGTAGGTGATGAACGTGGAGCCGTCCGTCGTGGCGCCCTTCGTCACCAGCATGCTGGTGCAGGCGTCCGCGACAACGGGGGCGACGAGCACCGCCGTCAGCGGCAGCGCGGTGAAGAGGGTCGAAGGAAATCGGTTCATGGCGGCGCAATCTAGCAGGACCGCCGCCCGCTGCCCGCCCAGACAGGTTGCCCGGCACCCGAGCGCCCGGGCCCCGGCAGCCCTGCCGCATGACGCCATGCGAGAAGCCGATGGCCGTTGAGCCTCGCGCTACTTCCCGGCCCCCACGTTGGATGGCACCCGTCGTGAGGGGACGCTAGGGTTGCCTTTTCCTGCCCGGGGCGTTCCGAACCCCAGGGCTCCCTCTGGAGGAAACCGTGGCGGAGATCGTGGTGGGCCTGGTGGTGTTCTTCGTCCTCACGGTCGTGCTCGGCCCTGCCCTGTGGAGCTCCCGCATCTGGTGGAGCAAGGCGGACCGCGAGCAGGTGAAGGACAAGCACGGCCGCCCCCAAAAGGGCGCGAAGGACGCCTAGGGGACGGCCGGATTGCGGTACCTGGCGGCTACTCGTCGTTCTGGCGCAGCGCCGCCAGCACGTTGAGGTCCTCCAGCGTGGTGGTGTCCTGCGAGGACTGCTTGCCCGCGGCCACGTCGCGCAGCAGCCGGCGCATGATCTTCCCGGAGCGCGTCTTGGGCAGCCCTTCCGCGAAGCGGATGACATCCGGCCGCGCGATGGCGCCAATCTCCTTGCCCACGTGCACGGCCAGCTCCTTCTTGAGCGCTTCCGAAGGCGCGTTGCCCTGCTTGAGCGTCACGAAGGCGACGAGCGCCGTGCCCTTCAGGTCATCCGGGCGGCCCACCACGGCGGCCTCGGACACCTTCGGGTGCGCCACGAGCGCGCTCTCCACCTCCGCGGTGCCCAGGCGGTGGCCCGCCACGTTCACCACGTCGTCCACGCGCCCCATCAGCCACACGTAGCCGTCCGCGTCCGTGCGCGCGCCGTCGCCGGTGAAGTACATGCCGGGCAGCTCGCTGAAGTACGTGTTCACGTACCGCTCCGGGTCCCCGTACACGGTGCGCAGCATGGACGGCCAGGGCTTCGTCACGAAGAGCAGCCCCCCCTGCCCCTTGGGCACGCGCTTGCCGTCGCGGTCGAGAATCTCCGCGTGGATGCCGGGCAGCGGGAACGTGGCGGAGCCGGGCTTGGTGGGCGTGGCGCCGGGCAGCGGTGAAACCATGATGCTGCCCGTCTCCGTCTGCCACCACGTGTCCACGACCGGGCAGCGCCCCCCGCCGATGACGTCGCGGTACCACATCCACGCCTCGGGGTTGATGGGCTCGCCCACGCTGCCCAAGAGGCGCAGCGAGGTCAGGTCGTGCTTCTTCACCGGCTCGTCGCCCAGGCGCATGAAGGCGCGGATGGCGGTGGGCGCGGTGTAGAGGATGGTGGCCTTGTAGCGCTCGATGATGTCCCAGAAGCGGTCCGGGCCCGGCTGCGTGGGCGCACCCTCGTAGATGATGGTGGTGACGCCGTTCATCAGCGGGCCGTAGACGACGTACGTGTGGCCCGTCACCCAGCCCACGTCCGCGGTGCACCAGTAGACGTCGTCATCGCGCAGGTCGAACACCCAGCGCGTGGTGAGCGACGCGTTCATCGCGTAGCCGGCCGTGGTGTGCAGCACGCCCTTGGGCTTCCCGGTGGAGCCGGACGTGTAGAGGATGAACAGCGGGTGTTCACTCTCCACCCACTCCGGCTCGCAGACGTCGGACTGGCCCTTCACCAGCGCGTCCCAGGCCAGGAACTTCGGACCTTCGGGCAGCTTGCCGTCACCGGTGCGGGTGAGGACGATGACCTTCTCGATGCTGGGGGCGTTCGGGAGCGCGGCCTCCACGTTCTTCATCAGTGGCACCACCGCGCCCTTGCGCCAGCCGCCGTCCGCGGTGAGCAGCACCTTGGCGCCCGCGTCCTTCATGCGGTCCTGGAGCGCTTCCGCGGAGAAGCCGCCGAACACCACCGAGTGCACCGCGCCCAGCCGCGCGCACGCCAGCATCGCGACGGCGGCCTCCGGCACCATGGGCAGGTAGATGCCCACGCGGTCGCCCTTCTTCACGCCCAGCGACTTGAGCCCGTTGGCCAGCCGGTTCACCTGCTGGGACAGCTCTCCGTAGGTGAGGGTGCGGCGGTCGCCCGGCTCGCCCTCGAAGAGGATGGCGGGCTTGTCCTTGAGCTTCGGCAGGTGCCGGTCCAGACAGTTGTAGGCGAGGTTGGTCTTCCCCTCGACGAACCAGCGCGCGTGGGGCGGCTTCCAGTCCAGCACCGTCTGGAAGGGTTCCTTCCAGTAGAGCTCCTCGCGGGCGCGGTCGCCCCAGTACTTGTCCGGATCCTTCGCGGCTTCGTCCCACAGCCGCTGATAGTCCTGCATGTCGCGGATGTGGGCCCGCCGGGAGAAGTCCTCGGGCGGGGGGAAGACGCGGGACTCGGTCAGGACCGAGACGATTTCCTGCGGGTCTGCCATGGGCGTTCCTCCAGCTGGAGCGTGGGAACAGCCCCCATGTTGTAGGAAGCCCTCCTCGCTATCTCAAGGGTTCCCTTCGCAGCGGGTGTTCCCCTGAACGCCGTCGAAGCGGATCCACATCTCGCAGGTGCAGTCCGTGTTGTTGTTGGCGTCGTAGGCCAGCCGCATCTGCCCGCTGAACTTCGTGGCGCACACGGTGGTCGCGTCCAGGTGCACGCGGACCTGGTCGAGCAGGCACTCATTCGTCCCGTCGACGGTGGTGCTGACGTTGGCCACGCTGCCGTCGGCGGTGAACGCCTCGCCGTCCTCCAGGACGTAGCCGAGCAGCTGCATGTTCTGCACGCCGAAGTCCGCGCGCACCACGCGTCCGGCGATTTGAAGATTCAACTGGAGGTTGCCCTGGAACTGCTCCAGGAGGCCGCAGTCGTCGCGCAGCGTCTCCGTGGGGATGAGCTCGTACACACCCTCGTTCTGGCTGTAGGGCAGGCAGCCCGCCAGGGTGGAGGCCAGGAGGGCGGTGAGGCTGAGGCGTCGCAGGGTAGACACGGCACGCACCATCGCCCACGGGAGGCATCCGGAACGGGCGCTCGCCAGGGGGCTTTGGGTAGAGTGCGACGCCATGCCTGAATACCGCAACCCCAAACCCACCGTGGACTGCATCATCGAATTGTCCGGAGAGCGCATCGTGCTCATCCGCCGCGCGAACCCGCCGGTGGGCTGGGCGCTGCCGGGCGGCTTCGTGGACGAAGGTGAGCCCCTGGACAAAGCGGCCATCCGCGAGGCCAAGGAGGAGACGGGCCTGGACGTGACGCTGGAGGAGCAGTTCTTCAGCTACTCGGATCCGAAGCGCGACCCGCGCCTGCACACGATTTCGACGGTGTTCATCGCGAAGGCGACGGGCGAGCCGGTGGGCGCGGACGACGCGGCGGAGGCGAAGACGTTCACCGTGGACGCGCTGCCCAAGGACCTGTGCTTCGACCACGGCACCATCCTGTCCGACTACCTGACGTACAAGCGCACCGGGAAGCGCCGCAAGCTGTAGGCGTAGGACGGGCCTCCACGGATGCACTACCTGTTCGTCCTCCTGGCGCTCGGAGCGCTGCTCATCGTCCATGAGCTGGGGCACCTGGTGGCCGCGCGCCTGTTGGGCGTGCGGGTGCCGCGCTTCACCGTGGGCTTCGGGCCGCCGCTGCTGTCGTTCCGGCTGGGCGGGACGCAGTTCGTGCTGGGCGCGGTGCCGCTGGGCGCGTCCGCCAATCTTCAAGGGATGAACCCGCACCGCTCCGCGGAGGAGGACACGTCCGGGTTCGGCACGCTGGGGCCGCTCAAGCGGATGGCCATCATCCTGGCGGGGCCGCTGGCGAACTACGCGGTCGCGCTGGGGCTCTTGTTCGCGCTGTATTCATCCGGGACGCACGTGGTGGTGCCGCTGACGGTGGGCACGGTGCTGCCGGGTTCGGAGGCGGCGCGGGCGCAGCTGTTGCCCGGAGACAAGCTGGTGGCCGTGGCCGGCAAGCCGCTGGCGAGTTGGTCCGACTTCGTCGCGCGGGTGGCGGACGGCGTGGGCGGGCAGCTGGAGCTTTCGGTGGACCGGCACGGCGAGCCGCGCACGGTGACGGTGCGGCCCCGGGCGGACGAGCGCGGCGCGGGGCGCATCGGCGTGAGCCAACAGTACGTGTTCCGCACGCACGCGCCTGGAGAGGCGTTCACCCAGTCGCTGGTGCACACCGGGCGCGTGGCGTCCGAGGCGCTGTCCACGCTGGTGGCGATGGTGCGCGGGCCGGAGGTCGCGGGCAAGGCCGGGCCGGGCGCGATGATGCGCCAGGAGTCGTCCGACGTCGCGTCGTCCACCGCGTCCGGGACGGATGCGCTGGTGCGCGCGCTGGTGGCGGCGTCCGTGGCGCTGGCGATGCTGACGCTGGTGCCGGTGCCGGGACTGGATGGCGGCCGGGTGCTGCTGCTCGCCATCGAAGCGGTGAGTGGACGGCGCATCCCGCCTCGCGTGGAGACGGTGGCGCAGACGGCCGGGTTCCTCTTCCTGTCCATTGGCATCGTGGCCACTGCAGGCGCGGAGATCCGCCGCGCGCTGCCGTCGTCAGAGGCTCCGCCCCCTGGCGTGAAGGCCCCCGCTGTCGCGCCCGTCGCCACGCCCGCGACTGTCGTCCTGGATGCGGGCGTCCTCGCGGTGGCGAGCCCCGCGCCGGTGGCGCCGAAACCGGTGGCCGTGGCGCCCGCGGTTCCAGATGCCGGGACGTCCGCGACCGTTGTCGTCCCCAAGGTGCAGGACGCAGGCACGGTCGTGTCCACCACCTCGCAGCCGGATGCAGGGACATCCGTGTCCGCCGTTGCGCCTCCGGATGCAGGGACGTCCGTGTCCACCGTTACTCCTCTGGATGCGGGGACGTCCGCGTCCGCCGTCGCGCCTCTGGACGCGGGGACGTCCGCGCAACCGGCGCGCGTCGTGACGCCTTTGCCTCCCTGAGGCGTCCGTCCGCCTGCTCCACTGCCCTCCAGCCAGGAAGCGGAGCCACTGTTGGATGGCAGGTGCTGCACGGTTGCGATCCACCTCGGCGATTGCACGGCTGCGTGTGCGCCCATAGAAGCCCAAGGCTTCTTCCACCTCGCGCCGCCCATCAGAGATCCGCATGCTCCAGCCCCCGTTCCCCCCCGTCCCCCCTTCCGAGGAGCGCCACTTCGCGGGCGGCGGTGAGATGGGTGAACTGGTGCGCTCGTTGGACTGGTCGCGCACGCCGCTGGGTCCGTCACGCGACTGGCCCGTCAGCCTGAAGACGATGGTGGGCGTCGTCCTCCACAACCGGTTCCCCATGCTCATGTGGTGGGGCCCGGAGATGATCCAGGTCTACAACGACGCGTACCGTCCGGTGCTGGGCCGCAAGCACCCCGGCTCCCTGGGCGCGCCGGGCGAGAGGATCTGGTCGGAGATCTGGGACGTCGTCGGCCCCATGGCCCAGGGCGTGCTCAACGGCGGCCCCGCGACCTGGAGCGAGAACCTGGCGCTGTTCCTCAACAGCCGGGGATTCGTCGAGGAGACGTTCCACACGTTCTCGTACAGCCCCATCCCCGACGAGCAGGGCGGCGTGGGCGGAGTGCTCGTCACCGTGAGGGAGACGACGCAGGAGGTGCAGTTCGACCGGCAGCTGCGCATGCTGCGCGACCTGGCGGCCCGCTCCGCCGACGCGAAGTCCCCGGAGCAGGCCTGCCTCACCAGCCTGGACGTGCTCGCGGGCAACGACCTGGACCTGCCGTTCTCCCTGCTCTACCTGTTGGACGCGAACGGCGACACCGCGCGCCTCGCGGGCAGCAGCCGGTTGCCCGACACCGTCCTGGCCGCGCTGCCCACGCAGCAGTCCCTCTCCTCCGAGTCCGGCACCGACTGGCCCTTCGCCGAGGCCGCCCGCACCGGTGACTCCGTCATCGTGAAGGACCTGGGGCAGCGCCTCCACGCCCTGCCCGGCGGCCGCTGGAACACGCCGCCATCGCTCGCCGTGGTGCGCGCCCTGACGCAGCCCGGCCAGTCCCGGCCGTCCGGCTTCCTCGTGGGCGGCGTCAGTCCCCGGCGGCTGCTCGACGCGAGCTATCACGCCTTCTTCCAGGCCACCGCCGAGCAGGTCGCGGCCTCGGTCGCCAACGCGCGCGCCTACCAGGCAGAGCGTCAGCGCGCGGAGGAGCTCGCCGCGCTGGACCGCGCGAAGACGGCCTTCTTCAGCAACATCAGCCACGAATTGCGCACGCCGCTCACGCTGCTCCTGGGCCCCACCGAGGACGCGCTCGCCAGCCCCGAGCGAACGCTCCAGGGCGACTCGTTGGAGACGGTGCACCGCAACGCCGTGCGCCTGCGCAAGCTGGTCAACACGCTGCTGGATTTCGCGCGCATCGAGGCCGGGCGCGTGCGCGCCGCCTACGAGCCCACCGACCTGGCCGCCCTCACCGCCGGGCTCGCCAGCGCCTTCCGCTCCGCCATCGAGCGCGCGGGCCTGGTGCTCGACGTGGACTGTCCGACCCTGCCGGAGCCGGCCTGGGTGGACCACGAGATGTGGGAGAAGATCGTCCTCAACCTCGTCTCCAACGCGCTGAAGTTCACCTTCACCGGCACCATCACCGTGGCGCAGGCGCTGAAGGACGGGCACATCGAGCTGCGCGTCACCGACACCGGCACCGGCATCCCCGCGCACGAGCTGCCCCGCCTCTTCGAGCGCTTCCACCGCGTGCACGGCGCCCGCGCGCGCTCCCACGAAGGCTCCGGCATTGGCCTGGCGCTGGTGCACGAGCTGGTGCGGCTGCACGGCGGCACCCTCACCGTCCAGAGCGAGCTGGAGCGCGGCACGACCTTCACCGTGTGCATCCCCACGGGCTTCGCCCACCTGCCGCTGGAGCACGTGACGTCCGCGAAGAGCCAACGCTCGCTGCCCGCGGGCGCGGACCCCTACGTGCGCGACGCGCTCGGCTGGCTGACGGACGTGCCGTCCCCGCCGGCCAATGACGACGGGACGCCCCCAACCATCGACCCGGCGCCGCTGGGGATGGAGGAGCGCGGGCGCGTGCTGCTCGCGGACGACAACGCGGACATGCGCGAGTACGTGGGCCGGCTGCTCGGCGCGCACTGGACGGTGGAAGCGGTGGCGGACGGCGAGGCCGCGCTCCAGGCCGCGCTCGCCCGGCCCCCGGACCTCATCCTGTCCGACGTGATGATGCCCCGGCTGGACGGCTTCGGGCTGCTCCAGGCCCTGCGCGCGGACGAGCGCACCCGCACGGTGCCCGTCATCCTGCTGTCCGCCCGCGCGGGCGAGGAGGCCCAGGAAGAGGGCCTCAACGCTGGCGCGGATGACTACCTGGTGAAGCCCTTCTCCACCCGCGACCTGCTCGCGCGCGTCACCGCGCAGCTCACGCGCTCCCGGCTGCGCAAGCTGGAGGCCGCGCACGGCGAGCGGCTGGCGCGCATCTTCCAGCACACGCCCGTGGGCATCGCCATCCTGCGCGGCCCGGAGCACGTCTTCGAGTTCGCCAACCAGAACTACCTCAAGCTCGTCGCCAACCGGGACGTGACGGGCAAGGCCATCCGCGACGCCCTGCCGGACCTGGCGCGCCAGGGCATCTACGAGCTGCTGG
This sequence comes from Corallococcus exiguus, assembly GCF_009909105.1. Classification (NCBI taxonomy): domain Bacteria; kingdom Pseudomonadati; phylum Myxococcota; class Myxococcia; order Myxococcales; family Myxococcaceae; genus Corallococcus; species Corallococcus exiguus. Next base: position 168,783 of record NZ_JAAAPK010000006.1, read on the forward strand.
ACGGCGTCTTGACCACGGGTGAGCCGTACATCGGCCGCTCCCTGCGCGTCGTCTTCAACGACGGCCCCAACCAGTCCGCGCGCGAGGTGTTCTTCGACTTCGTCTACCAGCCCATGAGCGACGCGAAGGGCCAGGTGGAGTCCATCATCGTGGTCGCCTTCGACGTGACGGAGCTGGCCACCGCGCGCCGCGAGGCGGAGGCCGCCAACCGCGCCAAGGACGAGTTCCTCGCGATGCTCGGCCACGAGCTGCGCAATCCCCTGGCCCCCATCCTCACCGCGCTCCAGCTGATGCGCCTGAGGGGTGAAACGGCGGCGGAGCGTGAGCGCACGCTCATCGAGCGGCAGGTGACGCACCTGGTGCGCATGGTGGACGACCTGTTGGACGTCAGCCGCGTCACCCGGGGCAAGGTCACCCTCAAGCGCGAGCGCGTCACGCTCACCGACGTGGTGGCCAAGGCCATCGAGCAGATCAGCCCGCTCATCGACCAGCGCCAGCACACGCTGGAGGTGGACCTGCCTGACCGCGGCATGGACCTGAACGGCGACCCCACGCGCCTGGCGCAGGTGTTCGCCAACCTGCTCACCAACGCCGCCAAGTACACGGAGCCGGGCGGCTTCCTGGCCGTGACGGGCACGCGCGAGGGCCGCGAGCTCGTCCTCAGCGTGCGCGACACCGGCGTGGGCATCGCGCCGGAGATGCTGCCACGCGTGTTCGACCTCTTCGTGCAGGAGCATCAGGCCCTGGACCGCTCGCAGGGCGGATTGGGACTGGGGCTCGCCATCGCGCGCAGCCTGGTGATGCTGCACGAAGGCGCCATCAGCGCGCACAGCGCGGGCCGCGGCCGCGGCAGCACCTTCACCGTGCGCCTGCCCGCGCTGGAGGCGGAAGCCCCCGCCGCGCTGCCCACGCCGCAGCCCGGCGCGCTCGTCCCCCAGGAGCCCACCTCCGTGAGCGCGCGCGTGCTCATCGTGGACGACAACCGGGACGCGGCGGACGTGCTCTCCGAGTCCCTGGAGTTCCTCGGCTGCACGACGCGCGTGTCCTACGACGGCCCCAGCGGCCTGGAGGCGGCGAAGGAGTTCCGCCCTGAAATCGCGCTCCTGGACATCGGCCTGCCGGTGATGGACGGCTACGAACTGGCCCGCCTGCTGCGCCAGCAGGAGGAGCCCCGTCCCCTCAAGCTGGTGGCGGTGACGGGGTACGGCCAGGAGTCCGACCGCCAGCGCTCCAAGGCCGCGGGCTTCGACGCGCACCTGGTGAAGCCGCTGCACTTCGAGACGCTGGAGGCGCTGCTCAAGGACCTGACGGGCGACTGAGCAGCAGGCCGCCCGTCGTCCAGGGGACGTCCGGCCTCACGAAGCCGGGCCGGGCGGCGGCCAAGGCCTTATGCTCCGGCCCGACATGCCCACGCCTTCCGCGCCCTCCGCCTCCGTGGCGGACGGCGGACTCTTCTGCGAGCTGTACTGGGGCACCTCCCTGGCGGAGGCCTGGAGCTATGGCCCCGAGCTGGGCCAGGTCCACGCCGCGCCCGACGAAAAAGCCCCCCTGCCCCTCTACGGCTTCACGCTGCCGGAGGAGCCCTTCCTCCTCGCCGAACGCACTCCGAAGGGCTGGCGCATCCACGTGCCGCCGGCCGCCCGCGTGGAGAAGAGCCTCAAGGGCCACGACTTCCAACCGGTGGGCCCCGACGAGCTGACGGGCGCCCCGGGCCGCACGGCGGTGGAGCTGCGCGAGGGCATGACGCTGCGCCTCGTGGAGGGCGAGCTGAACCTGCTGCTGCAGCCGTCGGTGGTGAAGGAGCGCGCGGGGCGCTTCCGCGTGCGGGACGTGGCCTGGCTCATCACGGTGGCCATCCTCTTCCTGAGCGCGCCCGTCGCCTTCCTCGTCATGGGGCCGGATCCGGCGCGCATGGCCGCGAACAACGCGCGGGCGCTGCAGGTGGCCCACGACAAGGAAGAGGCGCGGCGCAAGGCCATGGGGTTGGACAAGCCGATGAAGCCCATGACGGAAGCCGAGCGCGCCACGCAACAGCAGGACGGCGGCGTGCGCGTCACCGTCCCGGCGAGCTTCGGCGTGCGCTAGGACGCGGGCTCAGGGCCCCAGGCCCACCCAGACCTCGCCGTCCTCGAAGTACTCCTTCTTCCAGATGGGCACGTCCTGCTTGAGCCGCTCGATGGCGTACTCACAGCCCAGGAAGGCCTCCTTGCGGTGCGCGGACGCCGCGGCGATGACGACGGCCAGCTCGCCCGGCACCAGGGTGCCCACGCGGTGCATGATGGCCAGCCGCGTCCCCGGCCACGTGCGCGCCACCTCGTCGCCAATCTCCGTGAGCTTCGCCTCCGCCATGGGCGCGTAGGCCTCGTACTCCAGCCGGAGCACGCGCCGGCCCTTCGTCTGGTCGCGCACGGCGCCGGAGAACGTCACCAGCCCGCCCGCCCCTTGCGAGGCCACCGCGTCCACGACCTCCGCGAGCTGGAGCGGCCGGCCCACCACGGAGAAGAGGCGCGGCGCCCCACCGGCCACGGGCGGAATCAACGCCAGCTCCGCGTCCGGCGCCACCGGTGAGTCCAGCCCCACGAACTGCTGCTGCACCGCCACGCGCAGGTGCGGCAGGAGCGGCGCCAGCGGAGGGTGCTTCGAGGCGAGCAACGCGAGCACGTCCGAGACGCGCGCCCCGGGAGGCACGTCCAACGACTCGCGGGACAGGCCCGCGCGCTCGCGGGCCGCGGCGAAGTACAGCACCGTGACGGACATGGCCTGCCTCCTGCTTGCGTGTCCCTAGCGCTCGCGCAGCACGACGCGGCCCTGGAGCCGCCCGCCGCCGTCCACCGGGGAGAAGTCGAGGAACCCGTACTCGAAGGGGGTGAACTTCTCCAGGAGCGCCGTCACGAAGAGCTGGCTCATCAGGAGCTTCGCCGTCGCGACGCCCGGCACCGAGCGCACCCCGGCGAGGTCCGCCCGCAGCTGCCCCATGTCCACCATCAGCGACAGGTGGCCCGGCCCGAACGCCTCCGCGCCGAAGCGCGTGCGCAGCGTCTTGCCCACGTCCCCCAGCTCGCGGCCGTTGAGCACCTCGCCCGCCTCCAGCGTGGCGCGCTCCGGGGTGAGCGTGAGCGACACCGGCTGCTCCATGAGCCGCGTGCGGAAGCGCGTGGTGCCGCCCTGCGCCTCCTTCTGGAAGACGAGCCCGTTGTCCTGCAGCTGCTTCTGGATGAGCTGGAGCACCGGCGGCACGGACGCGAGGCCCGCCTCCATCACCACCGTGCCCTTGGGCGCGGGGCGCTGGTCCTGGATGAAGCTCCGGAAGAAGGCCGCCGCGTCGAAGTAGACGAGCATCGTCACGTCGCCGCGCAGCGCCTTGAGGAGCGGCTCCGCGTCCAGCCCCTGCTTGCGCCAGCGCTCCAAAGTCCGCTGCCGCCGGGGCGACTCCGGCGAGCCGAACACCAGCCGCGCCAGCTCCTCCGGAGGCACCGAAAGCTGCGCCGCCGCCACCGGCCCCACCGCCGCGCGTCCCAGCAGCTGCGACGCCGGCCCCCGCGCGCCGCCCAGCAGCGGCCGGGACGAGGCCAAGAAGCCGTCCAGCTCCGCCTGGTCCGCCTGCACCGCGAGCGCGCCGAAGAAGCCGCGCACCGGCATGTCCTCCTTCTCCGCTTCCGGCACCGGCGGCGCGGAGAAGAGGAACACGCTGCCGTCGCGCACCTTGCCGCGCAGCTCCGCCAGGAGCGCGTTCTCGGAGATGCCCGGCCCGGACAGCGCCTCCACCTTGCGGCGCACGAGCTCCACGTCCGGAGACTCCGCCACCGCCAGCGCCTTCACCGTCTCCCCGGGCTCCGGCGCGTCCGGCGAATCCGGCACCGCGAGGTACACGTAGCCCCGGTCCGCGAAGAGCAGCATGGCGTTGCCACCGTCCACCGGCTCCACGCGCGCGCTGCCGTCCTCACGGGGCAGCACCCGGTGGCCGGCGCTCCGCAGCTCCCGCACCACGGCCGCGAGCGCCGCCCGCGAATCCGTCACGCCCAGGAGCGCCACCACGCCGTCGAAGTCCGGAAGGAGGAAGAAGCCGAAACCCTCCTCGGGGTCCACCTCCGAGGGACCGGGCCCCAGGCTGCGCAGCAGCAGCGGCACGAGCGGCGTGTCCGCCAGCGTCTGGCGCATGTTGCCCTCGCCCACCAGCCGCCCGTAGAAGTTCACCAACCCCTCCACGTTGCCGCGCAGACGGGGCACCCACAGCACGGTCTGCGCGTCCTCGGGCACCGCGCGGAGCACCGGGCGCGGCACCACGGTGAGCACCACCCGGGCCAGCTCCTTGTCCCCGTCCAGCGCCCGCACGGTGTAGCGGCCGGCGGTGGCCCACGCGTGGCGGACGCCCGGCACCGTCTGGGGCGGCGTGCCGTCCCCGAAGTCCCAGGTGATGGAGGGCGCCTTCGGGGAGGTGGAGCCGAAGGCCTCCGGCACTCCCGCCTCCAGCGTGCGCTCCGGTCCCAGGTCCGCCCTCAGCCCCCGGCAGCCGGAGGCTCCCAGGCCCACGGCGGCCAGGAGGAGGAGGAACGGAAGCGGGGACGGGTGCGCGCGCGGTCGGGAGGCCATGGGCCTTTCGGTTAGTAGTCCAACGCCAGACCGAACATCCAGCGCCGGCTGCCCAGGTTCAGGCCCTTGCCGCCGAAGTTGTTCACATCCGCATGCGTGTACTCGGCGAAGAGGTACGAGTGGTTCACGCCCAGGTCCGAGTCGAAGTCGCGCGCGAAGCGCGGCTCCAGCACGTCCAGGAGGAACGACACGCCGGCGGTGCCGCCCCAGCCCCACTTGCCGCCGCTGCCCTTGCTGCCCTCCACCTCTTCCGTGGCGCTGCCCTTGGTCATCCACCAGGGGGAGTAGATGAGCCCCAGCTTGGCGTACGGCACCAGCGGGATGCCCCAGCGGAAGGCCGCGTAGTCGAACTTGTAGAAGGCGTTGAGCTGGATGGGCAGCACCTTCAGCGCCGCCTTGTCCGCCGCCGCCGAGCCGTCATCCAGCTTGGCGTCCGCGTACTTCTCCCCGTAGCCCAGGCCCAGGCCCAGGCCCGCCGTGCCGATGCCCTGGTAGAAGAAGCGCTGGAGCTCCCCCTCGACGAGCAGCAGCGACGTGTCACCGAAGGTGTCCTTGTACGGCGTGTTGCCGTTCAGGGCCTTCTCGGTGTCGATGCGCGGCTTGTAGCCGCCCGCGCGGAAGATGACCGCGCCCGTGCGCGGAGAGCGCGTGGGGATGGTCACCTCCTGCGCCACCGCCGGTACCGCCAAGAGAAGCGCCGCGACTCCCAGGCCCACAGCCGTGCTGCTCATGACACCTTCCTCCGAGACGACAGCCAGATGCCCAGGGCGGCCAGCACCGCGCCACCCGCGATGCCGCCGCCGGTCGCGGCACACCCGCCGCGCTCCTGACCGCCATCTTCCACATAGGCATCGAACAAACCATTGCTCTTCACGGGCGTCGCATCCACCTGGGTGGACCCCGTGCTCACGTTGCCCGCCGTGTCGATGATGGTCGCCTGGAGCCGGTACGTCACGCCATTCGTGAGGCCGTTGACGACGACGTTGCCCTCGCCGGACGCCTTGGTGACGCGCGTCACCGGCCCCGTGGTGCCCTCCAGCGCCAGCGCGCCCACCAGCCCCTGCCCGCCGTCCTCCGTGCCCGCGTCCACGTCCGTCCCGGCATCGGTGTCCGTACCGGCATCCTCATCCGTCCCGGCGTCATCCGAGCCCGCCGTGGCCACCCTCGCCGCCTCCACCACGACGGTGGAGTTCGCCTCCGCGCCATCCACCTGAACCGACAGCGCCGAGTCCCGGGCGATGACCTTCGCGATGGAGGGCGTGGCGGGCGGCTGCGGGTCGTACTTCACCACGAAGGGGGGGCTGCCCACGTTGGAGAAGGTCTCCTGGCAATCGAACCCCAGGCTGCCGCCCAGCCGCCGCGCGGACGCGCACAGCTTGAAGGAGATCTCCGTGTCCTGGGTGTCGCACGTCGTCACGGAGCCCGCGTCCGAGCCGCCGCCGCGCGCGGCGAGCGCCTCCCCCACGGTGAAGGTCACGACGCCGTTCGTCGTCGTGTTGGCCGAGTCGAGCGAAGCCAGGACCAGGTCCGTGGACGCGGGCCGCGTGCCGCAGGACCCCGTGGTCACGTAGAGATAGATCGAGTCCTCACAGGCACTCCCGCTGCGCTGCCAACTGAAGCGGCGCTCCTGGCCACATTCACTCTTGGGCACCGTGACGGTGTTGTTCGTGGCGGTGGACGAACTCGTGAACACCACCGTGGGCCCCGTCTGGGCCACGGCCGTGGACGCGAAGAGCAGGAGGCCAATGAAGGGAAGGCGCATGGATGGGCTGGAAGCTAGCAAGGGCGGGGCCACCCTCAAGCCCCGTCCAGACGGCCTGTTTCCCAAGGAAAACCCCGGGTTCGCGCGCCAAACAGGCAAGGTGCCCCCGGGGGCTTTGCCAAATTGTCAGGCGGGGCGTTCCGCCAGCTTGAGGCCCGCGTCCACCAGGTGGGCGGCGGCCCGGCCGGCGTTGTCCACGGACGCGAAGAGCGTCACCCACTCCGGGGCCTGGGGGAAGGCGCGCACGCGGCCCACGTGGACGGCCGGGTCGCTCATCACCAGCATGGGCATGGGGTAGATGCGCTCGCCGGGGGCATCCAGCACCTTGAGCGAGGGAGACGTCTTCAGCGCGGCGCGCACCTGCTCCACGGGGCCCGGCTTCTTCAGCTGCACGTTCACGGTGAGGCCGTGGCCGTGGAAGGTGGGCACCTGCACGGCGGTGCCGGCCAGGACGGGCGTCTCGCCCAGGGCGGAGAACAGGCGCGCGGCCTCCAGCGTCCAGCCGCCCTCCTCTTCCGTCCACGGGCTGTTCACCATGAAGCCGCCCACCTGGGGCACCAGGTTGAAGCCCACGCGGTGCGGGAAGACCTGCGGCTCCGGCTCGCGGCCGGACAGCAGGTCCGCGGTCTGCTTCTCCAGTTCGGAGATGCCGCGCACGCCCGCGCTGGAGGCGCCCATCAGCGCCGTCACCTGCGCGCGCACCACGCCGAACGCGCGGCGCAGCGGCTCCACCAGGTGCACGGTGGCGCTGGTGACGATGCCCGGCAGGCTCACCACCCGGCCCTTGAAGCTGAAGCCCGGCCCCAGGGCCTCCGTGTTGAAGCCCGGGAGGATGAGCGGCACGTTGCCGTCGCTCCGGAAGGCGCTGCTTGCGTCCACCACCCACGCGCCCGCGGCCTGCGCGGCCGGAGCCAGCGTGCGGGACGCCTCCGCGGGAGTGGCCAGCAGCACGACGTGGATGCCCCGGAAGGCCTCCGCCGAGGCGTGCTCCACCTCCAGCGTGTCCTCGCCGTACTCCACCTCCAGGCCCTTGGAGCGCTCCGAGCCGAAGGCCCGCACCTGCTCCATCGGCACGTCGCGAGCGTACAGATTGGCCAGCACCTCGCGGCCCACCACGCCCGTGGCGCCCACCACGGCAATCCGAAGGTTCTCTCTCATGACGGGCTCCTTTACGTCAGCGCCTCCGCCCACGCGAGCACGACGAAGCGCCCTTCAGGCGGAGGCTTCAGTCTTCCTTCAGCCGCGCCGTGGGCGCGGGGCCCGGCAGCGGCGGGAACTTCGGGTTGCGCTCCGGCTCGGAGGCGCGGACGTAGTGCGGCTCCAGGGCGAAGAGCGCCTCCTGGGAGTACGCCTCCGGCAGCCTCGCCAGCCGCCCCACCTCCACCGCGGACGGGAAGGCCGGGCCGGACAGCAGCCGGTGCGGCGCGACGCCGTGCTTCTCCAGCGCCTGGCGGTAGTCCGCGAGCGCGGGGCCCAGGGCCACGGCCTCCGGTTCGGCGGCCATGCGCTGGGCCACCTCTTCCGGTGACATAGCCGTCTCCGGCGCCAGCGCCTCCACGGCGAAGCCCACGCGGCGGTAGGCGCCCAGATAGAGGTCGTCCTTGCGCGCCACGGCGAGGCAGAACAGCGGCACGCCCTCCGGTCCCTCCAGCGCCACCGCCGCCAGCGATGACGCGCCGGCCACCTTGAGGCCCGTGGCGTACGCCAGCGCCTTCACCGTGGCCAGGCCGATGCGCAGGCCCGTGAAGGACCCCGGCCCCAGGCCCACCGCCAGCCCCTCCAGGTCCTTCAGCTTCAGGCCATGGCGCTGGAGCAGGTCCCCGACGACGCCGGGCAGCGCCTCGCTCTGCTTCTCCGGCGGAAGCACCACCACGTGCTCCACGGCGCGCACGGCGTCCCCCTGGCGTTCCACCAGGGCAAGCGACAGCGTCAGCGTGGAGGTGTCCAGCGCGAGCAACACAGGCGACATCCCTTCTTTCGTTTCAAGGCACTCAGGCCGGAACGGCCCAGAACTCCACCGGCACCTGCGACACGCGGTCGCTGCCGCACCGGTACAGCCGCACGCGCGCCAGGCCCTTGTCCAGCATGCCCAGCTGCTTCGCCGCGGCCTTCGACACGTCGATGATGCGGCCGTCCACGAAGGGGCCGCGGTCGTTGACGCGCACCTCCACCTGGCGGCCGTTCTCCATGTTCATCACCTTCACGCACGACCCGAAGCGCTCCGTGCGGTGCGCGGCGGTGAGGGCGTTCTGGTTGAACTTCTCCCCGCTGGCGGTGGACCGGCCGTGGAGGCCGGGACCGTAGAAGGACGCGACGCCCTCCCCCAGGTAGTTGCGGGGCATCTTCTCCCGGCGCGTCACCTTCGTTCCCCCTTCACCGGAAGAGGTCTCCGGCGGCTGGGGCTTCGCCGCGCGCGACGCGCAGCCAGCGAAGAATCCCATCCCCAGCAGCAGGAGCGCGGTACGTCCTCGCATCATCACCTCGCTAGCGGGTCACGTCGTTGGTCACGGCCAGCAGCATGAGCAGGATGAGCAGCGCCAGGCCCACCATGTTCGCCACCTCGCGCACGCGCACGGGGATGGGGCGGCGGCGGATGCCCTCCCACGCGGCGGACAGCAGGTGGAAGCCGTCCAGCACCGGGATGGGCAGCAGGTTCATCACGCCCAGGTTGATGGAGATGATGGCCATCAGGTTGAGGAAGCTGTCCAGGCCCTGCTCGGCGCTCTTGGCGGCCAGCTGGTACATCATGATGGGGCCGCCAATCGTGCTGGGCGACACCTTGCCCACGAACAGCCCGCCCAGCACCTGCACCATCTGCCCGACAATCTTGGGGACGATGAGCGCGGCTTCCTTGAAGGCGGCGGCCGGGCCCAGGTCGATGGTCACCTTCTCCACCGGCGGCAGGTCCGCGCTGCTGTAGCTCCACGGGCGCACGCCGAACACCAGCGGGGCGCTCGTCTGGCCGTAGTCGTCGCGGGTCTTGAGCGGCGCCTGCGCAAGCTTCTCCGTGCGCTCACCCTGGGCACCGCGCCAGGTGAGCGTGAAGGGCTGGGCCTGCAGGCCGTTGAGCACCGTCGCCAGCTTGTTGAAGGACTTCAGCGGCGTGCCGTTGATGGCGACAATGCGGTCGCCCGGAACGATGCCCGCGCCTTCCGCCACGCTGCCGGTGGCCACGCTCGCCACGTAGAGGTCCACCGCCTCCGCGCCCAGCGCCGCCGCGCCCTCGCCGGGCTGACGCGGCAGGGACACCTTCACCACTTCCGGCAGCCGGCCGGTGACGGCGCCCACGTCCACGGGGGCCAGGCGCGCCACGCTCAGCTCCATGGGGGTGCCTTCCGGCACCTTGGCCACCTCCCGGTAGAGGGCGGCCTCGTCCTGCACGTGCACGCCGTTGACGGACAGCACGCGGTCAAAGCTCTTCAGGCCCGCGGTGGCCGCGGGGGACGTCGCCGGCACGCCCACCACCGGCGGCTGCGGGTAGGGGCTCACGCCAATCATCCCGCGCTCGATGGTGTCCACCGGGGACACCTCCGAGCTCTTCTCCGGCGTCACCTCCACCACCTGCTGCTGCCCGTCGCGCTCCAGGGTGATGGGGACGGGGCGGTTGAACTTGCCGACGAACGCGTCGCGCATGTCGTCGAAGGTGCGGACCGGCTCGCCCTCCACGGACAGGATGCGGTCTCCGGGGCGGACGCCCGCGGCGGCGGCGGCCATGTCCGGCGACACCATGCCCACGCGCGTGGACAGCGTCTCCTGGGGCCCAAGGAAGACGAAGAAGTAGACCAGGATGGGGAACAGCAGGTTGAAGGCCGGACCCGCGAGCACAATCAGCCCGCGCTTCCAGGGCGGCTGCGCCAGGAAGCCGCGCGCGGCCTCTTCCGGCGGGAGCTCTTCGTGCGGAAGGTCTCCGGCCATCTTCACGAATCCGCCCAGGGGCAGCAGCGCCACCTGGTACTCCGTCTCCCCCTTGGTGAAGCCGATGATCTTCGGTCCGAACCCGATGGAGAACTTGAGGACCTTCACTCCGCAGGCCTTGGCCACGAGGAAGTGGCCAAGCTCATGCACCGTGACGAGCACGCCCAGCAGGAGGATGAAGTACCCGAGGTTCAGGAGCATGGCCGGAAGAGTAATCGCGCCCCCCGGGGCGGACAACGCACAACGCACGCCGCAAGGCGGGCGGGCAGGCGCGAAATCAGGCACTTACGGCAGCAGGTGCCTCACGAACTGCACATAGACGAACACCAGCGGCGCATTGAAGATGAGCGCGTCGATGCGATCCAGCACGCCGCCGTGTCCGGGAATGAGCTTTCCGGAGTCCTTCACGCCGTACGCGCGCTTGAGCATGGACTCGCACAGGTCACCCACGGGGCCCAACAGGCCACCCAGGATGCCCAGCACCACACAGTCCCACACGGTGAAGATGGGGAAGAAGCCGAGCTTGGCGACGAACATGCCCAGCACGGAGCCGACCATGCCGCCGAAGAAGCCCTCCCACGTCTTGTTCGGGCTCACCGCGGGGTAGAGCTTGTGCTTCCCCAGGAAGCGGCCGGCGAAGTACGCCAGCGTGTCGTTGGCCCAGGTGATGGTGAGCGCGCAGATGACCCACGCGTGCCCTTCCGGCAGCAGGCGCAGCGCGGACAGCGCGGTGAGGCCAATGGAGCCGTAGAGGAAGCCCGTGACGAGGTGCGCGGCCCGGGTGGGGGCCTCCGCGAGCACGCCCCGGAACAGGTTGTAGATCCACGCGAAGAAGAAGAAGACGGACGTCAGCCAGAAGGCGGCCTCGCCCGTGCGCGCGGCGTCTCGCAGCGGCAAGAGCGGCATCACGAAGGCGAAGGCCATGCCCACCCAGGCGGCGGCGCCCAGGCGCTTCTGCGTGATGAGGTAGTACTCGCCGGCGCACACGGCCGCGGCGGCACCCAGGAGGATGGCGCTGGAGTACCCGCCCAGGAACAGGAGCAGGAGCACCAGCGGCAGGAGGGTGACGCCTGTGACAACGCGGATGAGGAGGTTCTTGTTCTTCTCGTTCACGCCTTGGCCCGCTGGGGGGTGTCGTCCCGGTTGACCTGGGCGGACGTCAGACCGAAGCGCCTTTCGCGGCCCTGGAACTGCGACAGGCAGCGCAGGAACTCTTCGGTGCGGAAGTCGGGCCACAGGGCGTCGGTGAAGCACAGCTCGGCGTACGCCAGTTGCCAGAGCAGGAAGTTGGAGATGCGCTGTTCGCCGCTGGTGCGGACGATGAGGTCCACCGGCGGCAGTCCGGCGGTCCACAGCCGCGACTCCAGGTCGTCAGCGTCCAGGTGCGCGGGGTCCAGCTCGCCACGGGCAGCGGCCTGAGCCAGGTCGCGCGCGGCGCGCAGGAGCTCCTCGCGGCCGCCGTAGGAGAGCGCCAGGGTGAGCACCATGCCCGTGTTGTGGGCGGAGTCCGCCCGGAGGCGCTCCAAGGGCTCGCGGACGTAGCGGGGCAGCTTGTCCACCTCGCCGATGGCGTTGAGGCGGATGCCGTTGTCGAGGATTTCCGCGCGCTCGGACTCCAGGTACTCGCGCAGGAGGTCCATGAGGCCGGCGACCTCTTCCGGCGGGCGGGCCCAGTTCTGGGAGGAGAAGGCGTAGAGGGTGAGGGCCTGGACGCCAACACGGCGGGCGGCGCGGGTGACTTCCCGGACGCTCACGCTGCCCTCGCGGTGGCCCTCCAGCCGGGGCTGGCCGCGAAGCTCGGCCCAGCGGCCGTTGCCGTCCATGATGATGCCCACATGGCGCGGGAGTGGCCGGGCCTTGACCTGGATCTCAAGGGCGGTGGGCAACACTGTGGGGGGGCGATCCATGAAGCCGCGCACCCTAGCGGCGGCGCCGCGTCGCGTCCACGGGCGCGTGGCCGCCCGGTCCCTCTGGGGTGTTGGATGGTCGCCTGCTGGGGTTGAACGGTTCGAGAGGGGACATGAACCCGGCTAAAGTGGTCTTCCATGAAAACTCCTCATGGGTGTCCTTCCTTCCGGGTGCTCGGCGGGCTGCTCGGGTTCTGGGTGTTCGGGGCGGGTCCGGCCTTCGGGCAGGCGGCGGGGACGGGGGCGGCGGCGGCGCGGCCCGCGGGCACGTACTTCGACGCGGCGATGGAGGAGGCCGCCCGGCTCTATGAGGACCTGGAGTCCGAGCAGGCGCTGGCGGCGGTGACCCGGGCGCGGCGGCTGGCGCGGACGGACGAGGAGCGCAGCGCGGCGGCCATCTACGAGGGCGTCATCCTGGCGGACATGGGACGGCGCGATGATGCGCTGGCTTCGTTCCGGGCGGGTCTGCTGCTGGCGCCGGAGGCGAAGCTGCCGGCGAAGGTGTCGCCCAAGGTGGTGGGGGACTTCGAGGCGGTGCGGCAGACGGTGCGGCAGGAGCGCGTGGTGGTGGAGGAGCCGGCGGAGCCAACGCGGCCTCCGGTGGTGGCGAAGCCTGCGGATACGCCGGTGCGGCCTCCGGTGGTGGAGAAGCAGGTGACGCTGAATCCGCCTCGGGTCGCAGTGGCGTCTGAGCCGGCTCCGGGCGTGGATTTGAAGGCAGCGGGTGCGGAGCGCGCGGGGCTGCGAATTCCGACGGTGTCGTGGGTGTTGCTGGGGACCGGCGTGGTGGCGGGCGGCGTGGGGTCCGTCATCGGGCTCCAGTCGCGAGGCAACGTGAGCTCCGCGCGCGACGCGGACCTGTCCGGGGACGTCAGCGGGCATCTGGACGATGCGCGGGGCCAGGCGGTCGTGGCGAACGTGCTCTTCGGCACGGCGGCCGCGGCGGCGGTGGGCGCCATCACCACGTACTTCCTGAGCGGTGATTCCACCGTCGCGGAGGGTGGACAGTGAGGCACTGGCTCGTGATGGCCGTGGCCTCGGGGTGTCTGGGCATCGGATGCACAGTGCCGGAGACAGACCAATTCACGCTGGAGCGGCTCTGTGAAGGACAGGGGTCGCAGGCGTTTGAAGGAGTCCTGCGTGCGGATCCCAGCACCTGCGACCGTGGACTGGAGCTGATCGTCCAGCCCATGGGTTTCAACCCTGGCTGCATTCGCGCGGCGCTTTGGGCGAAGGACGGCACAGGGGCCGCGTCGACCGTGGTACCGCGGAACCCGAACATGAGTCACGGGGCTGCGTTCCACGTGGTTGCCTTGTTATCCGACGCATTGCGAGACGAACTCCGGCTCGAAGTGGATGCATTCGAACAGACCTGTGACGCGGCGCCTGTCACAAGCCACGCGTTCACCGTGGGGCACCCCGAAAAGGGACAAATCGCACAGTCCCTTATCGAATTGCCTGCCCTTGATGCGGATGGAGATGGATTTATCTCCAAAGGCACTGGAGGCACCGACTGCAACGACTCTGACTGGTCCATCAAAGACAAAATCTTGTGGTATCCCGACATGGACGGAGACGGCTACGGGAGCAACTCCAACACCGCGCCTGTCGTCCGTGCGTGTAGCGGCCCCAGCCAATACGCAAACAACAACAGGGATTGCAACGACAACGACTCCCTGATCAGCCCCGGACAGGCTGAACTCCGCTGCGACGGACGGGATGACAATTGCGACAACCGCGTCGATGAAGCCTTCAATATCGGGGCCACATGCGTGTTGCCAAAGGGTGGACGAGGGGTCATTACCTGTGACCCAGCGAACCCGTCACGCATCACCTGTACCGGTTGAGCAGACTTGAAGAAACGCCCGTCACTCCGCCGCGAGGTTCAGCTTGAAGACGTTGTCCTGTCCCGCCTTCACCACGAAGGAGCGGGTCACGTCCTTGCCCAGGTCCTTGTTCACGACGCGGACCTGGTGCGACCCCTCCGTCGCCTCCACGGCGGCGAAGGGCGTCTGACCCAGGTTCTTGCCGTCCAGGTACACCGTGCCGAACGGACGGACGCGGAACTCCACCTTGCCCTTGGGTAGCTCGCGACGGACCGGGGGGGCCACCCGTCGGACCGGCGGCGGGTTCGTGCTGGCCACCACGGGCTTCGCCACAACCACGGGCCGCGGAGTCGGCGGCACGGGCGGAGTCATCTCCACCACCTGGCCCCCATCGCGTGCATCCACGGGCGCCCCCGTCGTGGGCTTCACCTCGGCTACGACCACCGGAGTTCCGCTGTCCACCGTCCCGGCGGCCACCGGCTCCACGCGCACCTCCGGCACGACCGGCGTCACCTCCGGCTCCAGCGGCTTCACGGGGACGTCGTCCTTCCGAGCCACCGGCGTGGACGGACTCACGGGCACAGCGGCCTTCTCACTCCGGCCCAGGAGCGCAAAGCCGCCCGCAAGCCCGGCCATGCTCACCAACACCACCGCTCCAGCCGCCATCCTCCGGGAGGCGCGCGGTGTCACCAGGGCCTTGCCGGACTCCGAAACCTCCACCGGTTTGAACCATGTAGACCGCTCGGACCGGGCCTCCGGAGACGCGGCGGCCAACAGACTGCCCGCTGACGGTGTCGCGGGATCCGTCGCCGCGTCGAACCGGCTCGAGGGCACGTCGTTCCCCGATGCCGTCACCGCTGGCGCCTCCATCGACGCTCGCGAGGACACCGGCTCCCACGCCGTGCCCACCACACGGCCGGGCATGGGCGTCGTCACCGCCGCCCTCCTGCCCGGCTCCTTCGCGGGAGGCTCCCTGCCTGCCCCAACCAGTTCCGCCGTCTCCCGCCCCTTCGCGGGAGTGGGTACCGGGGGCATCGTCTCCACCCCCTCCATCACCTGCGCCACCAGCCGGGCAATCTGGTACGCGCCCACCGGCTCGCCCAGCGACACCACGAACCGCTCCAGGTCCGCCTGGAACGCGCGGCAGTCCGGGTAGCGCTCCGCCCGGTCCTTCGCGAGCGCCTTCTCCAAGATGCGCTGCATCGCCTCCGGCAGGTCCGGCCGGCGCTGCACCGCGGGCACGTAGGGCTCGAAGAGGATGGCCTGCATCATGCCCACGTCCGTCGTCGCGTCGAAGGGACGCCGGCCGGTGAGCAGCTCGTAGAGCACGATGCCCAGCGCGTACACGTCCACGCGCCCATCCATGGGCCGGGCCTGGAGCTGCTCCGGCGGCATGTACGCCACCTTGCCCTTCACCACGCCCGTCTGCGTGCGGTGCCCCTGCCCCGCCACCTTCGCGATGCCGAAGTCCACCACCTTCACCGCGCCCTGCCGCGACACCAGGACGTTCTCCGGGCTGATGTCCCGGTGCACCAACCCCAGCGGCGCCCCCGTCTCCGGATCCGCCAGCTCGTGCGCGAACGCCAGGCCCTCCGCGGCGGCGGCCACCATCTTCGCGCACACACCCGCGGGCAACGGCTGCTTCAGCTCCTGCGAGCGTTTGATCAACCGCCGCAGCGTGGGCCCGTCGATGTACTCCATCGCCAGGAAGTAGCTGCCGTCCGCCTCGCCGAAGTCGAAGATCTGCACCACGTTCGGGTGGTCCAGCCGGGCGGCCAGCTGCGCCTCGCCCAGGAACATCTCCACGAACGCTTCATCCTCCGCCAGGTGCGGCAGGATGCGCTTGAGCACCAGCGTCTTCTCGAACCCCCGGGGCCCCGCCGCCTTCGCGAGGAACACCTCGGCCATCCCGCCCGAGGCGAGCTTCCGCACCAACTGGTACTTCCCCAATTGCATGGACCCAGAGCTTTCCCATGGTTCGCGGGAAAGGGAAATCCCCGCCCCACCCGGGACGTCCACCCGCCCACCCTGGGTCTGCCTGCCCCCGCCTCAGGTCACCCGTGCCACCCACCGGGCCAGCACGTCCGGCCCCACCGGTTCGTCCAGGAAGGACATGAAGCGCTCCAGGTCCGCATGGAACGCGGGGCAGTCCGGATAGCGCTCCACCGGGTCCGTCGCGAGCGCCCGCTCCAGGATGCGCTGCATCGCCTCCGGCAGGTCCGGCCGGCGCTCCACCGCGGGCACGTAGGAAGCGGAGCGGATGGCATTGAGCGCGCCCACGAGGTCCTGCCCGACGAAGGGACGCAGGCCGGTGAGCAGTTCGTAGAGCACCATCCCCAACCCGTACACGTCACCGCGCAGGTCCGGAGACTGGCGCTGGAACAGCTCCGGCGGCTTGTACGCCAGGGCATCCACCGGCGTCAGCCGCGTGCGGAGGTCGTGCACCGCCAGCTTCGCGATGCCGAAGTCGCTCACCTTCACGACGCCCTCCCGGGACACCCGGACGGTCCCGGGCCGCACGTCGCGGTGCGCCCACTCCAGCGGCATTCCCGTCGCCCCATCCGTCAGCGCGTGCACGTACGCCAGCCCCATGGCGGCCTGGGCCACGAGCCCTGCGCACACGCCGAGCGGCAGCGGCGCCCCCTGCGCCGCCAACGCCTGGATGAGTGAGTGCAGCGAAGGCCCATCGATGGGCTCCGTCACCCGGAATGCGCTCCCATCCTCCGTCCCGAAGTCGAGGACCCGCTGCACGTTCGGATGGACCAGGCACGAAGCATTCTCGGCCTCGGACAGGAACGTCTTCACGAGCTCGGGGCGCCTCGTGAGCTCGGGAAGGACGCGCTGGAGCTCACACGGGCCTCTGGCGTCTTCCGCCAGGAAGGTCTCCACCCTCTCTCCTTCGGAGAGCTTCTGGATGAGCCGATACTTCCCGATTTGCATGGTCCGTGAGGCTTCCCATGCCTCACTGGAAAAGTGAAACAGCCCAGGGGCCAGGCGTTCGCAACCTCTCAAGCGCCGTCTGCATGTTTGACCCTGACGTGACGTGGTCCGTAGGATCCGCGCTCCCATGCCTCCCAAGGCCATTGGTCCCTACCGCGTGTTGGAAACGCTCGGCAGTGGCGGGGCCGGGACCGTCTATCGGGCCCTGGACCGCCGCAGCAACGACGAGGTCGCGCTGAAGCTCCTGTCGACGGGTGGACCGTCGCTGGACGACCGCGCGGCCCGGAGACTCGCGCGCGAATTCGAGACGCTCGCGGACCTGGCCCACCCCAACGTGGTGAAGGTCTTCGAGGCCGGCGTCCACGCGGGCCAGCCGTACCTGGCCATGGAGCTCATCGAGGGGCTCACGCTGCGCCACTACCTGGACGTGAGCTTCAACGACCTGCACACGCCCACGCCCTCCTCGCGCGGCCCGCTCACCATCCGCCGCACCGCGGACGACGACTTCGGCAGCGTCGACAGTCCGGACGAGGAAGAGGACGACGACGTGGAGGACGACGGCACCTTCGACCTCAACGCCTTCGCGGAGGAAGCGCCCAGCGAGGACCTGGCCAGCTTCCACGGCGCCGGGGACGACGACTCGGATTCGGACGGGATGCGCGTGGTGGATCCGCGCCGGGCCGCCCCTCGCGCGCCGCAGCCCCCTTCCCGCCCCACCACGCCGAAGGAGGCGGACCTCAACCGTCCGGAGCGCATGGGCAAGCTGAAGGACGCCATGCTCCAGGTGTGCGAGGCGCTGGCGTATATCCACGGCCACGGGCTGGTGCACCGCGACCTGAAGCCGTCCAACATCATGGTGGACGACGACCGCCAGGTGCGGCTGATGGACTTCGGCCTGGCCAAGTTCCTCGCGGACGACGCGGGCATCACCGCGGACGGCAAGCTGGTGGGCACCTACCGGTACATGGCTCCGGAGCAGATTCTGGGCGAGCCGCTGGACGGGCGCTCGGACCTGT
Source organism: Corallococcus exiguus (assembly GCF_009909105.1). Classification (NCBI taxonomy): domain Bacteria; kingdom Pseudomonadati; phylum Myxococcota; class Myxococcia; order Myxococcales; family Myxococcaceae; genus Corallococcus; species Corallococcus exiguus. The sequence goes on from NZ_JAAAPK010000006.1 coordinate 186,739, forward strand.
ACAGCCTGGGCGTCATCCTGTACGAGCTGATGAGCGGGCGTCCGCCGTTCGACGCGAAAACGCCGCACGAGCTGTGGCGCCAGGTGCTGGAGACGGAACCTCCGCCGCTGCTCGCGCTCAACCTGCATGGCGACCCGCAGCTGGCGCGGGTGGCCCATCGCCTCATCCGCAAGGAGCCGGACGACCGGTTCCAGACGGCCGAGGAAGTGTACGAGGCCCTCTCCGAGTGACCACGACGACGACGCACACCCTCACCGTGGACGCCGACAAGGCGGGCCAGCGGGTGGACCTGTTCGCGGGCGAGGCCCTGGGCCTGTCCCGCGCGCGCATGAAGCGCCTCTTCGAGGAGGGTCAGGTCCGCGTGGACGGCCGCCCCGCCAAGAAGGGCCTCCTCGTCACCGCCGGCCAGAAGGTCGCCGTGACGGTGGAGGAGTCCTCGCGCGAGGCCGTGCCCGACACGGACTTCCCGCTCGTCGTCCTGCATGAGGACGCGGCCCTGCTCTTCGTGGACAAGCCCGCTGGCCGCCCGTCGCACCCCCTGCAGCCCGGTGAGACGGGCACGGTGGCCAACGCCCTGGTGGCGCGCTACCCGGAGGTCGCGCAGGCGTCCCAGGACCCGCGCGAGGGCGGCCTGTGCCACCGGCTGGACGTGGAGACGTCCGGGGTGCTCGCGGCGGCCCGCACGCGAGAGGCCTGGACCACCGTGCGCGAGGCCTTCAGCAACCGCGCGGTGGACAAGCGCTACGTCGCCCTGGTGACGGGCCCGCTGGCGGACGAGGGCGAGGTGGAGGTGCCTCTGCGCCACCACCCGCGCCATCCAGACCGCGTGGAGCCCGCCCCCTACGGCGCCGAGGACGCCCGCGAGGCGCTGTCCCACTTCCGGGTGCTGGCCCGGTCCGGCGACTACAGCCTGGTGGAGGTGAAAATCCTCACCGGCGTGCTGCACCAGGTGCGCGCGCATCTGGCCGGGGTGGGCGCGCCGCTCGTGGGGGACGCGCTCTACGGGGGCCGCGAGGCGCCGGAGCTGGGGCGGTTCTTCCTGCACGCCCGCTCGCTCACCGTGCAGCACCCGGTGACGAAGGAGCCCGTGAAGGTGGAGAGCCCGCTGCCGCCGGACCTGGTGGCGGAGCTGGGACGCCACGGGCTGGCGTGGCCCGTGGCCGGTTAGTCGCCCATCACCTTGACGATGACGCGCTTGCGGCGCTGGCCGTCGAACTCCGCGTAGAAGACCTGCTGCCAGGGGCCCAGGTCGAGCTTGCCGGCGGTGACGGGAATCAGCACCTGATGGTGGACGAGCATGGATTTCAGATGCGCGTCGCCGTTGTCCTCGCCGGTGCGGTGGTGGCGGTAGTCGGGGCCGTGGGGCGCCAGGTGCTGGAGCCAGTCCCAGATGTCCTCGTGGAGGCCGGGCTCGTCGTCGTTGACGAAGACGCCCGCGGTGATGTGCATGGCGGACACCAGCACCATGCCCTCCTGGATGCCGCTCTTCTTCAGCAGGGCGGCCACGGTGTCCGTCAGGCGCACCAGTTCGCGCCGGGCCTTCGTCTCGAACCAGAGGTATTCGGTGAGGGTCTTCATGGCTCGCACTGTCAGAGGGGACCACTAGAGTGACTCACGTCATGCGAGCCATCCTCCACGTGGACATGGACGCCTTCTATGCGTCCGTCGAGCAGCGCGACAACCCGTCCCTCCGGGGCAAGCCGGTCATCGTTGGCGGGCATGCACAACGCGGCGTGGTGGTGGCCGCGTCCTACGAGGTGCGCCCCTTCGGAGTCCGCAGCGCCATGCCCATGGCGCGGGCGATGAAGCAGGCGCCGCACGCCATCGTGGTGAAGCCGCGCTTCTCCGCCTACGCGGAGGCCAGCGAGCACGTGTTCGCCATCTTCGAGCGGTACACGCCGCTGATTGAGCCCCTGTCGCTGGACGAGGCGTTCCTGGACGTCACGGCGTCGGTGGGGCTGTTCGGCGCGGCGGCGGACATCGCGAAGCGGATCCGCAAGGAGATCGCCCACGAGCTGAACCTGCCGGCGTCCGCGGGCATCGCCACGGCGAAGTTCGTGGCGAAGATCGCCTCCGACCTGGCGAAGCCCAACGGCCAGCGCGAGGTGCGCCCGGAGGAGACGGTGGCCTTCCTCGCCGGGCTGCCGGTGTCGCGCCTGTGGGGCGTGGGGCCGAAGACGGAAGAGGCGATGAAGCGCGCGGGGCTCGTCACCATTGGCGACGTGGCGGCGCGGGACGTGGACTGGCTGGAGGAGCGGTTCGGCGCGGCGAGCGCGAAGCACCTGTGGGAGCTGTCGCACGGCATCGACGCGCGGGACGTGGTGCCGGACCGGGCGGCCAAGAGCGTGGGCGCGGAGGACACCTTCGACGAGGACCTGACGGGCCTGGAGGCGCTCAAGCCGCACGTGCACGCGCAGGCCCTGAGGGTGGCCCGGCGGCTGCGGCGCGCGACGCTGAAGGGCCGCGTGGTGCAGCTCAAGCTGAAGTTCGCGGACTTCACGCTCATCACCCGCCGCGTCACGCTGCGCGAGGCCACGGACGACGGGCAGGTCATCTACCGCGCGGCGCTGGAGCTGCTGGAGCGCGCGCACGAAGGCAAGGCGCTGCGGCTCACCGGCGTGAGCGTGCAGTTGGACGAGGACGAGCCGCAGCTGGGCTTGTTCCCGGCGGCCGCGCCGAAGTCGTCGAAGCTGAACGAGGCGATGGACCGCATCGCGGCGCGCTTCGGCAGCAAGGCCATCACCATGGCGGACATCGCGGGGGCGGAGGCGTCGGACGATGACCAGCACCGCTCCGAGAAGCCGGTGGACAAGCCGAAGCGGTAGCGCGTCCCCGGGCTTGCGGACACGAAAAAAGCCGGAGCGCCTGAAGCACTCCAGCCCTTTCGCTGCGACACCACCGCGAAGGAACTACCCCTCGCCCGCGTCGGAACCGGAGGAGGCGCCCGAACCGCCGCCCTCTCCGCTCCCGTTGCCGGAACGGCGGCGACGGCGGCGACGGCGCTTGCGGCGCGGGCCTTCCGCGTCCGCACCGCCAGCGGCTCCGGCGCGCGGCGGAGGCACCTCTCCGGCCTGCCAGGCCTCCAGCGCCTCGCGGCCCTCGTCCGTGGCCTCCACCGTCATCGCGTAGACGGCCAGCGCCTCGTTGAAGAGCGGGTGGCGGCGGAAGGCGCCCGTCTTGCGGCGGCGCTCCCCGGACAGCGTGCGCTGCATCAGGAGCAGCATGCGGCAGCGCTCGGCGATGCGGCGCGGCAGCCGCGCGGACTCCACGAAGCCCGCCAGCAGGTCCTCGATGACGCGCGACACCGACGCGCGGCCCTCGTCCTGCGACTCCTCCACCGGCGGGTGCGCGCGGCTGATGGGCACCAGCAACGCCGCCAGCAGGATGGCGTCGTCCAGCACCTCTCCCGCGGACACGCGCTTATCCAGCGCCTGCGCGAAGGCGTAGAAGGTCTTCTCCCCTTCCTTGCCGTTCTCACGCAGGTACTCGTCCACGGGCGGCAGCAGAATCTTCAGCGAGTCCAGCGCCGCCAGCAGCTTCAGCGCCGGGGCGGACACGCCGCCGCGGATGAGCCGGAACGTCTCCTCCAGCAGGCGCGCGGGCGCGCAGCGCGGCAGGTCCTCCACCGCGCCCTCCATCGCCGCGTACGTGCGCGACTCGATGTCCAGGTCCAGCTTCGCCGCGAAGCGCACCGCGCGCAGGATGCGCACCGGGTCCTCGCGCATGCGGATTTCCGGGTCGCCAATCGTCCGGATGAAGCGCTCATCCAGGTCGCGCCGGCCGCGCACGTAGTCGATGACCCGGCCTTCAGCCGCGTCGTAGAACAGGCCGTTGATGGTGAAGTCGCGGCGGCGCGCGTCCTGCTGCGCGGTGCCGAAGACGTTGTCGTGGGTGATGAGGAGGTCCTCGCCACTCTGCCCCTCCTCCACCCCCGCCGCCGCCGGCTCCAGCTCCGTGGGGTTCGCGCGGAAGGTGGACACCTCCACGATCTTCCCGCCCTTGAAGTAGACGTGCGCCAACCGGAAGCGCCTGCCGATGAGCCGGCAGTTGCGGAAGATGGCGCGCACCTCGCCCGGGTGGGCGCTGGTGGCCACGTCGAAGTCCTTGGGCTTCTTGCCCAACAGCAGGTCGCGCACGCAGCCACCCACCAGGTACGCCTGGTGGCCGTGCTGGTGCAGCCGCAGCACCACCTTGAGCGCGTCCGGATCCATCTCGTCCGGGTCGATTTCCGCGGGCTCACCCGTGCGGGTGGTGGTGGGCGCCTGCAACTCCGGCTCGTTCGCGGCGGGCTCCGGCTCCGGCTCCAGGATGACGGCCTCGGGCTCCTCGGCTTCGTCACCCGCCTCGGCGGCGGCCTGCGCGTCCTCCGCCTCCGCGGCCTTCAGGGCCTCGGTGGCGGCCAGGATTTCGTCGGTGACCTCCGGGCCGGCGTCCTCGGTGTCATCGTCATCGTCGTCGAACCCGTCGTCCTCCGCCGCGTCCGCGGCGAAGGGGGGCTCGGAGGGGGCCGGGGCGGCCCGGGAAGGGGTTTCGAAATCGCTGGGGTGCTCGGCGGAGTCCGCGGGCACCTGGGCCTCGGTGCGCTCGCCGCGCTCCTCGGGGCCCGACAGGTCCAGGGGGGAAGACATGGAAAAAACCTCGTGCGCGGACCCGGATGCCGTGTCCGCTGCCGCCTCGAAGGAGGCCTCTCCGCGCGCGTCGTCTCCGGGCGCGGCTGGCAGCGTTCCGCCAGGGGGCGGGGGATGGGTCGGGTCTCGCGTCATTCGCCTCGGCAGGGCAGCCGTCTAGCACGCATCCTCCCACCCATGGGGGTCGCGCTTAAGGACATTCTTCAGGGACGTTGGGGGTCCACCTGGGGCCCCCTGCTCGCCCGCCGTGCGCCCGCTGCCCGTGGGAGGCGCTTCCACTGGATAACACCCCAATCCGGGCCAGACTCCGGCCGCCACGGGCCCTCAATGCTGGAGGGGCCGGGAAGCAGGCAGGCAGACGGCCGGGCCCGAAGGCCGGGCGCTTCAGGTGGGCGGCTTCAGGGTGCGCCCCTTATGGGTCCGGGGCAGCGCGTGGGAGATGAGCGACACGTAGTCCACCGCCTGCACGCGCGGTGGGGGGGGCTGCGTGCCCAGCGCGGCCAGACGCTTGCTGAACGCGGCCAGGATGTCCGGCATGGGGCGCATGGCCTTGAGCAGCGCGTTGGGCCCCTCCATCGCCTGGGACAGCGCGATGGCCGCCTGCTGCAGCGGCAGTCCTCGCCTCAGCAGGTCCTGGAACGAGTTCGACAGCGTGATGATGTTGTGCCCCGCCGTCTGCACCATCTCCACGGCGATTTTCAGCACCTGCGGCGCCGTGAGGTGGCCGTCCGCCAGCAGCACCAGCGCCGCCTGGAAGTAGTTGAAGATGGGCACCACGCGCGGGCCATACGGCGTGAAGTGCGCGGGCGGCGTCAGCTTGTCCAGGTGGATGAAGATGCGCCGCACCGGGTCCGCGATGGGAATCTTCTTCCATGCCTCCTGCACCCGCGCGACGTCGTCCGGGTACACCCCGCCCGCCTCCAGCACCTGGGACAGCACGCGCTCGTCCACCCGGCCCGCGATGAGGTCCGCGTAGAGCGAATAGATGAACGCATCGGCCTCGGCGTCATCGCCGAAGAGCACTTCTTCCGCTTCCACCGGCGCGTGGACGCGGCTCTCCAGGATGGCGGGCAGCTTGTAGCCCACCTGTCCGCGCAGGGCCCGGAAGCGCCCGCGCAGGAGGTTGCCCACGTTGTCCTTGAGGACGAACTCATCCCACTGGATGCCGTCCAGCTTGAGCTTCTCCTCCAGCACCGCGCGCATCTGCTTGGGGCTGCCGGACACGATGCACAGCCGCGAGTCCCCCTGCTCCGCCAGCTCGCGGATGAGGGCGGACGCGCCCGGGATGGCGACCTTCTCATGGGCCTTCTGGAACGCCGTGCGGAACAGGTCGCGCAGCGATTCGAAGTCCGTCTGGAGGTACGTCTTGTCCAGGTCCCACCGGTAGATGCGGCGCGGGGGGGGCGGGTCGATGCGGTCCGGCAGGCTCACTTCGCCAGGCCCTCCTGGATGGCGGTGCCCAGCTCGTTCGCCACCGCCTTCGCGGCCACCTTGCCCGCGTTCGCGATGGCGCGCGCCTTGGAGCGGCCGTGCGCCTTGATGAAGATGCGGTCGAACCCCAGGATGGGCGCGCCGCCGTACTGCTCCCAGTCCGTGATGTCCTTCAGCCGCTCGATGCCGGACGACAGCATGGCCAGGCCCGCGCGCCAGCGCAGGCTCTCCTTGTAGGCGTACTGGGCCAGCTCCATCACCGTGTCGTGCACGCCCTCCAGCATCTTCAGGCACACGTTGCCCACGAAGCCGTCCGTGACGATGACGTCCACCGTGCCGCGCGGAATGTCGATGCCCTCCACGTTCCCCGTGAAGTTGAGCCCCGCCATCTGCGACAGCCGCTGGTGCGCCTCCACCACGCGCGGCGGGCCCTTCTGGGGCTCGACGCCGTTGGACAGGAGCGCCACCTTCGGCCGCTCGTTGCGGGAGATGATGCGCGCGTAGGCGGAGCCCATGACGGCGAACGCCACCAGGTCCTCCGCGGTGGCCTCCACCGTGGCGCCCACGTCGAGGATGAGGCTGAACGGGTCCTGCTTCGCGCCTCGCACGCCCCTCGTGGGGTACACCGTGGCCAGGGCCGCGCGGCGCACGCCGGGAATCAGCTGGAAGTGGCGCTTGCACGCGAGCACGCCCGCGCCCGTGTTGCCCGCGGAGACCAGCGCGTGCGCCTCACCCTCCGCCACCAGCCGGGCGGCCACCGCCACGGAGGACTCGGGTTTGCGCGCCAGCGCCTCGCCGGGCTTTTCGTCCATGCCCACGTAGTCGCCCGCGTGGTGCACGGAGATGCGCTCCCCGTTGTGCTTGATGCTCGCCAGGGCCTCGTCGATGACCGGCCGGTCCCCCACGAGCAGCGCGTGGATGTGCGGAGACTCCAGCGAAAGCTGGGCGGCGCCTCGCACCACCTCCAACGGGCCGTGATCGCTCCCCATCACGTCGAACGCGATGGTGATGTGCTGCGGCTTGCCCACCATGGTCCCCATCCTATGAGCTTTGCTCCGCGCCTGCTCCCGACAATCGCACCTGTGTCACCAACGACAGTGCCAAAAGTCCACCCAGCGCCACCAGCACCGCGCCCGTCCCGTACGGGGCTGTCGGGCCCAGTCGGGTGAAGAGCAGGCCGCCCAGCGCGGGCCCGATGATGCGGCCCAGCGAGCCGGACGCCTGATAGGCCCCCAGCACCGCCCCCTGCCGCTCCATGGGGGCGTGCAGGGACACCAGCGCGGACAGGCACGGCGTCACCAGCGCGGAGCCCACCGCCAACAGGCCCATCACCGGGAAAAGCCACCCGTACGACGGCGCCACGGGCAGCAAGGCCAGCCCTACCGCCGTCAGCCCGAAACCCACCACGGCCACCGGGGCCTCCCGCCCTCCCCTGCCCCCCGGGGCACCTGCCGCCCCATGGCCTGATGCGCCATGCCCGGCCGCCACCAGCCGGCGCATCAGCCCGCCCTGCACCAGCGCGGACAGCACGCCCACCACCGCGAAGAGCGCCCCGGAGCGCAGGCTCGCCTCCTTCAGGATGGACGCGTCCGGATGCACCGCGTGAACCAGCCACCCGCCCTCCAGCGGCACCGGCCCGGAGGACAGGAAGCGCGTCAGCAGGTACACGGAGAAGGTGCCCTCCATCTGCGCGAAGGCCACCGTGTAGAGCAGCACCAGCACCACGCACCGGCCCACGACGGGCAGCGTCAACGCGGCGGCCGCGCCCCGCATGTTGCGAGACGTGGCGGACGGCGAGTCCGCCCTGCGCGTCTCCGGCAGGAAGAACCAGGTGTTGATGAGGTTCAGCGCGGACAGCCCCGCCGCGAACAGGCCAATGGCCAGGTTGCCGCCCCACGCCCCCAGCACGCCGCCCAGCGCGGGCCCCAGCACGAAGCCCAGGCCGAACGCCGCGCCGATGATGCCCATGCCCCGCGCGCGCTCATGGGGCTTGGTGATGTCCGCCACCACCGCCTGCGCCGTGGACACGTTGCCGCCGGACACCCCGTCGATGACGCGGGACAGGAACAGGAGGGGCAGCGTGTGCGCGAAGGCGAACAGCACGTAGCCCAGCAGCGAACCCACCTGGGAAATGAGCAGCACCGGCCGCCGGCCGAACCGGTCCGACAGCCGCCCCATGATGGGCGCCGCCACCAGCTGCATCAGCGAGTACACCGCGACCAGCAGCCCCACCGCGAAGGGGGAAGCGCCAAAGCGCACGCCGTACACGCCCAGCTGCGGAATCAGGATGCCGAACCCGATGAGGTCCAGGACGGCGATGCCGAACACCACCCGCAGCGACGCCTCCCGAGCCAACTTCGCACTCCCTCGTCCCTTCGAGGGACCGTTGGAAAAGACAAGACCGCCGGAGCGCGCGTACGGGGCGCTCCGGCGGCCGGGAAGAATCCCACTCTCAGCGCGAGGCGTCTACATCGCCTCGGCGGACTGGATTTGGCGGTTGGCCGTGTCGCGCTCGATGCAGCCCTTGGTCATCGTGTACTGGTACGTGCCCAGCTCGTCACGCCAGTACTCGCCCTCGTAGGGCCAGTAGAGCTGATCGTCCGCCACCGCCACGGAGTACTTGTACTTCTTGACGATGGCCGTGCGGCCGCCCGCCTTGAGCTGCTCCTCCAGGAACTCCTTCTCCTTGGTGGTCGTCTCGAACTTGATGCGCAGGCCGTTGGCCAGCAGCAGCTTGAGCGCGCCCAGCTCCGTCTCCAGCTTGCCCTTGGCCATGATGCCGGCCTTGGAGATGAGGCTGGTGCGCTGGACCTTGAGCTCTTCCAGCAGCTGCTTGGTCAGCTCCGAGTACTTGAACGTGTCGCCCTTGTTGGAGAACAGGTCCATCTCACCCTCGAGCTCCAGGATGGAGTCGTTGGTCTTCTTCAGGTCCTGATCCGTGAGGGCCAGCCGCAGGATGCGCTCCAGGAGCACGTCCGTGCCGTTCTTCTCCAGGCCGTCCTTGTTCTTCTTCTGCACGTCCGCGAGCACCGTGTAGTACTCGGAGGCGTCCATGTTCTTCTTCACCAGCCCGTCCAGCTCGTCGTGCACGGGCAGGTAGGTGCGCTCGAAGTCCTGGAGGATGAGGTTGGACTCCCGGTAGCGGCAGTTCTCGTAATAGATGACCGCCTTGAGGATGAGCGCCTCAGGGAAGTACTCCTCGCGGAAGAAGGGCGACGACAGGGTGATGAGGTTGCCCAGCGCCTGCTCGTACTGGCCGATGCGGTAGTTGGCCCAGGAGGACTCGAAGAGCGCCTCCAGCCACTGCGTGTTCCCGCGCTCCACCTTGTTCAAATAGAAGATGGAGAAGCGGTTCTGCTGCATGCCGTAGTGCGTACGGGCCAGCTGCATGAACGCCAGCTCGCGCAGCGACTTGTCCAGCTTCGCCTGCTCGCCGGAGCGGCCCGCCATGGGACGGGTGAGGCGCACCACTTCCTTCATGGCCTCCACGGACGCCATGACGTCCGTGTTGCCGCGCTTGGCCGCCGCGTCCTTGTGGTTCGTGCCGTTGCGGAAGAAGGCCAGGCCCTCCAGGTACTTCGCGCGCGGGTAGAACACGTCCGTGCGCGGGATGGTCAGCGCCAGGCGCTTCACTTCTTCAAAGGACTTGTCCGCGTTCTCCGTCTGGCCCACTTGATCCAGGGCGCGGCCACGCACGAAGTGGTAGCGCGCCAGCAGGTAGCGGAACTCGTTCCGGAACTTCTCCGGGAACTCGTAGTTCGCGTACCGGGCGATCTCATCCAGGATGACCGTCTCGTTCTGCGTCTTGCGGCTGATGAAGAACAGCCACTCCAGGCTCGTCTTGAAGAACTTCGTGGACGGGCCCGCGGCGAGGATCTTGGAGAACTCGCCCAGCGACGAGTGGTACAGCCCCATGCGGTAGAGCGACTTGGCGAGCACGTAGCGGGCCTCGACGTGCAGGCCCTGGAGCTTGGGGTCCCCCAACAGCTCGTGGGACGCCATCGCGGCCTTCTCGTACTCGTCGTTCTTGAACAGGCTGATGGCCGCGTCCAGGCGCTGGCGGTCCGCCGTCTTGCCGGACACGTCCACCGCGTCGAACGACATCGTGGGCGCGGGCGGCTTGTCGTTGTCACCCGTGAGGTCCAGCCCCAGGCCGGGGCTGCCCTGCCCGGCCGGCTTCGAGGGCGGCGTGGGCTTCGCGGCGGGCGCGGCCGGAGTGGCCGTGGGCGCCGGCGTCGTCGTCACCGCGGCGGGCGGCGTGGCGGGGTTGCCCACGGGCGCGCTGGTGTCGGAGGCGGACTCGTCCGCGTCCTCGGCCGGGGCGGTCGTCTTGCCCTTGCCACGCTTGACGGACGTCTTCTTCTTCGAGGAAGCCTTCGACGAGGCCCCCTTCTTCTTCTTCTTCGACTGGCCCGCCAGGTCCAGCCCTTCGAAGGACTGGGCCAGCGTGGGGGCCGTGTACGCGAGCGTGAGCCCGAGGACGGCGAGGCGGAGGAACCGGTGGGTGCGCATGAGTCTCAGGAACCGGAGGGGAAGAAGAAGGACAGGCCCAGCTCGAACAGGATCTGGTTGCGGAGGTAGTTGGGCGTGGGATCCCGGCCCTTCTCCACGTAGATGATGTCGCGCAGCTCCGTGCGCAGCGTCATCCACCGGTTGAAGAAGAAGCGCAGGCCGACGCCCACATTGCCGCCGCCCGTGAGGTACGACTTGCTGCCCGCGACGGGCGAGCCGTCCGCCAGCGACTCCGCCGGGCCCTTGTACTGGACGACGGACGCGCCCACGACGCCGTACATGTCGAAGTGGACGAACTTCTCCGCCAGCAGCGACAGCTTGCCGTAGATGGGCGCCCACTGGACGTCCACGCCGCCCGTGAGCGTCATCTGGCCGGGCGCATACCCGTCCAGCTCACCCTTGGTGGGCGCGCGGCAGCCGCGGGTGTCCCCGTCCTCGCCCGGCGTGAAGGTGCAGATCTGCGCGGAGCCCGCCACGGAGTTCAGCGCGTAGCCACCGCGAAGGCCTACGCCCAGCGTCTCCGTGGGGAAGTAGGTGACGGTGCCGCCGAAGATGTACTTCTTGTAGAACGCGTCGCGGATGGTGATGGACGCGGACGGGCTGACCTCGAAGCGGCCCTTCTTGAGGAACATGTGGCCGGACACCGGCCGGATGCGCTCGCGAAGAGGCCCCAGGGCGTCCTTGTCCACCTCGGACACGTCGCCGGCCTCCTCCTCCTGCGAGCCGGCGGGCGGGTTGGAGTTGGCGGCGGTCTTCGGGGCCGGGGTCGCCGGAGCCGGAGCCGGAGCAGGCGTGGCCGGAGCCGGAGCGGCGGCGGCCGGAGCGGGCGCCTGGTCGGCGGCGGCGAGCGTGGGCACGCCCGCGCACAGGGTCAGGAGCAGACGGAAGGCGGGCTTCATTCGGACTCCCTCCCCGTCGACTTGAGGGGCAGGAAGATGGAGATGCCCGCGTTGAGGGTCATGACGTTCTGGAGGGCGCCCTTGCTGCTGCCCAGGGGCTGGTCCACGTAGGAGGTGTTGATGAGGGCCACGTTGACGGCCAGGTAGTCCTTGGTGACGAAGCGCATGCCCAGGCCCAGGTCGAACGCCGGGTTGAGGCCGCGGTCCGGCAGCGCGGAGGTCTCCGTCCTCACCACGCCCATGCCACCCAGCAGGTAGCCGTCGAAGTGGAGGATGGAGTTCAGGAAGGACACCTTGCCGTAGAGCGGCGCCCACTCCAGGTCGCCCATGGCGGACCAGTTCGGCACGGAGCCGTAGATCTTGCTGTTGAAGGTGCGCTTCGCCGTGCGGACGTCATCCGACGGGATGACCTGGATGAGCGAGCCACGCGCCGAGACGGCCAGCGTGTCCGACAGGTACCAGGCCGCGCGCAACGAGCCGCCGAACTTCGAATAGAACGGGTCGTTCACGGAGATGCTCACGAACGGTGAGATCTCCAGGCGGTTCTTCTTCAGATAGACCTTGCGCTGAACGCTCTTCACCCGGTCGTCCTGGGTGATGTCCGTGAGCGGCATCAGCGCTTCGATCGGGATGTCCTTCGCCGGGGTGGCGGCTGGCGGCGACGCGGGACGGGCTTCCTCGTCCGGCGGCGGCGCGGGGTTCTCTTCGGGTGGCTTGGCCTGGGAGTCCTCGGTCAGATCGAGGCCCATGCCTTGCTGGTTCTGGGCGGGGGCCAGCGCGGGCCACATCAGGCTCAGCGCAAGCAGCAGCGTGGGGCGGTTCAAGTCCGGGCGCTCCGTGGGGGGAGGGAACGTACTGCCACCGGAAGGCAGCATGACATCAGCCGCACCATCCTATCGGCCGTATTCCCAACCATCAACCAGCAGAATGCGCCTGCCTCCTCTGTATTCCTCTCGTATCCCTTCACAATTCCACTGTGCTCACGCCCCGCGGGTCAGGGGTTGGCGCGAAGAAGCGGTGTGCTACCGTTCCCGGGTTCCGGGCGTCGTCATCCCCCACGCGCCCTGTTTCCATCCTTCCTAGAGGTCTGAAAGATGTTCGTGCGAACCGCGCTCTTCCTGTCCGCCGCCCTGATGCTGGGAGGCTGCGACGTCACCACCGAGCTGGGCAAGCCGTGCCAACTGGTGCGCAGGGCCACGGACCAGGAGCGGGAGGAGCAGGGCCGCAAGTTCGTGGAGATCCAGGAGAAGGACATCGCCGTGGATCAGGACTTCATCTCCTTCGGTTCGCTGGACTGCGAGGACCTCGTCTGCGTCCGTGACGACCAGAGCCCCCGCAGCGACAACCCGGAGGCGTTCGCCCTGGGCTACTGCAGCAAGGAGTGCGTGCAGGGCACCACGACGGGCTGCGAGATCACCCGCACCGTGGATGACGTGGAGCCGGGCCTCAAGGAGCGCATGACGTGCCGTCCCCTGCTCCTGGACCAGGACACGCTGGACGCCATCAAGATCTCGGACGAGTCCTTCTACCGGCGCACCTTCGGCGAGAACAACTCGCCCTACTTCTGCGCGGGCGCCGTCCCGGCGGCCCAGGGCAACTGAAGTCCGGGCTGAACAGCCCACTGAACAGTCGCCTCGCGCGAAAGGGTTAGACCTTTTCGCGCTCCCCGTTCGTAAAGGCAGGGCCCGCGTTTCAAACGCCTTTGGAGCCCTGCCATGAATCGTACGGTCCTGTTCCTCGCCCTGGCTGGTGGCCTTGCCCTCACCGCGCTGGTGCTGGGCATGCCCCGCGGGGGCGGCCAGCCGCCCACGCCGCACGTCGTCGTGACGTCGCCCACGCCCCCTCCGCCCGTCCCGCCGCCGGGGCCGCGCGTGTCCACGGGCAGCCTCCAGGTGACGAGCCGGCTGTCGCACCCGTACGTGCCGGTGGGCCCTTCGGAGACGTACGTGACGGTGGACCTCACCGGCGCGGAGGTGCCCGGGGCGAAGCGCAGCCCGGTGAACCTGGCGGTGGTCATCGACCGGTCCGGGTCCATGAGCGGCTACAAGCTCCAGCAGGCGAAGCAGGCCGCGCGGCACCTGGTGACGCTGCTGCGCGACGAGGACCGGCTGGCCATCGTGCACTACGGCAGCGACGTGAAGAGCCTGCCGTCCCTGCCGGCCACCGCGGGCAACCGCGAGCGGATGCTCCAGTTCATCGACGGCATCTGGGATGACGGCGGCACCAACATCAGCGCGGGCCTGTCCGTGGGCCGCACGCAGCTGGCGTCCGCCATGGGCGGGACGGCCACGGTGAACCGCCTCATCCTGATGAGCGACGGCCAGCCCACCGAGGGCGTGTCCGACGAGGAGGGCCTCAAGAACGTGGTGAAGGAGATCCGCGCCTCCGGCATCACGGTGAGCTCCATTGGCGTGGGCACGGACTTCAACGAGGACCTGATGCAGGCCTTCGCGGAGTACGGCGCCGGTGCGTACGGCTTCCTGGAGGACGCGAGCAAGCTGTCCACCCTCTTCCAGCGCGACCTGCAGCAGGCCACCACCGCGGTGGCGCGCAACGTGGAGCTGTCCTTCGAACTGCCCCCGGGCACGACGCTGGGCGAGGTGCTGGGCTACCGCGCGCACCAGGCCGGAAACACCGTGCGCGTGGCGCTGCCGGACTTCTCCGCGGGCCAGACGGAGCGCGTGGTGGCGCGGCTGCACGTGACGGGCACCACGCCGGGCCAGTCCGTGCAGGTGGCGGGGCTGAAGGTCGCGTACACGGACCTGCTCGTGCAGAAGAACGTGGAGGACCAGTCCATGCTGGCCGCGGTGGCCACCAACGTGCTGGAGGAGGTCGTCCAGCGCCAGGACAAGGAGGCCACGGTGTACGCGGCCCGGGCCCGCAGCGCGCAGAACCTCCAGAAGGCCGCGGAGGCCATGAGCCAGGGCAAGAAGGCGGAAGCCAAGGGCTACCTCTCCCAGAACCAGGCCCTCTTCGAGGAGGCGGGCGTGGTGGCGGGCGCGGCGGCGGTGGCGGCGGATCAGGCCGAGCAGACCCGCGCGATGCAGGAATACGACGACGCGGATTCCTATGAAGCCCAGAAGGCCGCCGTGAAGAACAGCAAGGTGAAGGCGCTCAAGAGCTTCGGGCGCATGGGCTCGACGTACTGAGACTCCGGAGCTTCGAGGGGCATGCAGGGGGGCATCGCCCGCCTCCCTGCCCGCCCGCCATCGCGACGTCACATCTTCGCGGTTGACCTCCGGAATCGCGTGGCCCTATCTCCGCGTTCTTCCAGGCTTCACCCCCTGGAAGCAGGGCGCACTGGAGGCGCGGACAAGCATGGCGGCGAGCGCGAGCACCCCGTGGGTCGGGGTCATCATGGGCGGCAAGAGCGACCTGGAGCACCTGCAACCGGCGATCGACATCCTCGCCGAGCTGCGCATCCCGCACGAGGTGCGCATCGTCTCCGCGCACCGCACGCCGGACTGGATGATGGAGTACGCGTCCAGCGCGGAGTCGCGCGGGCTGTCCGTCATCATCGCCGCGGCGGGCGGCGCGGCGCACCTGCCCGGCATGGTGTCCAGCAAGACGCTGCTGCCGGTGCTGGGCGTGCCCATGCCCACCACGGTGCTGTCCGGCTTCGACGCGCTGCTCTCCATCGTGCAGATGCCCAAGGGCGTCCCGGTGGGCACGCAGGCCATTGGCAAGCCGGGGGCCGCCAACGCGGCGCTGCACGCGGCGGCCATCCTGGCGCTGAAGTACCCGGAGCTGCGCGAGCGGCTGGCCGCCTGGCGCAAGGCCCGCACGGATGAAGTGCTGGCGCAGCGCGAGGTGGCGGGATGAGCGGCCCCATGGTGCTGCCGGGCGGAACGCTGGGCATCCTGGGCGGCGGCCAGCTGGGGCGCATGATGGCGCTCGCGGCGCGCACGCTGGGCTACCAGGTGCAGGCGTTGGATCCGGACTCGGCGTGCCCGTCCCGCTCCGTGGTGGACCGCTGCCTCACCGCGTCCTTCTCCGACACGACGGCGGCCGAGGACCTGGCGCGCCAGTGCGACGTGGTGACGCTGGAGATTGAAAAGGTCTCGCTGTCCACGCTCAACGCGGTGTCGCGTCACGCGCCCATGCGGCCCGGCGCCTCCGTGCTGGAGGTGGTGCAGCACCGCGGCCGGCAGAAGGCCTGGCTCGCGAAGGGCGGCTTCCCGCTGGGCCCGTGGCGCGAGGCGCACTCGGAGGCGGAGCTGGCCGCGGCCATCACCGCGCTGGGCGGCAAGTGCTTCATCAAGTCCAGCGAGGGTGGCTACGACGGGCGCGGCCAGTACGAGGTGAAGTCCGCCTCCGAGGCGGGCGCCGCGTGGAAGGAGCTGGGCGAGCGCTCCGTGGTGGCGGAGGCCGCGCTGGACCTGAAGGCGGAGCTGTCCGTGCTGGTGGCGCGCGGGCCGGATGGGCAGCTCGCGGTGTACCCGCCCGCGTTCAACCACCACGAGGAGCGCATCCTCGCGTGGTCGCTGTTGCCGGGTCCGCTGCCCCAGGCCGTGCTGACGCAGGCGTCGCAGGTGGCGCGCGACATCACCGCCGGGCTGAAGGTGGAGGGGCTCCTGGTGGTGGAGATGTTCCTGCTGGGTGACGGGTCGCTGCTCGTCAACGAGGTGGCGCCCCGGCCGCACAACAGCTTCCACTCGACGGAAGTGGCGTGCCTGACGAGCCAGTTCGAGCAGGCCGTGCGCGCGGTGTGCAACCTGCCCCTGGGCTCGGTGGAAGTAGTGCGCCCCGCGGCCATCGTGAACCTGCTGGGCGACCTGTGGCGGCAGGAGGGCGGCCCCAGGTTCGCGCAGGCGCTGGCGCTGCCCGGCGTCCGGCTGCACCTGTACGGCAAGCGCGACGCGCGCAAGGGTCGCAAGATGGGCCACCTGTCCGCGGTGGGAAGTTCGCCCGAGGACGCGCTCCAGCGCGTGAAGGCCGCCGCCACGGCCCTGGGGATGTAACGCCCATGAAGACGAACGCCGCCCGGCTCCTGGATTCGCTCGGCATCGCGTACACGTTGCGCGACTACGACGTGGATCCGGACGACCTCTCCGCGGAGACGGTGGCGGCCAAGGTGGGCATGCCCGCGGAGCAGGTCTTCAAGACGCTGGTGGCCAAGGGCGACCGCACCGGCGTGTTGATGGCGGTGGTGCCGGGCAACGCGGAGCTGGATTTGAAGGCCCTGGCGCGGCTGTCCGGCGACCGCAAGGTGGACACCATCCCCCTCAAGGAATTGCAGCCGCTCACCGGCTACATCCGGGGCGGCGTCACCGCGCTGGGGGGCAAGAAGGACTACCCCGTCTTCGTGGATGAGACGCTGGAGCTGTTCGATGAAGTCGCCGTGTCGGCCGGGGTGCGCGGGACGCAGATTGTCCTCGCCCCGGCGGACTACCTCCGCGTGACGAAGGGCAAGCCGGGACCCATTTCGCGTCCGAAGGCGTAGACCCTTTTCGCGAGCCGCGCGTTCGAAGAGACATTCCCGGCCCTTGGGGGCCGTTCCCGGGGTGTCCCGATGAATGCCGCCGTGTTGCAATTCCACCACCGCGAAGCCTTCGAGCACACCGTCACGCGCGCGTTGGCGGCAGGCGCCGGAGCGGGGCTGGTGCAGTGGCTGTCCTTCCGCGTGGGCATGCCGATGCCGCTGACGTGGCTGGTACCCGCGGCGGTGGTGCTGGCGTGCGCGCGAGGCGACCGGTGGGACCGGGGCCTCTTGAGTGGCCTGGGGTTGCTGCTCGTCGCGATGCCCTATGGGCTGGGCCTGTCGCCCGCGTGGACGGTGGCCACGAGTGGCGCGGCCGCGGGTGCCCTGCTGGTGCGCTCCCGCCTCAACGACCTGGGCGAGGAGGGACAGGTCGCGGAGGCCCGCCCCACGCTCGTGCACTACGGCCTGGGCGCCGTGCTGGGCGCGGGGCTCACGCTGGCGGGTGGCGTGGTGGCGAACATCCTGTCGGTGCGGCTGGCGTCCGTGGCCACGCCCACGCTGCTGGCGGCGGCGGTGGTGGGCGGCATCGTGGGGCTCTTCGTGGGGCTGGGCGCCATCGCCGCGCACCTGGGGCTGACGGCGGATCCGGTGGAGGCGCGCGCGGAGGAGCTGCTGCCCCAGCTCTCCGGTGACTTCCACACGCTGTCCGAACGCGCGCTGTCCCTCTACCGTCAATGCGGTCAGTCCCTGGCGAAGCTGCCCCGCGAGCCCGCGCGCGAGGAGCTGGCCCGCACGCTGGCGCGGATCACCAGGGGCGCGGTGGAGCTGGCGTCCGAGTGGGCTGGCGTGGAAGCGCAGCTGGAGGAGCGCGCCGCCGCGGAGTTGCAGGCGGAGCGCGAGAGCCTGGAGCGCAGCGCTCGCGCGAGCACGGACGTGGTGGCGCGCCGGCAGTTGGAGGCCGCGGCGGCGTCGCTGGCGGAGGAGGTGGAGCGGCTGGGAGACATGCGTCAGCGGCGCGAGCGAATCCTCGCGAGGCTGCGCGCGGAGGTGGCCCTGCTGGAGCGTGCGCGCGTGGCGCTCCTGTCCTTGCGCAGCGGTCAGGCCCAGCTGAAGGCGGCGGAGCTGGCCTCGCTGGCCCGCCGGTTCCGAGCCCTCTCGACCGCCCAGGGAGAGGAAGGCCAGGCGATGGACGCGGTCGCGGCCCAGGTCACGCTGACCCAGGTGGCGGCGGCGAACGTGGCCCCGGTGCCCCCTGTGGATCCGGGGCCGGACGCGTCCGAGGGCGCCAAGGTGCCGGAAATCCAGCGGATTCAAGGGGAATAGGACCTGGGGAGGCTCACGGGGCCCTCCCGCCCCGGGCCCTGGGGGACGTCCGTGGCAAGCGTCCGTTTTCGATGTTGGCCCTGCCGAGTGGTCGGGGGGGACTGAAGCTTGAGCCAGAGCGCGGTACATTTCGGGAGCCATGAGCCTGCCCTCCCCCAGCAAGCCCGCACCACCTCCGCCCTGGCTCTGGAACGGTGACGAGCCAAGGGTCGCCACCGTCTTCCAGCCCATCGTCGATCTGCTCAGCGGCGAAGTCCTCGGCCACGAGGTGCTGTCGCGAGGCCTGGGCCCGGTGGAGTCCCCCAACGAGCTGTTCAACCGCGCGCGGGTGGAGGGCTTCACCTACGAGTTGGAGCGCGCATGCTGGACCGCGGCGGTGCGTCGCATCGCCACGCTGCCGGAAGCGCAGCGGCGCGGACCGTTCTTCTTCAACGTCAGTCCGGACGTGTTGAGCGACGAGCGCTTTGGCGGCGCGTCCACGCTGGAGCTGCTGCGTCAGCACGGCCTGAGTCCCCAGCAGCTGGTGCTGGAGATCACCGAGCGCAGCACGTTCGAGGACACGGAGCAGCTGCGCATGCTCGCGCGGCGGTATTCGGAGCAGGGCTTCGGCATCGCGCTGGACGACTTCGGCGCGGGGCACTCGGGTCTGGTGACTCTGGTGCACAGCGCGCCGGACTTCATCAAGTTGGATCAGGCGCTGGTGCGGGACATCCACCTGCACACGTACCGGCAGCACCTGGTGAAGTCGCTGGTGGCGTTCGCCCAGCGCGTGGACGCGGTGCTCATCGCCGAGGGCGTGGAGACGTGGAACGAGCTGGCGGTCCTGCTGCGCCTGGGCATCCGGCACGCGCAGGGCTACCTGCTGGCACGGCCCGTGAGCTCGCCGCAGCGGCCGGGAGCGGACTTCGCGGAGCGTTGCCGCGAAGCCATTCGCGCCCTGCACCACCGCGAGCACGAAGATGACGAGACGGTGGGCAGCATGATCATCCGCCCGCCGTGCGCGCCGGTGACGGCGCAGGCGGTGGAGCTGGACCGGCTCTTTCGCCGCACGCCGGGCGAGGACCACGTCGTGCTGCTGGACGGCGAGCAGCCGCACGCGGTGGTGACGCGGCGGAGCTTCTACGCGCGCTTCGGGGGAACCGCCGCCAGCACGGAGTCCGCGCTTCCGGACGAGCCGCGCGAGGCGCCGATGGTGGTGGAGGACGCGACGGCCATCACGGCGCTGGCGCGCATGGCGATGCGCCGTCCGCCCGAGTCCGTCTACGACCCGGTGGTGGTGACGGACGCGAAGGGCCATTTCCTGGGCACGGTGACGATGAAGCAGCTCATCGCGCGGGCCTCGGACCTGGAGCAGCACGCGGCGACGGGCGCGCATCCGCTCACCGATTTGCCCGGCAGCCGGATGATCGAACGGTGGATCCGCGCCGCGCTCCAGGGCAGTGCGTTCACGGTCATCTACGCGGACCTGGATCACTTCGAGGCGTACAACGACCGCTACGGATTCCTCCAGGGCGACCGGGTGATCCGCTACACGGCGAGCGTGCTGTCGGAGTGCCTGCACCTGCTACCGGAAGGCTCGAACCTGGGCCACGTGGGCGGCGACGACTTCGTGCTCGTGTGTCCGGACGCGGTGGCGCCGGAGGTGTTGCGCACGCTCTGCCAGCGCTTCGACGCGGAGAAGGTGCCGCTCTACGGTCCGGAGGACCTGCGGCGCGGCGGCTTCACGGCCAAGGACGCGGCAGGCAACACGGTGCCGGTGACGCTGAGCCTCGCGGCGGTGGACCATCAGGGGTTGTCCGCCAACCCCCACCCCGCGGAGCTGTCCGCCGTCGCCGCGGCCCTGCGCAAGCGAGTGAAGGCCGTCTCCGCGCAGACGCACACGAGCACGTTCCTGTTCCAGCCGGGCGCGGTGAAGTAGCCGGCACGCGCCTCACGTCCCGAGTGAGGCGCGGTCGTCCGTCCGAGCCCACCGAAACGGCACGGCACGCTGTCGGCCTACGGAGATGCCCCGGCCCCGCCGGGACTCCCCGCCAGCGGCCCCCGCACGAACCTGTCCGACTGTCCGACAAGTTGGGAGGACCGGCGATGGGGCCCGCCGCCCCATTCGCGTAGCGGAAACCTCTGTCCGACTGTCCGACAAGTTTGGATGCACCGTGGCGAGAGGGCCACCTGGTCCAGCCGCGCGGCGGAAACCTGTCCGACTGTCCGACAGGTTGGGCGGACCGGGCCGATGGCGGCGGCCACTTGGGCGCCGGAAACCTGTCCGACCGTCCGACAGGATTGGAAGTCCGTGACCAGGAGCCGAGGCCGCCTCCGACCCGAGCAGCAAAAACCTGTCCGACTGTCCGACAGGTATTGAAGGTCATGGCCGGGGCCCGGCCCCTCCGCTCGCCCCACGGAAAGCTGTCCGACTGTCCGACAGCTTGGGCGGACCGGGCCAAGGGCCTCGGCGCCACCCGTGCTGCGGAAACTTGTCCGACTGTCCGACAGGTTTTGCCGCGTCCGGCGGACGGCGGGCACTCTGGATTGCTTGGGCGGGTGATCGTCGCTCCTGGACGCGGTGCGGCGAATCGCTGGCCGGTCCCGACGCTGTGCGACAGACCGCTTCGCGTGCACCGCGTCCTACTCCCAGGTGAGGTGCAACCGGCCGTCGGTGTAGAGGCGACCCGTGGCCTCCAATTCGGTGGAGCCGTTCTCCACGGCGCTGTGCACGTTCGCGGGCGGTGCGAGCAGCGTGTCCCGTCCCAGCGCGAATGCCTGCTCCCGCACCAGCGCCTGGTAGGCCTTGTCGAGTTGAAGCGCCCTCTCCCGTGACGGCGTCACCAACCACGCGAGGTCGCGGTCTCCTCCCGACGCCGCGCGCCTGACCGCTGGCAGGTCCAGCACTCCGTTCGGGAAGAAGCGCGCGAGCAACTCTTCGTTCGCACGGAACTCATCGCCGCCCTGCACGCGCTCGAAGTACGTCGCGGTTTCTGGCGCGGTGTGGCCTGCCTGCGGCACGTCCGGCAGGTCTCGCAGATCCTGGATCCGCCAGCCTTCGAGCCCCGGCACCTTGCGGGGGAACGCGAAGGTCTGGTCCACCGTCACGCCCAGATTCGTGTGGCAGCCCATGCAGTAGGCGTGCTCTTCCAGGGTCTGGAGGCGCAGCCGTCCCTTCGCATCCTCGATGAAGCCCTGCAGGCGCCAGCCGAATTCGTTGATCAGCCCCAACTCCGGCGTGCCAGGAAACGCGGGCAGCCGGCCGCGCACCTTCTTCTCCTGCTCCTCCGCGTAGAAGTTCCGCACGCGGTCGTCCGCCGGCTCCTCGTCCTTGCGCGAATAGCGCAGCTCCTTCAGCCGCGTGGACAGCAGCGAGGGCGCGTCCGGATCCACGTAGCGCACGGTGTGCAGGAACTCCGTGCCCTTCGGGTACGTGTACCGCCGCACCTTCACGTCCGCCGCGCTCCCCGCGTAATGCGCTGGCAACCCGCGCACTCGATCCACGCTCGGGGACAGGACGCCGTCACCATCCAGGTCCATGTTCCCCACGCGCTCGTCCACCGGCTCCACGCGGCGGCTCGCACCCTTCACGTCCAGGAGGTCCGGGTCCACCGTCATCGCGGCCTCCAACACCGCGAGGTTGAAGCGATACACCTCGCGCGACGGCTGCCCGCGCGCATCCTTCTGGAAGGACTCCGGGAGCCGGACGTAGACATCGTCCGTGCTGCCGTTGGTGGGCCAGAACGTTCCCAGGAACGGTTTGTAGCGCACGGCCCGCCAGCCACTGCCGTCCCTCGCGAAGCCCTCCGCGTCGAAGCCCTGCGTCAGGTCCAGGTCCGGAACCCAGCCCTTGTAGCCGCCCGCGCGCCCCAGGAGCGCGGCGCGCAGCGGCGTGTAGTTGTCCTCGCGGATGTACTCGAGCACCTCGTCATCGGTGATGGACGCCATCGCGCGCGTCCGGTCCGTGAAGAGGTTCGTCCAGTGGTTCGTCAGCCCCACGTCGCTGAAGGCGTACTCCGCCTGGAGCGAGTCGTCCGCCATCACGTTGTTGCCAACGCCGCCCGTGTGACACGTCCAGCATGGGTTCGAGACCCCGGCCGTCTTCGTGTAACACATGGACGGAACCGGGGCCTCGCGGTTGGCCACCCGGCTCCCCGCCTCCAGGGCGTGCGCGAGCGGATCAAACGGAGCATCCACCTCGGCGGGCGTGCGCAAACGCCACACGCCCGCCGCCGCGGCGAAGGCCCCCAACGTCAGGACGATGAAGACGGGGCCTCGCACCCCATCGAGCACGGATGAACGCATGCGTCAGGCTCCGTCTTCGTCGACCATCGAAAGGAACGACGACTACGGCCAGACGCTGAAGCTGTCCTCGCCCGGGTGCTGGACGCTGACGAACAGGCTGGTCATGTCCGCGTTGAACGCCGGGCCTGTGGCCTCCGCGTCGCTCGGCATGGAGAGCACTCGGAACGCCTTGCGGAAGTACGGGCTCTCACGGTGCGCGGGCGCCTGGTCCAGGTAGAAGATGCCGTCCGCGACCTTGTTGACCCCGAAGTTGCCGTCCGTGCCGAACCACACGCCGCCCTCGCGGTCGATGACCAGGTTGTCCGGCTTGGCTGCCGCGAACTCAGGCGCCGCGCTGGTGGCCGCCGCCTCTCCCTTCCACACTCGGAAGAAGTCGAACGTCTTCGAACCCGCGGGCGCCGCCGGATCCGCCTCACGGATGGCGAAGAGGGAGCCCACCTTGTCCACCGCGCGGTTGTCCTGCGCGCCGCGATCCTTCTTCACCCACGCGCCGTCCTTCAACTCGGCGGTGGCCACCCGGCCCTGTTGATCCAACGCCGTGGGGTCACCGTGCTCGGTGAAGGCCACGTAGAGCAGCGGCGTGCCGCTGGGGTCCTTCGGGTTCCACTCCGTGTCCTCGGGGCGGTTGAGCTCCATCACGCCCACCTTGTTCGCCGCCGTCCACAAGAGCTTGCGCACCTGGTCGTCGTTGACGAAGCCGCCCATCGCGTTGTGGTTCGCGTCACGCAGCGCCGCGCCCACCTGGAGCGTTGGCTGGCCGAAGGCCGCACCGTTCGGCGCCAGGTCCGTGCTGTCCATGCCCAGCTGGATCCACCGGCCGTGGCCCGGCACCGCGTCCGTGGGCACAACCCCGCCCACCAGCGTGTCGCCCGTCGCGTTGTCCAGGCCCGCGAAGTGCGCCGCGTAGAGCGTGCCCACGTCCAGCAGCGCGCGCACCTGCGCCTTCGTCATCCCCGGCGTGTACCGGCCCTGCGACACGAACTTGAAGATGCGTCCGCCGCGCCGGTCATCGCCGCCGTAGATGACCACGGGCTGGTTCGCGAGCAGCTTCCAGTCCGCGCCCACCACGAAGGTGGCGTTCTCCCAGTGCGCGCGGCCCATCACGCCCAGCTTGCGGTGACCCGCGCCCGGCTTCTCCGCGTCCTTGCCGTACCAGAGGTCCGCCGGCTGGCCCGGATCCACCTCCGTCAGGTAGCCGTAGCCATCCTTCAGGTGTGTGGAGTCGCGGTCCCCGCTGATCATGTCGCCCTCCGCCGGCGCGGAGAAATCAGGCGCGAGCGGAGCCCCCGGCGAGAAGCCCGGCGCCGCTGGAATCCAGTCGTTCTTCCCCGTCCACAGCGCGGCCTCCGGATCGCCATAGACGCCCTGGACGTTCTCCTCGCCGACGATGACCGTGCCCCAAGGCGTCTGGCCACCGGAGCAGTTGGAGTGCGTGCCGGGCACCACGCCCGCCACCAGCGCCAGGCCGGAGTCGTCATGCTCCTCGCCGGAGAGCGTCACACCCACCACCTTCGCCAGGGTGGCGCTGGAGGCGTCGTAGCGCACGTTGGCCGCGTTGCGGTCCACCGCCCAGCCGCCCGTCGCGGGGTCCTGCACCACGCGCATCCAGGTGCCGCCCACCTGCTTCTTCCATTCGCGGTTGTAGGAGACGAGCGCGTCCGCCTGCCACTGCGTGCCGTCCGCCACCGTGTTGGAGAGCGAGCCCGTGTTGCGCAGGAAGCGCGCGAAGTCCAGGTGCTGGCCGATGGGCGCCGTGCCCACGCGCGGCTTCGTGCCGGAGATGTACTCGTGGTTGATCCACATCCAGCCGGCCGCGGCCTGCCCGTGGTACTGCGGCGCGCGTCCGTCCTGCGACCAGCCGTCCCCGAAGAAGGCGATGTAGTCCACGTTCGCGCCGAAGCGCGCACCGCCCTTCGCGAAGGCCAGCGGATCCATCCACTTGATGACCGTGGTCGGATACAGCCCCGGCACCGAACGCACCGTGTCCGTGGACGCGGATGACAGCGGGAACACCAGCGGCGAGGGCAGCTTCCCCGTGACGACCTGCTCCACGCGCGCCTTCACGTACTCCGCCACGTTGGTCGCGCCCGTGCCCAGGTCCCCCCGGAACGTCACGGCGATGACGGACGACAGCGGCGTGCTGGACTCCACGCCCGGCGCGCGCGCCGTGGCACCAGGCCCCGGCTGTCCCTGGGTGCCAGGGCCCGGAGTGCCCGGCTCACCCGCCGGTCCCTGGGCGCCATCCTTTCCGTCCTGGCCCTTGGGGCCATCCGCGCCCGCGGGACCCGAGTCTCCCTCGCAACCCACCCACGTCGCGGTGCCAAGCAGGAGCATCGCGCCAGTGGCGCGGCTCAAAAGACGAGAAGCCATGCAGTGCATCCTCCAGAAGGTGGCGCGCGCTTCGACGCGCGGCGCGAATCCTGCGGAGGCAGCGTGGCGCTACCTTGAGCAGCGCGTCACTTCTTCATCACGGGCAAACCGGGCGCGCGACAAACGCGCATCACCGGCCCCCTTTGCGTCACGGCATGATGGGAATGGTGCTGACGCCCTCGAACTCCGCCGTGCCGCCGCGGACGATGCCGTTCTTCTGGCACCAGCCGCCCGGCACCTCCAGCACGTACTGACTGGGGATGCCCACCGTGCGGTTCGTCAGCGTGCGCGGCTCCGCGTTCTCGATGATGCCCACGACGCGGCCCTCGGACGTGATGAACAACATGTCCAACGGGATGAGCGTGTTGCGCATCCAGAAGCCGCGCACCTCTTCATCCGGGAAGATGAAGAGCATGCCCTGCCCGGCCGACAGCACCTTGCGCCACATGAGCCCGCGCGTGCGCGACTCGCCCGTGGCGGCCACCTCCACCTCCACGCGGTGCACACCACCGTAGGCATCCTTCAGCCGCACGTGCGCACGCGGCAGGGTCGGCATCACGTAGTCCTCCGCCGACACGTCCTTGGACCGGGGACGCGCCGGAGCGGGCGCGGCGGGCTTCGGAGGCGCGGCGGGCGCTTCCTGACACGCGCCGCCCGCGAAGGCCAGCGCCGCCAGGACGAACGTGAGGCGCATCTTCATGGATGCTGGGGATGCAGGGGCTTGTTGAGCAGCTTCTCGGTCAGCTCGGAGCCCAGGCTGTCCGACATGAGCCGCTCCACCAGCGTCTCGAAGTCCACGCGCTGGGACTCGCTGCTGTAGATGAAGCGGATGCCCATGCCGGGCTCCTCCGCGTCGGCCTTGGACCAGACGACTTCGCCCAGTAGTTCGAAAGGTGCCTCTCGGTGCGGCACCGTCAGCTTGAAGAGGAAGCGCGTGCCAATGGGCAGCGGCTTCTTCGTCTTGATGAACGTGCCGCCCTTGCTGATGTTCTTCGTGTAGTCAGCGAAGAACGAATTGAGCTTCTTGTAGTCGACCTTCAGCTCGATGGGCGCACGACCGTGGGTGCGCAGTTCGGATCCGCTCTTCTGTTCGGACATGCGGCCGGGGAGTATAGGGGACGCCATGCGGCAAGTCCTCCCCCGTGCCCGTGCACTGTTGGGCCGTCCAGCCGTCCTGGCCACCGTGCTGCTGCTCGGCGGTGGGGGGTCGGCCCTCGTCCTCCTCCCCCTTTTCGGGGTCCCCGGCTTCGAACTGGGCCTGGCCCTGTCCATCGCCGTCGGCCTGCTCGGAGGGGGGACAGGCATCGCCGCCGCCGCCCAGGAGCGCCGCATCCTCACGGGCGCCGCCCCCCTGCCCGCCCGGGTGGAAGCGTCCGCCCTGCCCGGAACCGCCGTGGGCCGCGCCCTGGGCGCCAGCGCCGTCCTGAACCTGGGGGTGCTCGTCCCCCCCTTCGTGTGCGCCCTGCTCTTCGCCCGGCTTCGCACCGCGTGCGACCCCTTCGAACTGGCGGGCTTCTACCCCCTGCTCACCATCCCCTCCGCCCTGGTGGCCTCCGCGGCGGGCGTGCTCCTGGGCTTCGCGACGGCCCGGCCCCGGGGCGCGGCGGGCCTGTACGCCCTGCTCCTCCTCGCCTCACTGGCGGTGACGGTGTGGCCCATCGTCTTCGGGCCCCAGGTGTTCGCCTTCAACATCTTCCTGGGCCACCTGCCCGGCCCGCTCTACGACGAGGCCCTCCAGATGACGGCCGCGCTGGGCTGGTTCCGCCTGGAGACGCTCCTGTGGGTGGGGGTCTTCGCGGGGCTCGCCATGGCGCTGCTGGACGTGCGCACCGGGCGCCTGACGCTGAAGGGCGCGCGCCCCGGTGGACTGCTGGGCCTGGTGCTCCCCTGTGTCCTGGGCATCCTCTGGCTGGAGTCCCGCGCGCCGCAGCTGGGCCTGCGGATGAGCGACACGTACCTCTCCGAGCAGCTGGGCGGCGTGCGGGAGACGGAGCACTTCGTCCTGCACTACCCGCGCGGCAAGGCGCGCCAGGACGTGGACCGCATGGCCCGCGACCTGGAGTTCCGCTTCACCCAGACGTCGGGCTTCCTGGGCGTGGCCCCCACGGAGCGCGTGCGAGTGTGGCTCTACCGCACCGAGGAGGAGAAGCAGCGGCTGGTGGGCGCCGGCCGCACCCAGTTCGCCAAGCCCTGGCGCACGGAGCTGCACATCCAGGACAAGCCCTTCCCCCACTCCACGCTGCACCATGAGCTGGCACACGTGATGGCAGGCCCCGCGGGCTCCGGCTTCTTCCGCGTCACCACCCGGCTGGGCGTGTGGCCGTTGATGGGCGTGATTGAAGGGCTCGCGGTGGCCGCGGACGACCCCGTCCAGGGCGAGCTCACCCTGCACCAGTGGGCCGCGGGCATGCGCCGGCAGGGACTGGCCCCGGACATGCGCGACCTCATGGGGCCCAAGGGCTTCTACCAATCCGCCCCGGCGCGCGCGTACACCGTGGCGGGTTCGTTCCTGCGCTACCTGGCGGACACCTACGGCGCGGACCGGCTGCGCGCCGTCTACGCGCACGCGGACTTCAACGAAGCCTACGGCCGCCCCCTGGACGAGCTCGTCACCGAGTGGGAGCGCACCCTGGACGCGCTGCCCCTGGACGCGTCCGCGCTCGCGCGCGCCTTCGCCCGCTTCCGCACCGGCAGCCTCTTCACCCGCGCCTGCGCCCGCGAGGTGGCCCGCCTGTCGGACTCCGCCCGCGAATCGCTCGCCAGCGACCCGCAGGACGCGCTCCAGCGCTACCAGCGCGCCGCCCGGCTCCAGCCGGAGGAGCCGTCCTACCAGCTGGGCCAGGCCGTGGCCCTGGACGCCCTGGAGCGCGGGCCCGACGCGGCGAAGGTGCTGGCCACGCTCGCGGACCAGGTGAAGGACCGGCCCGCGCTCGCCGCGGAGGTGGCCGTGGCCCGCGCCGACGTGGCCCTCCACCTGGAGGACGTGGAGGGTTCGCGCGCCTTCCTCCAGGCCGCGCTCGCGTTGGATCCGGGGCCGGAGCTCACGCGCACCGCCCAGGTGAAGCTGGCCGCGCTGGAGACGCCGTCGCGCCGCGCGCCCATCGAGGCGTACTTCCGCGCGCCGCAGGAGGAGCTGCGCCTCTTGCTGCTGGACCGAGCCCTCCTCGCTTCGCCGATGGATCCATGGCTGCGCTACCTGCTGGGGCGGCGGCTGCATCAGGTGGGGGCCCCGGCGCTCGCGGGCGAACAGCTCCAGCGCGCTCTTTCGGACACCACCCTCCCGGAGGCCATCCGCCGGGAAGCCACGCGGCTGCGAATCGAGGCCGCCTACCTGGCGGGCGACTGCGGCGCCGTGCGGCATGAAATGGGCGCACTGCCGGACTACGGGGCCGCCTTCCGTGCGTCGGCCTCCGAGTGGCAGGCCCGTTGTGACTTCGAGCAGACGGCCTATCGCGGGCCCCTGGTGCCGCGTCAGGCTTTCCGCTAGACGCGGGCCCCTGCGCAGAGACGACTCACGCATCGACGGAAAGGTGGATGGGGCATGCACTTCGAGAAGACGCAGTACATCCAGGGGACGGTGGACGAAGTGGAGCGCGCGCTCTTGGACGAGCGCTACTTTCCGTACCTCCTCCAGCACCACGGCGTGCTGCTGGAGTTGCAGCCCCAGGAGGTGCGCGTCGACGGTGACCGCGTTCACCGCAAGGTGCGCTACCGCCCCAAGCCCGTCATCTCCTCCGTGGGCCCCAAGAAGGTGTCGCCGGAGTGGTTCGCCTTCATCGAGACGTCCACCTACGACAAGCGCACCAAGCAGCTCACGTTCACCAACACGCCCACGTCCCACACCATCTCCAAGATGCTGGTGAACTCGGGCGTGCTGAAGCTGCGCGACCTGGGCAATGGCCAGACGGAGCGCAAGATGGAGGGCGAGCTGTCGCTCAAGGTGCCCTTCCTGCTCAAGCCGGTGGCGATGATTGCCGAGCCGCTCATCAAGACGGAGGGCCTCAAGATCCTCGACGGCGAGCTGCCCGTGCTCAACCGCTTCATCGCTGAAGTCATCCGCGCCAAATAGTCAAAGCGCACGGAGGGCGGCGGGGCCGGGGAATGGGTTGACACAAATGCGGTTGAACCCATAAGGCCCCGCCATGCACAACCGCTTCCTCGCCCTCTGCGCCGTCTTCTTCCTGGCCGCATGCGCCCCGAAGCGCATCCCCGGCACGGAGCTGGAAGACACCGGTGAAACCCGCGCCATCCTCTCCGTGATGGAGAAGTATCGCGCCGCCCTGGAGGCCCGCGACGCGAAGGCCATCCAGGCGCTGGTGTCCCCGAAGTTCCGCGACGACGGCGGCACCCCGGACGACCCGTCTGACGACCTCACCGCCGCCAACCTCGAGTCCCACCTCCGGTCCCTCTTCCAGAAGCTGCAGAACCCCAAGGTGGACTTCAACATCCGCCGCGTGGAGTTCCGCGAGGACGACGTCGCGCTCGCCATCTACTACTGGAACGCGTCCTGGCGCATGCCCGGCCTCAACGCCCGGCCCCAGCAGGACTCGGAGCTGGAGCAGATGGTGTTCCAGAAGGTCGGCGGCGACTGGAAGATCCTCTCCGGCATCTAGCCACCTGCCTTCCCCTCAGGCGCCCACGAGCGCCCTCAGCCCGTCCGGGCCCATGTCATCCAGGGCCCGCGCGCGGGACAGGTAGGTGCGGAAGTCCTTGGGCGCGAGCTTGTCCGCGCCCAGCGGGGACAGGTGGTAGTCGCGGATGCGGCTGGTGGTGAAGCGCACCGCGCCGTAGAGGGCGTGGCCGTACAGCGCCCGCTTCTCCACGTCCGACAGCGGCCGCGCGTCCTGGTAGCCGCGCAGCAGCGCCTGGCACCGCTCCGGCTGGTAGGCCCCCTCGAAGCACCACGCGTTGAGGGTGACGGCCACGTCCAGCGCGTACGCGTCCACGCAGGCCATCTCGAAGTCGAAGAAGGCGCCCACGCGGTCGCCCAGCCACTTCACGTTGTCCAGGAAGAGGTCCGAGTGGATGACGCCCCGGGGCTCCAGTCCCTGGCGCTCGGCTTCCACGCGAGAGAGGTACCGCTCCAGCTCCGTCGCCACCGAGACGAGCTCCGGCTCCGGCCGCTGGGACAGGCCTTCCAGCCAGCCCTTCACCACGCCAGGGCCGTAGGGGTTCGCGCGCGTGCCCCCGAAGGACTGCGTCACCCGGTGCAGCTTGCCCAGCTCGGCGCCGAGGCGCTCCAGCACCTCCGGCGTGAGGCGGTCGCGGGTGTACTCCTCGCCGGCCAGCCACTTGAAGACGCTGATCCGCCCGCCGTGCAGCTCCAGGAAGGGCGTGGGCCCCGGAGGCACCAGCAGCACCGGCGCGGGGAAGTGCGCTTGGGACAGGTGCTCCAACAGGGACGCCTCGAAGCGCAGGTCGTCCGGCGAGCGCACCGTCGTGTGGCGCACGAAGACGCGGCCTGAGTCCGTCTCCAGCCGGTGGTTGGTGTTGATGGATCCCTGGGGAATCGGCGTGATGGAGCGCACCGCCCCCAGGCCCCAGACTTCCGCCACGTGGGTGAAGGCCTCGGGGGGAAGTGTCGTGTAGACGGCCATGACGTGCCTCCGGGGCGTGCCGCCCCCGCGTGCGTGCTGCCCCCACCCGTTGACACCCCAGGGGGCCGGACCTATCTGTCCATGCCCGTCCTACTTCGCATAACTGTCTGAAAATCTTCAATCTTTGCGCGTGAGGCCACCCCCATGGAAACGTCGGGCCGCGGTGACTGGAAGCGTCGCGAGGGACTGGGCAGCGCCCTGGCCCAGATTGGCGCCGTCGCCGCGCTGCTCGCCGCGGGTGTCGCCTGGTACGTGCACCAGGGGCAGGTGCGCCAGGAGGTGGACGCCCACCTGCGCACGGCGCGCTCCGCCGTGCTGAAGGGCAACCCCAGCGACCTGGCCATGGCGCAGCAGAACCTGGAGGCCCTCTTCGCGCTCGCGCCGGACTCGCGCGACGCGCGGGCGCTGGCCGCGGACCTCCAGGCGGAGCTGTGGCTCACCCACCACCAGCCCGGCGCGGAAGCGAAGGCGCGCGAACAGTTGGAGCGCGCGGAGACGCTGGGCTCGCGCTCCGGTGAGCGCTACGGCGCCCGGGCGCTGCTGCTCGTGGGCTCGGGGCAGACGGCGGAGGCGCACAAGCTGCTGGAGGAGCTCAAGTCCCAGGGCGCCAACAGCCCCCGGCTGACGCTGGCCCAGGCGCGGCTGCTGCAGAAGGAGGGGCACCTCTCGGAGGCCCGCCAGGCCTTCGCGCGCGCGGCGGAAGGGGCCTGGAAGGATCCGCGCTTCTCCGTGGCCTACGGTGAAGCGCTGCTCGACGAGGGGATGTTCCCCCAGGCCGTGGAGGCCTTCGCGCGCGCCACCACCGCGAACCCGGACCACCTGCTGTCGCGGGTGACGTCCGCCCTGGCGCAGCTGTACGCGGGGCGGCCTCCGGACGGCGTGACGGCGTTGCTGGAGGAGGTGCGCTCGCGCGGCAAGGAGCTGACGCCCGCGCTCCAGGCCCGCATGGCGGTGGCCCAGGCGGAAGTCTCCCTGGCGAAGGGCTCCCCGGACGAGGCGCTCACCCACGTGGACGCGGCGCTCAAGGCCTGGCCGGACGAGCACTACGCCCTCTTCACCCGGGGCCGTGCGCTCGCGGTGAAGCGCGCCCCGGACGCCCGCCAGGCCTTCGAGGCGGCGGCGGCGAAGCGGCCCACCGCGCCGCTCCTGACGCTGGAGGGCGCGCGGCTGCTCCAGGCCCAGGGCGACGGCGAGGGCGCGCTGGCCATGCTGGACGCCTACGAGAAGACCTTCCGCGAGGTGAAGGTGCGGACGGCGGACGGCAAGGAGCTGCCCGCGTTGGACAAGGACGACCGGTACTGGCTCACGCGCGGCGGCGTGATGGAGGCGGCCGGCCGTCAGGACGACGCGCTCGCGGCCTACGACAAGGCGCTCTCGGCGCGCGGCGTGGGGCTGGCGCGGGCGCAGTACGCCAAGGGCGCGCTGCTGCTCGCACGCAAGGACTTCGACGGCGCGAAGTCGCTGCTCACCGCCGTGGCTCCGGAGACGGGCGCGGGCAGCATGCCGGAGGCGTACGCGGCGCTGGGCGAGCTGCTCTTCGCCCAGGGCGAGTTCGCCTCCGGGTGCCAGCAGCACTACTTCTCACTCGTGCGCGCCCGCGCCCAGGGCGCGCCCGTGGAGCAGCTGGCCACGCGCGCCAACGACATCAAGAAGCGCCTGGAGACCAGCGGCCAGCCCGCCATGGCCAAGGCCTGGCTCACGGAGGCAGGGCCGCTCTTCCAGCAGCAGTCACCCGAAGCGGTGACGCGTTAGAGCAGCTCCGAGGGGTCCAACTGGCGCTGCTTCGCCTTCACCACGCGCCACTCGCCATCCTCTTCCTTCTCGAAGGTGCCCTCGATGGCGTAGGCGTTGAGGACGCTGTCCTTCGCCAGGTCCTCCAGCTTGTCCGCCTCCGAGCGGCCGAAGATGAAGCGCGCCTGGAAGTCACCCTGCGTGGGCGACACCTCGTGCACGTCGATGTCGGTGGTGAAGATGCGGACCCACTGGCCCCGCAGCACCTGCGCGGCCAGGATTCCGCGCACGTCCTGCTTGCTCCAGCCTTCCTTCGTCTTGAAGCGCTCGGACACGCCCTCCATCACCCCGCCCACGTCCTTCTCCTCCGCCGAGCGCGTCATCGCGATGATGCGCCGGGTGACGGCGTCCTTCACGCCCGGCTCCTCGCGCGGCCAGAGGAACAACACGAGCGCGGCGGCGAGCACCGCCGCCATGCCGCTCACCACCCGGGTTCGAGTCAGCACCATCTCAGGCGGCCCCGGTCTCCGGCTCCAGCATCATGTCGTCCGCGTCGATGATTTCCAGCGGGCGCAGCGCTTCGCCAATCTGCTTCAGGCGCCGGTCGGACAGCTGCTCCAGGTACGTGCGGATGTTGGGGAAGGACGTCACCAGCTCCTGGAAGGCCTCGCGCTTGAGCCACCCCGCCGCCGTCTTGCGCGTCACCGACACCGTGGCCGTGGCCCTCAGGCCCGTGAGCAGTGAAATCTCTCCCGCCACGTCGCCCTCGCGCAGCACGCCCAGCGTCACCATGCCGCCCGCCGGGTCCTCCTTCTGCACCGTCAGCTCGCCGGCCAGCACCAGGAAGAGGCCCTGGGAGTACTCGCCCTCCACCAGGACCCTCTCGCCGGGCTGCAGCGCGCGGAAGGTGAAGCGCTGGAAGAACGCGCCCCGCTCCGACTCCGGCAGCTGCTGGAACAGGGGCGAGTTCGCCATCAGGTTGCGCATCATGCGCTGCTGCGCGAAGTCCGCCAGCAGCTGCGGCACCGCCGGGTGGCTCTTCGCCACCGCGTTGAGGTGTTCGCGGCGGATTTCAAAAACTTCCGAGTCCGACACCGCCGTCACCGACGCGGTGGGCGGCGCGCCCGTGAGCAGCGCCAGCTCGCCGAAGATGGAGCCGCCGCCCAGGAAGCCCAGCGTGCGTTCCTCGCCGTCCGTCCGGCGCGTCACCTCCGCCTTGCCGGCGACGATGACGTGCAGGTGGTCGTCCGGCTCGCCCTCGCGGCTGATGACCTCCTCCGGCTTGATGGTGCGCCACACCATGCGCCCCACCAGGTCCAGGAACGCGTCCCGGTCCAGGTCCGCGAACAGCGGCAGGGGCGGACGGCTCTGCGGATCCGCGGTGCCGCCGGTGTCCGGCGCGGCCAGCACTTCAATGGCGCGGTTGGACAGCTCCTCGCCCACCAGGCCCATCAGGTCCGTGTCCACCTTGCCGTCGTACAGGTGCTCCGGCGGCAGCGGCGGCGGCACGGCGGCACGGCCCGGGGCGCTGCGCGCGGCGCGCGAGTGCACGCGGTAGAGCGTCTCCTTCAGGCGGCGCTCGTTCGGCGACAGCTCCAGGGCCAGCTTGCACGCGGCCATGGCGCTCAAGAGGTAGTCGCGGCGCAGCAGCCCCTCCGCGCACGCGTGGTACGCGGTGACGGCGCGCTCGCGCTCCCCCAGCTCCGCCAGACACCGGGACGCCAACATGCGCGAGCGGTGGTCCGCGGGCACGCGGCGAACGGCCTCCGCGAAGACGGCGAGGGCGCGCTCGAACTGGCGCTCCTCGAACAGGTCCATGCCCAGCTCACGCAACGACGACTCGTTCATCCGGTGTCTCCAGACCGCGCACGACGACAGGTGTGACAGGGATACATGAAAGAGGCCGCCCACCCTCATCCCACGGGCGGCGGCCCCCTGACTCCAGCTTCGCGCTACGAACCGCCGGCCTTCTGCAGGTCGCTCAGCGCCATCTCCGCCTTGCGCTTCACGTCCGCGCCCTCCGCGGAGGACTCGATGACGATCTTGAACTGCTCCGTCGCCAGGGCCGGGTCGCGGTCGCGCGAGATGTACGCCGACAGGTACAGCTCCTCCACCTTCTTCTGCAGCTCGTCCAGGCCGTCGCGGGCGCGCGAGTCACCCGGGTTGAGGCGCAGCGCCTCGCGGAAGCTGCGGCCCGCCAGCGGGAACTCCTTGCGCTTGAAGGCCGCCTGCCCCGCCGCCACCGACGCGGAGGCCAGCTCGTTGTCCAGCGTGTCGCCCAGCGAGCCCGCGAAGCCAATCTGCCGGTACACCTCCACCGCGCGGCGCAGCGGCTTCACGGAGGCCTCCAGCGAGTTGTTCTCGTACTTCTTCTGGCCCTCCTCGAAGGCGGAGCGGAACTGGGGGATGAGCTTCTTCAGGTTGCGCGCACGGGCCTGGATGTCCGCCTCGCTCCGGTACTTGTCCATCACCCGGTCCACCTCCAGCGACGCGCGCTGGAAGTCTCCGCCGTTGAAGCGGCGCTCCACGTCCTGGAAGGCCTCCGCCACGAACTCCGCGCGGCGCTGCTTGGCGTTCTCCGCGGCCACCGCCTGCCGGACGCCCGCCTGCCGCGCGGCCTGCTGCGCCTCCTTGGCCAGCTGGTTCACCAGGTCCGTGAGCTTCTCCTCATAGA
Source organism: Corallococcus exiguus (assembly GCF_009909105.1). NCBI lineage: Bacteria > Pseudomonadati > Myxococcota > Myxococcia > Myxococcales > Myxococcaceae > Corallococcus > Corallococcus exiguus. Next base: position 221,610 of record NZ_JAAAPK010000006.1, read on the forward strand.
GCGAGCGCGTGCCCTGCGGCAGCTCCGCGATGAGGGTGCGCGCGTCGTCCGGCCGGCGCTCCGTCAGCGCGGCCTCCACGAGGCTCAGCGTGTACGCCTGCTCCTTGGCGTCCAGCTCCTCCTCCAGCTTCTTGCGCACCTCGTCCGTGCGCGCCGTGCCCTGCGGCGTGCCGGTCAGCTTCGCGCGCGCGTCCGGGTAGCGGTTCTCCGCCATCAGGTCCCGGGTCGCCTGGAAGGCGTCCATGATGTCCTGGAGCTGCTGGGCCGCCTTGGCCACGCCGTCCACGTCGATGCCCACGCGCAGCTTCTCCGCCTCCTGGGCGAAGCGCACCGCGTCCGGATAGTCGCCGTCGCGCACCTTGTCGCGCGCACGCTGCATCAGTTCCTGGGCGCGCGCCTGGCTGGGGTCCACCACCGGCTTGGGCGGCGGCTTGTTCCCGCCGGACATCGCCAGACCGGCGATCAGCATCAGGAGCACCAGGCCACCCACCGCCGCGCCCACCTTCATCTTGAAGGTGATCTTGAAGCCCTCGCGCGCCGTCGAACGCACCGGACGCGGACGGGGTACGCCCGTCTTGCGCGCCTTCTCGTCGCGCATCAGGTCCGCGATCTTGTAGTTCGCGTTGGTCTTCTCATCCAGGCGCGGGTCCTTCTTCTCCTCCCTCTTTTCCTCCTTCTTCTCATCCGACTCGCCGGACTCGGCCTTGGCGCGCATCTCCTTGATGAGCTCGCCCTCGTCCACGAAGCGCAGGCGCGTCTTGCCCACGGAGATTTCGTCTCCGTGCTTCAGGATGCACTCGTCGACCTTCTGGTCGTTCACCTGGGTGCCGGAGATGCCGCCCAGATCGCGCATCACCACGCCGCTCTCGCCGTAGACGAGCTCCAGGTGACGCCGGGACACCGTCTGGTCGCCCAGGGCGAAGTCGCAGTCCTTGCTGCGCCCCACCACCATGCGCACGCCCTTGAAGCGCTTCTTGCGCCCCTTGTCCGGGCCGTCCAGCACCAGCATCAGCACCGGGGGGCCGGCGCGCGTCGTCTCGGAGTTGTCCTCCTCCTCGGCGGGCTCCTCCGCCTCCGGACGCACGTCGTCAATGGAGGCCACCCGCGTCTCGCCCGTGCGCGAGCGAACGGGCTCCGCGTCGCCGTACAGCTCCGGGTCTCCCCCGTCCTGGCTGTCTTCGCCGGAGAGTGGCGCGGACCAGTCTTCATCCGGCACGGCGGAGACGCGGCGGGAGCCACCCCCCGCGGGAGCTTTGGGTCGGCGGTCCGCCGTCGCGCCTCCGGCCGAACGGCCGGTGCCCGAACGCGATGACGGTGATGGACGGCGAGGAGGCATGGGTGGGTCCAGGTTGAAGCGGCGATCATCTTAGAGCGCCCACCGCACGGTGGGAATGCGCTCCCAGCGTTCCTTTCAGGGAAGACGGGCTCAATCCGGTTCGTTGGCCCGCACGGCGTCCCGTCTCCGATGTAGGTTTCCTCCATTCCCGCTTCCCCAAGAGCCACGAGCCCCTCCATGCCCCGAGCCCTCGCGTCCTCCCGGCGCGCCCGTCCCGCCCAGCTCGCCCCCCCGGCCGCGAGGCAGTCGGCCGCCTCCCCGCTCCTGCCCCCCGGTCTCCTGGAACGTCTGCTGGCGGAAGCCATGGGCCGGGGCGCGGACTTCGCGGAGGTGTACGTGGAGCGCACGTCCACGACCGCCGTGGTGCTGGAGGAGCAGCGCATCCGCAGCGCGCAGGTGGGCCTGGTGCAGGGCGTGGGCGTGCGGGTCATCGCCGGGGCCAAGGTGGGCTATGCCTACTCCGACGACTGGGACGAGGCCGCGCTCGTCCGCGCCGCGCGCACCGCCGCGATGATTGCCCAGGGCGGCGGCTCCGAGCGCGCCTACCCCGTCAAGCGCGTGCCGGTGCCCAGCCACTACCGCGTGGCCCAGCCGCTGGAGGACGTGGCGGTGGCGCGCAAGACGGCGCTCCTCACCCGCGCGAACACGGCCGCCCGCGCCTTCGACTCGCGCATCCAGCAGGTGAACGCGTCCTACGTGGATCAGACCAAGCGCATCGCCGTGGCCAACACCACCGGCCGCTTCAGCGAGGACACGCAGGACCAGTCCCGCATGAGCGTGCACGTGGTGGCGCTGGGGAAGAACGGCGAGCGGCGCACCGGCATGTACGGCAGCGGCGGCCGGGTGTCCTTCAGCTACTGGGACGGCGTGACGCCGGAGTCCGTGGCGGAGGAGGCCGCGCGCCAGGCCATCGCCACGCTGGGCGCGGTGGACTGCGTGGCGGGGCCGCAGACGGTGGTGCTGGCGCCGGGCTGGAGCGGCATCCTCCTGCACGAAGCCGTGGGCCACGGCCTGGAAGCGGACTTCATCCGCAAGGGCACGTCGCTGTTCGCGGGCAAGCTGGGGGAGAAGGTGGCCTCGGAGCTGGTGACGGTCATCGACGACGGCACGGTGTCCAGCGCGCGCGGCTCCATCAACATCGACGACGAGGGCGTGCCCGGCGAGCGCAAGGTCCTCATCGAGAACGGCGTCCTCAAGGGCTACCTCTATGATCAGCTCAACGCGAAGCTGATGAACCAGCGCTCCACGGGCAGCGGCCGGCGGGAGTCGTTCAAGAGCCTGCCCCTGCCGCGCATGACGAACACCTTCCTGGCGCCCGGAGACCACGCGCCGGAGGACATCCTCAAGGAGGTGAAGCGCGGGCTGTACTGCGCCACCTTCGGCGGAGGACAGGTGGACATCAGCAACGGCAACTTCGTCTTCGAGGTCAGCGAGGCCTACCAGATTGAAGACGGCAAGCTGGGCCGCCCGGTGAAGAACGCCATCCTGATTGGCGTGGGGCCAGAGGCGCTGAAGAACATCAGCCGCGTGGGCTGCGACCCGATGCCGGACCCCGGCATGGGCGTCTGCGTGAAGGACGGGCAGATGATGCCCGTGGGGGTGGGCCTGCCCACCGTGCGAATCGACAACGTCACCGTGGGCGGAACGAAGGTCGGCTGAGGACAACCGTGAACTACGAACAGCTCGCGAAGAAGGTCGTTCAGCGCGCCGTGAAGAAGGGCGCGAAGCAGGCGGAGGCGTATCTGGAGGTGGGCCGCCAGAGCAGCGTGCGCGTCCGCGAAGGACAGATTGAGGACCTCACGGAGGCCACCAGCAAGGGCCTGGGCATCCGGGTCATCGTGAAGGACCGGCTGGGCTTCGCGTACACGTCCGACTTCACGCCCGCGGGCCTGGAGCGCGTGGTGGACCTGGCCGTGCAACTGGCGGAGGCCGCCGCGCCCAACAAGCTCAACGGCCTGCCCGGCGCGAAGGACCTGGGCAAGCGCGGCGACACCGGCATCCTCTTCGACCCCAAGGTCGCGAACCTGCCCGGGGACTGGAAGATCCAGGCCGCGCTGGAGGCGGAGCGCGCGGGCCGGGCCCAGGACGCGCGCGTCGTCACCTTCGACTCCGTGTCCGCCGGTGACTTCGTGGCGGAGGTGTACCTCGCGTCCAGTGAGGGCACGTCCGGCGGCTACTCCGGCACGTACGTGTACCTGGTCGCGGTGCCGGTGGCGTCTCAGAACGGGCAGCTCCAGACGGGCTACTGGCTGGACTACAAGCGCTTCCTGGACGACCTGGAGTCCCCCGAGTCCATCGGCCGCGAGGCCACGAAGCGCGCCGTGCGCATGCTGGGCGCGAAGCCGGTGAAGACGCAGCAGGTGCCGGTGGTGTTCGACCCGCTGGTGGCCGCGAGCTTCGTGGGCAACCTGTCCCAGGCCGCCAACGGCAACGCCGTGTACCAGCAGTCCAGCGTGCTCGCGCCCCACCTGGGCAAGCGGCTCGCGGGCAAGCACGTCACGCTGGTGGATGACGGCCTGCTGCCCCGGGGCCTGGCCACCGCGCCGTTCGACGGAGAGGGCGTCCCCACGCGCCGCACGCCCATCCTGGATCAGGGCGTGCTGTCCGGCTTCCTCTACGACGCCTTCACCGCGCGCAAGGCGAAGGCGCGCACCACGGGCAACGCGTCGCGCGGCTACAGCGCGCTGCCGGGCATCGGCACCACCAACCTCTACCTGGAGAAGGGCACCAAGACGCCGGAGGAGCTGATCCGCGAAGTGCCCCAGGGCCTCTACGTCACCGCCCTGCTGGGCCACGGCGCGGATCCGGTGTCCGGGGACATGTCCTGCGGGGCCAACGGCCTTTGGATCGAGAACGGTGAGCTGACCCACCCGGTGCAGGAGGTGACCGTCGCGGGCCACCTCCTCCAGATGTTGAAGGACGTGGACGCGGTGGGCAGCGACCTCCAGTTCCGGGGCGGCAGCGTGGGCGCGCCCACTGTCCGCTTCCGACAGCTCACCGTGTCGGGCGCGTAGCCAGCCCGGCCCGGTCGCCTACGCTCGCGGACCTCCTCCCCCAACGGTACGAGGTCCGTGCGCATGGCCGCGAAGTCCGCTCGCAAGTCCGCCCCCGCGAAGTCGAAGTCGGCCACCCCGCGCAAGCCGCGCCGCAAGAAGGCCGAACCGAAGTCACGGGGCCTGAGCGCGGCGGAGGTGGCGAGCGAGGCCGTGGCCTTCCCCGACACCCTCCTCCAGGCCGTGCGCGAGGACGGCGGACAGGTGCTGTCCGTCTACCGCGACCCGCTGGGCGGACACCCCGTCGTCTTCGCCGTGCTCCCCATCGACAAGGTGGAGCCCACGCCCTACCAGCGCGACCTGTCCGAGCCCCACGTCAAACGGCTCGCGACCGCCATGGAGCGCCTGGACCGCTTCCTCGACCCCGTCATCGCCGTGCGCATGAACGGCCGCTACTGGACGCCCAACGGCAACCACCGCCTCAACGCCAGCAAGCTGCTGGGCGCGAAGTCCATCGTCGCGCTGCTCCTGCCGGACGAGGACGTGGCCTATCAAATCCTCGCCCTCAACACGGAGAAGGCCCACAACCTGAAGGAGCGCTCGCTGGAGGTCATCCGCATGGCGCGGGGACTCGTCGGCGCGAACCGCCAGGGCAAGGAGTCCGCCTTCTCCCACCTCTTCGAGGAGCCCTCCTTCCTCACCCTGGGCGCCGCCTACGAGAAGCGCCCCCGCTTCTCCGCGGGCGCCTACCACCCCTTCGTCAAGGTGGTGGACGGCTTCCAGGACGTGCCGCTGGCACAGGCCCTGGCCGTGCGCGACGCCCAGGCGGAGCAGCTGCTGGAGTTGGACGACGCGGTGGTCGCCGTCGTCAACGCCCTCAAGGAGCGAGGCCTCCAGAGCCCCTACCTCAAGAACTTCGTCGTCGCCCGGCTCAACTTCCTGCGCTTTCGCAAGGACGGCCCACCTCCCACCTTCGAAACCACCGTGCGCCGCATGCTGACCAGCGCCCTGCGCTTCAACGTGGACAAGGTGCGCCGCGAGGACATTGGCCGCATGGGCGGCGGGCCCATGGAACCGGACGAAGAGCAGGCCTGATGGGAATGGGGATTGCAGGGCAGTGTTGAGAGGCCCCGCACTCCCATGACATCTCCCACGGTCCTGGTCGTCGACGACGACCGCGCCAACCTCGATTCCGTCGCCCGCATCTTCCAGCGGGAAGGCTTCGCCACGTTGTCCGCCGCGCAAGGCACGGAGGCGCTGGAGATGCTCCGTCGCCCCGAGGTCAGCGTCATGGTCACCGACCTGATGATGCCCGGCATGGACGGCCAGGAGCTGCTCAAGGCCAGCCGCGCCATCCGCCCGGACGTGGAGGTGGTGCTGATGACCGCCTACGGCACGGTGGAGACAGCCGTGGCCGCCATGAAGGACGGCGCCTACGACTTCATCACCAAGCCCCTCAAGCGCCACGCCCTGGTGAAGGCCGTGCAGAAGGCGCTGGAGAAGCAGGCGCTCGTCCAGGAGAACACCTCCCTCAAGGCGAAGCTCGCGGAGATCAACCCCGCGGGCGGGCGCGCCATGGTGGGCCAGTCCCCCGCCTTCCGCGCCATGCTGGACACCATCCGCCAGGCGGCGCCCTCCACCGCCACGGTGCTCTTGCTGGGCGAATCCGGCACCGGCAAGGAGCTGGCCGCCAGAGCGCTGCATGAGCACTCCGCCCGGGCGAAGCAGTCCTTCATCGCCGTCAACTGCGGCGCCATTCCAGAGAGCATCCTGGAGGCGGAGCTCTTCGGCGTGGAGCGCGGCGCGTACACCGGCGCCGTCACCCGCCGCGAGGGCCGCTTCGAGCGCGCCAGCGGCGGCACCCTCTTCCTGGACGAGGTGGGCGAGATGCCCCTCTCCGCGCAGGTGAAGCTCTTGCGCGTGCTCCAGGAGGGAGAGCTGGAGCGGCTGGGCGGCACGCAGACGGTGAAGGTGGACGTGCGGCTGGTCGCCGCCACCAACAAGGACCTGCAGAAGGAGGTCGCCGAAGGGCGCTTCCGCGAGGACCTCTACTACCGCCTGCACGTGGTGGAGATCCGCGTGCCCGCGCTCGCGTCGCGCCGCGAGGACATCCCGCTCCTGGCGGAGGCCTTCCTGCGCCGCTTCTCCGCGAAGAACGGCAAGGTGCTGCGCGGCTTCTCCCCGGACGCCCTGGGCGTGCTGGAGAACTACGCGTGGCCCGGCAACGTGCGTGAGCTGGAGCACGCCGTGGAGCGCGCCGTGGTGCTGGCCCGCACGGACGTGCTGGAGGCCAGCGACCTGCCGGAGTCCGTGCGCAAGGGGCCCCTGGGCTCCGCCGGACAGCTGGTCATCCCCATCGGGACGCCCATGGAGGAGATTGAAAGGCGCGTCATCCACGAGACCCTGCGCCACACGCGCGGGGACAAGACGCTCGCCGCCCGCCTGCTGGGCATCGCCGCGCGCACCATCTACCGCAAGCTCGAGCGCGAGCAGGGCGGCCCGGACGCGCCTCCAGTCCCCCCCTCCCCTCCCACCAACGCGGACTGACAGGCCGTCACACCGGCCCCCGCCCGCTTTTGACAATTTGTCCGGACGTCCTGTCCCGGCTGTCCCCCTGGTCGGGGCCCCGTCCTATTCCGAAATAATTTCAAGGACTTGGCCGTAAGTCGTGGGTTTGACGCCCGCCCAGCGATGGCACCTGCCTTGCTCAAGGTCCCATCTGGGGCTGGCTTTCTCCCGGAAGCGTGATGGAACTCTTCTTTCGCAAGTACTTCTGGAGCGTGAACCTGTTGTTCATCCTGCTCGTCGCCCTGCTGGCGGCGCGCACGGTGAACCTGTTCGTCGAATCCTCCATCTCCCCCGCGCCCGCGTCCGAGGCTCCCGCCCGCGTCGCGCAGCGCACCCACGCCGCGGACAGCGGCCTTGCCACCATCGACGCGGAGCGCCTGTCGCGGCTCACCGGCGTGAAGCTGCCCGCGGAAGAGGTCGCGGTGAGGGAGCCGCCCACGTCGCCGGAGTTCGACGCCAACGCCCCGCCGGCCAAGAGCGGCCTGCGCGTGAAGCTGCTGGGCACGCTCGTCGCGGCCAACCCGGACTGGTCCTTCGCGTCCATCCAGGACATGAACACGCAGCGTTCGCAGACGTACATGATCGGCAACAACCTGATGGGCGCCACCGTCATGGAGATCGAACGCGAGCGCGTGATCATCAACAACAACGGCCGCCGCGAGTTCATCGACGGGCAGCCCGGTGACGGCGCCGTCGCCGCCTACACCCCGCCTCCCGTCGCCCCCACCGCCACCCCGACCAACAACCTGGGCAACGGCATCAAGTCCACGGGTGAGAACGAGTACGAAGTCCCCAAGGCCGAAATCGACAAGACGTTGAGCAACCTCAACGACGTGGCGATGCAGGCGCGCATCGTGCCGGCCTTCAAGGACGGCCAGGCGGTGGGCTTCAAGCTGTTCTCCATCCGCCCGGACAGCATCTATTCGAAGATCGGCGTCCAGAACGGTGACGTCATCCGCCGCATCAACGGCTTCGACATGAACAGCCCCGAGAAGGCGCTGGAGATCTACTCGAAGCTGAAGGACTCCTCCCGTATCGAGATCGAGATCGAGCGCAACGGCGCGCCGATCCGCAAATCCTACAACGTCCGTTAAACACCCCCGTCAAAGCGCCCGCTCCTCCATGAAGACGACGCTCCCGTCCTGGATGCTCTGCCTGTGCCTCGCGCTCTCCGTTCCCGCGTGGGCCCAGCGCCGTCCTACACAGCCCGGTACCCCGCCCCCCGCTCCCGCGGCCCAGGGTGAACGCGACCGGACCATCACCCCGCAGGGCGGTAGCAGCGCCGCGCCCGCCGAGAACCAGGGCCCCCGCCAGACGCCCACGTGCGAGCAGGCCCGTCGCAACGCGCGCTACGGCATCTACTTCGACAAGGTGGACATCGAGAAGCTCGTCCAGACCGTGTCGGACGCCACCTGCCGCACGTTCATCCTCCCGGAGAACGTGCGCGGGAAGATCTCCATCATCGGTCCGGAGAACGGCCGCGTGGAGGTGGACGCGGACTCGTTCTACTCCGCGTTCCTCGCCGCGCTCGACGCGAACGGCTTGGCCGTCTACCCGTACGGCCGCTTCCTGAAGATCGTCGACAAGCGCTCGGCGAAGCAGAACCCCATCCCGACCATCGTGGACGAGAACACCCCGTACACGACGAACGAGCAGATGGTCACCAAGCTGTTCAAGATCAAGTACGTGGAGGTGGAGCCGCTGCGCGGCGTCCTCCAGCAGCTCGTGTCCAAGGACGGCGACACCATCCCGTACCCGCCGGACACCATCATCATCAACGACGTGGGCTCCAACATCCACCGCCTGGAGCGCCTGATCAATCAGCTGGACAGCCGCTCCTCCAGCGACGAGATGCGCATCATCCAGGTGCAGTACGCCACCGCGCAGGACGTGGCCAACACCATCCAGAAGCTCTTTGAAGCCAAGGCCGGCGCGGGCGGCCGCGCGGGCCAGCGCCCCGGCAACTTCACGCAAGGCCAGCCGGGCCAGCCTCCTCCGGGCGCGGAAGGCGTCGCTGGCGGCACGGAGTCGGGCGGCGCCGTCACGCTGTCGCAGATCATCCCGGACGAGCGCACCAACAAGCTCATCATCGTGGCCAGCCCCGCCGCCTTCGGCCGCATCCAGGACCTGGTGCGCGAGGTGGACATCCCGTCCGGCAGCGGCAACAAGATCAACGTCTACCCGCTGGAGAACGCCAACTCGGAGGAGCTGGCCAGCACGCTCCAGTCGCTGGCGCAGGGCACCGCCAACCGCCCCCAGCGCGGCCCCATCCCGCAGCAGCCGCAGGGCCTGCCGCGCGCGCCCGCCCAGGCCGCGGAGCTGTTCAGCGGCGAGGTGAAGATCTCCGCGGACAAGGGCACCAACTCGCTGGTCATCGTCGCCAGCCAGGGGGACTACAAGAACATCGTCCAGATCATCCAGCAGCTGGATCAGCCGCGCCGCCAGGTGTTCGTGGAGGCGGTGATCATGGAAGTGAACCTGGACCGCAACAGCGAGTTCGGCATCAACTTCCACCAGGGCTTCAGCCTCAAGACGGATGACGGCGCCATCCCCGGCATCCTGGGCACCAACTACTCCGGCGGCGGCGTGCCCCCGTCCTTCTCCCTGGCGAACCTGGCCGGCATGGGCGGCTTCCTCGCCGGCATCCAGGGCCCCGTCCTGCCCGGGCTCAAGAACCTGGGCATCGACATCCCGGCCTTCGGCGTGGTGCTCAACGCCATGCAGCAGTCGTCCGACGTGAACGTGCTGTCCACGCCGCACCTGCTCACCAGCGACAACGAGGAGGCCGAAATCACGGTGGGCCAGAACGTGCCCTTCCAGTCCGGCTTCACCCCGTCCGCGCTGGGCAGCTCGCTCGGCGGCACGGGAACCGGCGCCAACGGCGTGCAGGCCTCGCTCCTGGGTTCGCTGGGCGGCCTGGGGTCGCTGTACGCACCCATCACGCGCCAGAACGTGGAGCTCAAGCTCACCGTCAAGCCTCAGATCAACGAGAGCGACTTCATCCGCCTCGTCATCACGGAGCAGACGGAAGAGATCGCCTCCACGGACCCCGTCCTCGGCCCCACGACGTCCAAGCGCAGCGCGAAGACGACGGTCATCGCCAAGGACATGGAGACGGTGGTGATTGGCGGCATCATGCAGGACCGCACGCTGGAGTCCGTCTCCAAGGTGCCGGTGCTGGGTGACATCCCCCTGCTGGGCCACCTGTTCCGCGACACCACGCGCCGCAAGACGAAGACGAACCTGCTGCTCTTCCTCACGCCCTACATCATCCGCGGCCAGGACGACTTCCGTCGCATCTTCGAGCGCAAGATGAAGGAGCGGCAGCAGTTCGTGGAGCAGTTCTACGGCCAGGTCCCCGGCTATGACGTCGCGGTGGACTTCAGCCGCAAGCCCGGTCCCCTGTCGCGCATGAACCAGTCCGTCATCAAGGAAGAGCAGCGGGTGGAGAATGGCGGCAGCGGCACGACCAACGAGCGGGTCATCCGCCCGGCTGGCTCCCCGGCTCCCGGCGGCTCTCCGTCCCCCGCGCGGCCGGGCGGGGAAGCGCCTGCTCCGCAGGAAGGTGCCGCACCCGTCCCCGAGGGCGACCAGGCACCGCGAAATTTAGAGGCGCCTCCGGAAGGTTCGGAGAGATCAGTCCCCGCGCCACAGCCCGAGGTGATCGCGCCCAGCCCGGACGCGGACGCCGAGCGGCTGCGCATCCAGCCGGGAGACGGGGAGTAACAGCCATGGACCTGACCGCCGACACCACCACCTCACAAGGCTCCACCGCGACGCCCGACGTGTCCGGCGGCCGCAACGACGCCACCCAGGTCGTGGGCCATGGGCTCGCGTACCTCTGTGGCCGGCCCATTGGAGAGATCCTCCGCGCGCTCGTGCCCGCCCTCACCCCGGAGAAGATTCAAGAGGCGCTCGCCACCCAGCAGGAGAAGGGCGGGCGGCTGGGTGAAATCCTGGTGGGCATGAAGGCGGTCAGCGAGGAGGACGTCGCTCGCGCCCTGGGCCACCAGCTGGACCTGCCCTACCTCCAGCGCATCTTCGCGGAGGAGGTGGACGCGGACCTGGTCAAGCGCATCCCCATCAACTTCGCCCGCCAGACGCAGCTGCTCCCGCTCTCCATGGAGGGCGATGAAGTGGTGCTCGCGGTGGCGGATCCGCTGGACACGACGGCGTTGGATCACGCGCGCCTGCTGCTGGGTCAGGGCATCCAGCCGCGCATCGCGCTCGCCTCCACCATCGTGGACACCATCAACAGCGTGTACGACCGCTCCGTCAACGAGGCGGAAGCGCTCGTGGACGAGATGGAGACCACGGAGGACCTGGACTCGCTGGCGCACGAGCTGGAGGAGCCCAAGGACCTGCTGGACGCGGACGACGAGGCCCCGGTCATCCGGCTGGTGAACTCCGTGCTCTTCCGCGCCGCCAAGGAGCGCGCGAGCGATATCCACATCGAGCCCATGGAGCGCGAGCTCCTGGTGCGCTTCCGCATCGACGGCGTGCTCCAGGAGGTCATCAAGCCGCCCAAGCGCTACCAGAACTCCATCATCGCGCGCGTGAAGGTGATGGGGCAGCTCAACATCGCGGAGAAGCGCCTGCCGCAGGACGGCCGCATCCGCATCAAGCTCGCGGGCCGAGACATCGACATCCGTCTGTCCACCACGCCCACGTCCTTTGGCGAGCGCATCGTCATGCGTCTGCTCGACAAGACGGCGACGCTGCTGGACCTGGCGGAGATCGGCATGAGCCCGCAGGTGCTGGGCAACATGCAGGCCGTCATCAAGCGCTCGCACGGCATCGTCCTGGTGACGGGCCCCACGGGCTCCGGCAAGACGACCACGCTCTACGGCGCGCTCTCCAAGATCAACACCTCCGACCTCAACATCCTCACCGTCGAGGACCCGGTCGAGTACCAGCTCAAGGGCATTGGCCAGATGGCCATCGCCCCGAAGATTGGCCTCACGTTCGCGCAGGGCCTGCGCTCCTTCCTCCGCCAGGACCCCGACGTCATCATGGTCGGTGAAATCCGCGACAAGGAGACGGCGGAGATCGCCATCCAGGCGTCCCTCACGGGCCACCTGGTGCTCTCCACGGTGCACACCAACGACGCGGCCGGTGCCGTGACGCGACTCGTGGACATGGGCGTTCAGCCCTTCCTCGTGGCGTCGTCGCTCACCGGCATCCTCGCCCAGCGCCTCGTGCGCCGCGTGTGCCCGGACTGCCGGCAGGCCTATACGCCCACGGACGAGGACCTGAAGGAGCTGGGCTTCACGCTCGCCAGCTTCAAGGCGAAGTTCAACACGGACCGCATCTACCGCGCGACGGGTTGCCCGTCCTGCAACCGCAACGGCTACCGCGGCCGCTCCGGCATCTACGAGTTCCTCTTCGTGGACGACGACGTGCGCCAGCTGGTGCTCAAGAACGTGGACGCGTCCACCATCAAGAAGTCCGCCCTGGCCAAGGGCATGACGACGCTGCTGGATGACGGCGTGCGGAAGATCGCCCTGGGCGAGACGACCATCGCCGAAGTGCTGAGCATCACGCAGGAGGACATCTAGTCCGCCATGCCCGTCTTCGAATACAGAGGCCTCGACTCCCACGGCAAGCAGAAGAAGGGCTTGCTGGAGGCGGACTCACCCAAGACGCTGCGCTCCAAGCTGCGCGCCGACGGCATCTTCCTGACCGACGTGCTCGGGCATGCGGAGGGAAGCCGCGCGGGCGTGTCCAAGGGCGCCAACGCGTCGCTCGTGGCGCGCGACGTGGACCTGCGCAAGCTGGCCAGCGGCCGGGTCAGCACCGAGGACGTCGCCATCCTCACCCGCCAGCTCGCGACCCTGCTGGGCGCGGGCGTCACCATCGTGGACTCGCTCAACGCGCTGGTGGACCAGGCGGAGAAGGAGCGCCTCAAGCGCGCCCTCTCCGACATCAAGCAGCGCGTGAACGAAGGCTCGTCCCTGGCGGACGCGTTCAGCCAGCACCCCAAAATCTTCCCCAGCATCTACATCAACATGGTGCGCGCGGGTGAGGCCTCCGGCGCGCTGGACACCGTGCTGCTGCGCCTGGCGGACTTCACGGAGAACCAGGCCAAGCTGCAGCAGAAGATCCTCGGCACCATGCTCTACCCCGCCATCATGATGCTGGTGGGCGGCGGCATCCTGGTGCTGCTGATGGTGTTCGTCGTCCCGAAGGTCACGAAGATCTTCGAGACGATGAAGGCCACCCTGCCCCTGAACACGCGCATCCTCATCGCCGCGTCCAACTTCATGCAGGCGTGGTGGTTCCTGGTGATTCCGGCCATGGTGGCGGGCTTCATCTTCTTCATGCGCTGGACGAAGAGCCCCAAGGGCAAGCCCAAGTGGGACCGCTTCACGCTCAAGGCGCCCATCTTCGGCAGCCTGGTGCGCCTGCTGGCCATCTCCCGCTTCGCGCGCACGCTGTCCACGCTGCTCAAGAGCGGCGTGCCCATGCTGGCCGCGCTGGACATCGTCAAGGCGGTGATGACGAACTCGGTGCTGGCGGACGCGGTGGAGAACGCCCGCGAGTCCATCCGCGAGGGCGAAAGCATCGCCACGCCCCTCAAGCGGTCCGGCCAGTTCCCGCCGCTCGTGTACCACATGGTCGCCATCGGTGAGAAATCAGGGCAGCTGGAGGACATGCTGCTGTCGGTGGCGGACTCCTATGAGACGCAGGTGAACGTGCGCATCGGCGCGCTCACCAGCCTCCTGGAGCCCATGCTCATCGTGGTGATGGGCGTGATGATTGCATTCGTCGCCCTCTCCATCCTGATGCCGATTCTGCAGGTGAACACGGCCATCCATTAGGTGGAGGGAGCCTCCCGATGAACGACACGCTCGACCGGTGGATCCAGCGCGCCACGCTGACGGGGCTCCTGGCCCTGGCCGCCACGCTGGCGACGGTGGGGGCCACCCTCTACGTCCACCGCGACCCGCCCGCCGCCTCCAGCGCGGGCACGCCCTGAATCAACGCCTCTGACATCCCGACACACCCATTGCGCGGTGGCTTGCCAGAAAGTCACCCGAAGGTGAGGACGACATGACGACGACGAACGCGAAGAAGCAGCAGCGCCGCAAGAACCGCGGCATGACCCTCATCGAGATCATGGTGGTCATCACCATCCTCGGGCTCATCGCGGCGGCGGTGGGCGTGGCCGTCATCCCGAAGCTGGAAGAGGCCAAGCAGGACACCGCGAAGCTGGACATCCGCAACATCCAGAGCGCGATGAAGCTCTACTACACGAAGAAGGGCTCCTACCCGGACACCGCCACGGGCCTCAAGGCGCTGGTGGACACCAACAACCTGGAGCGCATGCCGCTGGACCCCTGGGGCCGCGAGTACGTGTACATGAACGAGGGCGGCAAGCCGGTCATCACCAGCTACGGCGCCGACGGCAACCCGGGCGGCGAGGGCTCCGACGCCGACATCTCCTCCAAGGACCAGAACGCCCGGCAGTAACGGGCGTTTTCCTGAAGCAAAGCCGCGCCTCCCGCGTGTTGTCGTAGGAATGCCCGTGATGACTCCCGAGCACACTTCCTCCCCGACGTCCGCGCGCGAGGCGCGAGCCGTTTCCAGCGATCAGGCCCGCGCCCGCTCGCAGCGCGTGGGCCGCCTGCTGCTGCTGGGCGTCTTCGCTCTCGCCACCCTGCTCGCGTTCGCGCTGGTGTGGGTCACCGAGGACAACTCGCTCACGCCCACCCAGCGCCAGGCGCGCGAGCAGATCCGCCGGCTGGAGGGCTTCTTCAAGGCCTACCACCGGCTGATGGGCTCCTTCCCCACGCAGGCGGAAGGCTTCGCGCCGCTCATCGCCTCCAAAGTGTTGGACAGCACGCCACTCGACCCGTGGGGCCACCCGTACGTCTACCGCATGGAGGGCAAGTCGGGCGCCGTGCTGTCGCTGGGCTCGGACGGCAAGCCCGGCGGCACGGGCGACGCCGCGGACCTCTTCAGCGGCGGCATCGTGGCACAGGAGGTGCAGCCTTGAAGCCGGCCATGTCCCCTGCTCCCGCCCGCCGCCGTCGCGCCCCGCGCGGCCTCACGCTGATTGAGATCTCCATCGCGCTGGCCATCGCGGCGGTGATGTTCGCCGCGGTGACCCTTGGCATTGGCGCCATCACCGGCGCGAAGGCGAAGGGCAGCGCCACGGAGCTCGCGGGCGTCATCCGCTCGCTCTACGACTCGGCGGCGCTCAGCGGCAAGACGTGCCGGCTGGTGTTCGAAATCCCCGACCCGAAGCGTGAAGAGGCCACGCGCTACCACGCCGAATGCGCCGCGGGCGGCGTCACCACCTCGCGCGACCGGGACTCGGCGCTCCGCGACGAAGCGCGCGACCGCGAGCGCGCCCGGAAGGCCGGCAACAACGGCGGGGACTCGCGCAAGAACTACACGCGCTCGGAGGGCTCGCAGCCGTCCGCGCAGGAGCTGATGGACGAGGAGAAGAACCGCATCGAGTCCCAGTCCACCTTCTCCGCGTACACCGCGGAGGAGATCTCCCCCAAGCAGCTCCCGGCGGGCGTGGCGGTGTCGGTGTGGACGCGGCAGCAGCGCGAGCCGGTGGAGAGCGGCGTGGCCTATCTCTACTTCTTCCCGCAGGGCTACACGGAGAAGGCCATGGTCTTCCTGCGCCAGGGTGACAACGCCTGGACGCTGGACGTGTCACCCCTGACGGGCAAGGTGTTCATCGCATCCGAGGCCCTGGAGGTGCCCCGCTCATGACGACTCCAACGCGAAGGCACGGGGGCTTCACCCTGCTGGAGACGATGGTGGCCATGGCCATCCTCAGCGTCGCGCTGATGGCCATCTTCGACCTCAACTCCGGCGCGGTGGCGAACCACGTCTACACCAAGCGGCTCACCGTGGCGGCGCTCCTGTCCCGCTCGAAGATGACGGACCTGGAGCAGAAGCTCTACGACGACGGCTTCGAACAGGACGACGACGAGCAGTCCGGCGACTTCTCCGACGAGGGCTGGCCCCAGTTCAAGTGGCGCGCCCGCATCATCGCGCCCAAGACGGACGGCGTGACGCCGGACCAGCTCATCGGCGCCATCTTCAACCTGCCCATGGGCGGCGGCGACTCCGGCGACCCGCTGGGCGGACTGGCCAGCCTCTTCGGTGGCGGCGGCGGTGACAGCAAGGGCGGCACGCCTCCTGGCGGCACCACCGGCGCCAGCCCCCTGGGCGCGTCCGCCATGAGCATGGCGCAGCCCATGTTCACGCAGATGGTGGACCAGCTCACCAAGTCCGTCCGCGAGGTGCACCTCACCGTGTACTGGAAGGAAGGCACCCAGGTGGAGAGCGTGGACGTGGTGACGCACGTCGTGTCCCTGGGGCCCGGCGGAGATCGCAACGGCGGCTTCACGCCCAACGCGGGCAGCACGGCGGGCGCGGAGAACCAGTGGGTGAACCCGCGCACGGGACAGGTGGTGGACAACCCCATCCCCGGCCCCAACGGGCAGATGCTGGACCCGAACACGCGCGAGCCGCTGGTCAACCGGGCGGCCATGCTCAACCAGCTCAACGGCAACACGGGCCAGCAGGGCGGCGGCAACGGCAACACCGGCGTCAACCCGCGCGCTCCGGGCGGTGGCATCTTCGGCGGCCGGGGTGGCATGCCGAACCTGCCGAGCCTGCCTCGCGGAGGGAGCATCCGATGAAGCGGCGCATGCGTGGCTTCACCCTCATGGAGGTCATGGTCGCGGTGGGCATCACCGCCCTCATGGGCACCGTCGTCGCCATGGCCTTCCAGACGGGCATCAACGCCAAGGAGGTCGTGGAGGGCGAGGCGGAGCGCTACCGCATGGTGCGCGTGTCGCTCAACCGCATGGCGCGGGAGATTGGCTCCGCGTTCGTGAGCGACCGCTATGACTTGCGCCGCTTCCGCGACCAGAACGACCGGCCCACCAACTTCATTGGCGAGCGCGAAAAGCTGACCTTCACGACGTTCGCGCACCAGCGCCTGTACACGGACGTGAAGGAGTCCGACCAGGCGGTGGTGGAGTACTTCGTGGAGAACTCCTCCGAGCGCGGCGCCCGGCAGCGGCAGGACCTGAAGCGGCGGGTGGACCCCAACGTGGGGGACCGCATGGACCGGGGCGGCACCACGGACGTCCTCTTCGAGGGCGTCAAGGGCGTGGAGTTCGCCTACTGGGATTCCGAAAAGAAGGAGTGGGACGACGAATGGGACACGCGGCGCACGGAGAAGAAGGACATCCTCCCCACGCGCGTGCGCATCACCGTCATCGCCCTGGATGAGTCGGGCAAGGAGGCGCGCTACACCACGCAGGCGCGCATCGTGCTCAACACGACCCTGCCGAGGTTCAACTGATGGCCTTCCCCTACTTCCAGCAGGCGTCCCGCCGGCGCGGCAAGGCGCGGACGGCCGTCCCCCAGGCGCCGGCGCAGCAGCGCTCGCCGGCGGAGCGCAAGCACCGGCGCTCGCGCGGCGTGGCGCTCATCATCGCGCTCGTGTCCATCACGCTGCTCACGGTGGTGGCCACGGAGTTCGCCTACAACACCCGCGTGGACCTGCAGCTCGCCGCCAACCAGCGCGACGAAGTGCGCGCCTACTACATGGCCCGCTCCGGCCTGTCGCTGGGGCGGCTCTTGCTGCGCTTCCAGAAGCAGGTGGACCAGACGCCCATCCCCAACCCCGCGAGCATCCTGGGCGCACTCACGGGCGGCGGCGCCAACGGCGCGGGCGGCGCCAACGCGTTCCAGCCGCAGTCGCTCAACCTCCAGCTCTGGAAGCTGGCGCGGGTGGACTGCCACATGCTCAAGGGCCTGGTGAAGAGCGACGGCGCGGAGGACGCGAGCGGCCGCCCCATTGAGACGGAGCCCCTGCAGGCGGACTCCAACTTCCAGATGGAGGGCGAGGACGGGGAGAACGCGGGCGCGGCCACGCAGATGGCGGCGCAGATGCAGCGCAGGTCCTTCGGCGGCTTCGAGGGCTGCTTCCTCGCGACCATCAGCGACGAGGAGGAGAAGCTCAACGTCATGCGCCTGAACACCGGCGGCGCGGAGGCGCAGGCCACCGCCCTGCGCATGGCGGACATGTTCGCGGACAAGCGCTTCGAGTTCCTCTGGCAGCAGGACGACGCCAACCACGTGCGCTCCACGCCGCAGGACACCGTCATCGCGCTGAAGGACTGGTCGGACGAGGACACGACCCAGTCCACCTTCAACCGCAACGACCCCACCAACCCCTTCGTCTCCGGCTTCGCGGACGAGGGTTCACCGTACAGCCGCTACGAACCGCGCTATGACGTCAAGAACGCGCGCTTCGACAGCCTGGACGAGCTGTACCGCGTGCATGGCATCAACGACCGCTTCATGGCGGCCTTCCGCGACCGGCTCACGGTGTACCCGGACATCAACTCCAAGCCGAACATCAACACCGACGACCCCATCATGCTGGGGCTGGCCATCATGTCCGCCGCGGACCCCAACCGGCCGGACCCGCGCCTGACGGACCCGGTGTTCCTCAACGAGCTCATCAGCCGCATCCGCGCCGCGCGCATGTTCAACTTCTTCGGCATGTCGGTGTCGGACTTCCTGGGCGTGGTGGAGCAGGCGGGCATCGCGGTCAACCCGCTGATCAAGGGCAACGTCCAGCAGAACCGCTACCTGGGCGACAAGAGCAAGACATTCACCATCAAGTCCGTGGGAGAAGCGGGCAGCGTCCAGAAGACGCTCACCGCCGTCATCCGCCTGGACGACGGGCTGGGCAAGCTCGTGTATTACAGAGAGGAATAGCATGGCCCGCATTCTTGGCCTGGACCTGGGCAGCCACTCCGTGAAGGGGGTGGTCCTCACCTCCGGGACGAAAAGCAACACCACCCAGGCCTACGCGGAAGTGCGCCGCGCGCAGGAAGGCGAGCGCTTGGAGACGCTGCGCGCCGCGGTGGAGGAGCTGCTCGGGAAGATGCCGCAGGGGCACGTGGACCAGGTCGTCATCGCCCTGCCCGGCCCGTCCCTCACCACGCACGCGGTGAGCCTGCCCTTCTCCGACAGCAAGCGCGTGGAGGCGACGCTGCCCTTCGAAGTGGGCAGCCAGCTGCCGTTCGACATCTCGGAGGTCGTCTACGACTACCAGGTGGTCGGCCAGAAGGACACCGGCGGCAAGGAGAAGGCCGCGGACCTGCTGGTGGGCGTGGTGAAGAAAGAAGAGCTCCAGTCGCTGCTGGCGATGCTGAGCGGCCTCCAGGTGGATCCTCGCGTCATCACCCACCCGGCGCTCGCGTACCAGAACCTCTTCAACCAGCTGCCCGGCCTCTTCGAGGGCGTGGGTGACGGCGGCCCGGTGGCGGTGGTGGACATCGGCCACGAGCGCACGGCGGTGGCCATTGGCCACCCGGGCAAGGGCGTGGAGTTCGCGCGCACCTTCGCGGGCGGCGGGCGCGACCTGACGCGAGCTTTGGCCACGGAGTTCCAGACGACGGTTCCGGAGGCCCACGCGTGGAAGGAAGCGCACGGCGTCATGGCCAGCGCCGCGCAGGGACCGGACGCCGAGCGCGCCGCGAACGCCTTCGTGCGCGGCATGCAGCCGGTGCTGCGCGAGCTGCGCCCGTCCTTCAAGGCCTACGCCGCGCGCGCCCGCCAGCAGGTCTCCGCGGTGGTGCTGTGCGGTGGCACCGCGCGGATGCCGGGCCTGGCCGAGCAGCTGTCCAAGGACCTGAACCTGCCGGTGCGCGTGCTGGCGCTCCCGGTGGACGCGGCCGCGATGGTTGGCCCCAAGGAGACGCCGTCCGCGGCGCAGGCGTACGCGCTGGCCATGCGCGGCAACGCGGCCGGGGTGAAGGCGCCGCGCTTCAACCTGCGCCGGGGCGAGTTCTCCTTCAAGGGCGGCTACGACTACGTGAAGGACCGGCTGGGCCTGCTGGCGTCCTTCGCGGTGACGCTGCTGCTCCTGCTCATCGCATTCGGCGTCGTGCGCAATACCGTCCTGGCGCGGCGCGAGGCGGAGGTGGACGCGGTGCTCTGCAAGACGACCCAGCGCATCCTGGGCACCTGCGAGACGAACTACGACCGCGCGCTGAACATGCTCAAGGGCGTGGAGAGCCCCGCCGCGGCGCTGCCCGCGATGTCCGCGGTGAACCTGCTGGCGGAGGTCACCCAGCGCATCCCGCCGGAGGTGCCGGTGAAGTTCGACCGCATCCAGGTGGACCTGGACCGCATCATGCTTCAGGGCGAGACGGACAGCTCCAAGCAGATCGACACGCTCTCCGCCGCCTTGAAGGGCCACCGCTGCTTCAAGGACGTGAAGGAGGGCAAGGTGGAGAAGACGCGTGACGGGCAGAAGGTGACCTTCCGCCTGGACGTGCAGGTGCAGTGCCCCGGCGAGACGCCGGCGGGAGAGACCTGACATGGGAAAGCTTCGAGAACTCATCGCGCCCCTCCAGACCTGGTTCGAGCGGCTCTCCGACCGCGAGCGCAAGCTCGTGGCGCTGGCCAGCTCCGCGGTGCTGGTGTTCGTGCTCTTCGTCACCCTCTTCAGCTTCGCCAACAGCGCGCAGGGCTACCGCCGGCGCACGCAGGACAAGCTGGCGAAGCTGCAGGAGGTGCAGGCGCTGGCGACCAGCTACGGTCAGGCGCAGGCGGACCGGCAGAACGTGGAGCAGCAGCTCACCCAGAGCAACGTGCGGCTCATCACGTACATTGAAGACAAGGCCACCGCCGCGGGCCTCACCGTCCCCAACATGACGCCCAAGGGCGACGTGGGCGTGGGGGACGGGAAGATCATCGAAAGCTCCGTGGAGCTGACCTTCACGGACGTGGACCTGCGCAAGCTGACGGACTTCCTGCGCACGGTGGAGACGGGCCCGGGCATCGTGAAGGTGAAGTACCTGCGCGTGGAGCCCCGGCCCGCCACGGACACCCTGACGGCGTGGACGACCGTCGCCACCTACCGGATGAAGCAATAGCCCATGGCCACTGAATCCAAGATCGCCCGCTGGAAGCTCGTCCTGGGCTACACCGCCTTCGCGGTGGTGGCGTTCATCCTCTGCCTGCTGCTCACCTTCCCGTACGACGCGGTCCGCTCGCGGCTGGTGACGGAGGCCGCGGCCCACGGGCTGGCGGTGCGCATCGACAGCCTGCGTCCCGGCCTGTCCGGCGTCACCGCCACCAACGTGCGCCTGAGCAAGCCGCCCACGCCGCTGGGCTCGGAGTCCGTGGCGGCGCTCGCCCGGGGTGAGTCCGGCGGGCTGGGTCCGGACGAGTTGGGCCAGCCGCTCATCTTCGACAGCGTGGCCCTGCGCCCGTCCCTCTTCCCGGTCGGCGTGGTGGTGAAGATGAAGGGCATGGGCGGCACGGTGAACATCCACGTGGGCGGCATGAGCAGCACGTCGCTGAACGTGGACGTGGACGGCGTGCAGGCCGGCGGCGGAAACCTGCCGGCGTACACGGGCGTGGACATGGAAGGCACCCTCAACGCGAAGCTCGCGCTCACGGCGCCGGGGACCCTGATTCGCGGTCAGCCGGTGGACTGGTCCCAGGCGTCCGGCACGGTGGCGCTGGACACCCAGGGGCTCACCATCAAGGGCGGCAAGGCGGCCATCCCCATGGGCGGCGGGCCCGCCATGCCCATGGAGCTGCCGCGCGTGGTGCTGGGCGAGCTGAAGGGCGACGTCCAGTTCGACAAGGGCATGGGCACGGTGCGCGACCTGAACCTCAAGAGCGAGGACCTGGAAGGCTCCGGCACCGGCACGCTGAAGCTGGGCCGCCGGCTGGAGTACAGCGAGCTGGGGCTCGACGTGCGGCTGAAGTTCGAGCAGGCCTTCCAGCAGCGGCTGGGCCCCCTGGCGCTCGCGGTGAACATGCTGCCGCAGGACCGGGACAACCCGGGTTGGCGCGGCGGCCGGCTCACCGGCATGGTGAGCAGCCCCCGCTTCGGTCCCAAGCGGTAGGTCGCATGCAGTAGGGGTGACGGGCAGGGTCGGTTCCGGCCCTCCCCCACCCGGCGCCGGCTCCTTCTTGGCCCCCGGTTGATGCCCGCGCACGCGCCGTGTAAAGCGCTGCGCGCGGCCCTGGGGTGTCCGGGCGTGGGAGAGAGTTCGTAATGCCGGAGCTGGTGTTCTTCCGTCGAGGCGAGGAAGTGCTGCGGGTGGCGGTGGACCGGGCGCGGGTGGTGCTCGGCCGGGGCGACTCCAGCGACGTGGCCATTCCGGATCCGGAGGTGAGCCGCCAGCAGGTGGCCCTCCTGTGGGACGGCCAGAAGTGCCGCGTGGAGGATCTGTCCGGCAAGGGCACGAAGGTCGCGGGCGCGATGGTGGAGCACGCGGACCTGCCGGACGGCGCGGACATCGAGCTGGGCCAGTGGCGCGCGGTGTTCCGCCAGCACGGCGCCAGCGACGACGCGGACGCGGCCACGGAGGCCGGCAGCGCCACCGCCGTGCAGGGCCGCGACTCGCAGCGCTGGCAGGCCGCGCAGCTGCGCGTGAAGCAGGGCGGCTCGGAAGCCGTGCACCGGCTCACCGGCGACAGCTTCACGGTGGGCAAGGACGCGGGCAACGACCTGGTGCTCCAGGACCGGTTCATCTCCAGCCGGCACCTCAAGGTGACTCGCCGGGAAGGCGTCTTCCACGTCGTGGACCTGCGCTCCACCAACGGCACCTGGCTGGGGCCGGTGCGCCTCTTCGAGGCGGAGGTGACGCTGCCCACCACGCTGCGCGTGGGCGAGGCGGAGCTGATCCTGGAGACCGTGCCCGCGGCGAAGAAGGAGGCGCAGGCCTTCCACGGCATCCTCGGGAACGACCCGTCCGTGCGGCAGCTCACGGACCTGATTCAGCGCGTGGCGCCGTCCACCGCGGCCGTCACCATCCTGGGCGAGTCCGGCACGGGCAAGGAGCTGGTGGCGAACGCGCTGCACGCGTGCTCGCCGCGCGCGAACCGGCCGCTCATCCCGGTCAACTGCGCCGCCATCTCCAAGGAGCTGATCGAGAGCGAGCTGTTCGGCCACGAGAAGGGCGCGTTCACCGGCTCCGTGGGCGCGCGCAAGGGCGCCTTCGAGGAGGCGGACGGCGGCACGCTGTTCCTGGACGAGATTGGCGAGCTGCCCCTGGACCTCCAGGCGAAGCTGCTGCGCGCGCTGGAGAGCGGCGAAATCAAGCGCGTGGGCGCCAGCCGCCCGCTGCACGTGGACGTGCGCGTGGTGGCGGCCACCAACCGCGACCTGCTGGCGGCGGCGCGCGAGGGCCGCTTCCGCGAGGACCTCTACTACCGCCTGTGCGTCGTGCCCCTGCACCTGCCGCCCCTGCGCAGCCGCCGGGGAGACGTGGTGGCGCTGGCGGAGCACTTCATGCGCGCGTTCGCCCCGCGCGGACAGACGGTGCGCTTCACGCCGGCCGCGTTGGACCGGCTCCAGCAGCACGCGTGGCCGGGCAACATCCGCGAGCTGCGCAACGTGGTGCACCGCGCGCTGCTGTTGCGCAAGGGCCCGTCCATCGACGCGAGCGACCTGTCCTTCGACCAGGAGGTCAACCGCGAGACGGGCATCACCGTGCCGGAGCTTCCACCGGGCATGACGCTGGAGCAGATGCTGGAGAAGCTGGAGCGGCAGATCATCGAAACCGCGCTGCGACGCTTCAACAACAACCGCGAGCGCGTGGCGCGAGAGCTGGGCCTCGCGCGCTCCACCCTCTTCAAGCGCCTGAAGGACTGGGGCCTGACGAAGCAGGACGAGCAGGAGTGACGTCGAAGGCGCTTCCGCCCTACCCGCTGTCTCCGGGGTGGGCGGGGTCGCCCCAGGCGGAGTGCGGCGCCGGGTGCGCTTGCGTGCGCATGTACCAGGGCACGCTGACCACCACCAGGCGCCGCTCGCCGGACAACAGCAGCGCGCTGCGGAGCAGCTCCGAGCGGCGGCCGTAGAGCATGGCCCGGTACCAGCGATTCTCCAGCAACTCCGGCAGCACCATGGCCACGGTGCCGCCCGGCACCTCCTCGAGCAGCGCGTCCAGGTAGTCCATCAGCGGCCACACCAGCGCGCGGTACGGCGACCCCACGTGCACGAGCGGCGGAGGTTTGCGCCCGGCATCCTGGAGCGGCGCCTGGACGAAGCGCTGCCACTGGGCGTCCAGCGCCGCCTCGTCGGTGTCACCGCTGCAGATGTGCACCGCGCGCACGTCATCGCTCAGCGTCAGCGCGAAGCGCAGCGCCGTCTCCGACGCGTGGGACCAGCGGTCCACGGGCACCACGGCGACAATCGGTGACGCGGGCGTCAGGAGTACGGGCCGCTTCAGCTCCGTCACCTGCCGCGTGCGCGTGTACGCGGCGTGAACGCGCGACAGCACCAGCAAGCCCACGGGCACGAGGACGAACGCGGCCCAGCCGCCGTGCACGAACTTGGACACGCCCACGATGCACAGCGTGAGCGCCGTCATCACCGCTCCCGCGCCGTTGAGGGCCCGGCGCCACCGCCAGCCCTCATCCTCCCGGTGCCGGCTCCAGTGCACCACCATGCCGGCCTGGGACAAGGTGAAGGCCATCAGCGCGCCAATGGCGAACAGGGGAATCAGCCGATCCGTGATGCCCTTGCACACGATGAGCAGCACGGCCGCGAGCGTGGACAGGGTGAGGATGCCGCGCGACAGGGCGAGCCTGCGGCCCCGGTGGGCGAAGCCCGGCGGCAGGTAGCGCTCGCGCGCCAGCACCTGGCAGACGAGCGGGAAGCCCGCGTAGCTGGTGTTCGCGGACAGCGCGAGCACGCAGAGGATGGCGGCCATGGCCACGTAGTAGAAGACGCCGCGCCCCATCACCGCCGCGATGAGCTGCGACAGCACCGTCTGGTAGTTCGCGCCGTCGGGGTCCGTGGCGCCCACGCCGTACGCCCGGCACAGGAGCGCGATGCCCAGCAGCATCGTCACCAGGACGCCCACGATGATGCCCAGCGTGGTGCGCGCGCGGCGGATGGACGGGTCGCGGAAGATGGGCACGGCGTTGCTGATGGCCTCCACGCCCGTCATCGCCGTGCATCCGCTGGCGAAGGCGCGAATCACCAGCCACGCGCCCAGGGACGCGGTGGGCACAGCCAGCGGCGGCGGCTGCTGCACGGGCATCGCGTCACCGGTGGCCAGCTTGAAGAGGCCCACGGCCAGCACCACGCTCAACGAGGTGATGAAGAACCACGTGGGCACGACGAACACGGCGCCCGCTTCGCTGACGCCGCGCAGGTTCACCACGGTGAGCAGCGCCAGGATGCCCAGGGTGATGGGCAGCGTGTGCGGCCGCAAGGCGGGGAGCGCGGACACCAGCGCGCCCGTTCCGGCGGAGATGCCCACCGCCACGTTGAGCAGGTAGTCCAGCATCAGCGCCGTCGCCGCGAGCAGCCCCGCGCCCCGCCCCAGGTTCTGCTTCGCCACGGTGTACGCGCCGCCACCGCTGGGATACGCGGCGAGGGTCTGCGCGTACGAGCTCGCGACGATCATCAAGAGCCCGACGATGGCGGCGGTGATGGGGAAGAGCAGCCACAACCCCGAGGCCCCCAGCGGACGCAGCACGGTGAGCGCGGCCTCCGGGCCGTACGCGGCGGAGGACAGCGCATCCAGCCCGAGCAGGGCCACGCCGGTGAGGACGCCCGTCTTCTCCTGCATCGCCTGCGCGCTGGTGAGCGGGCGCCCCAGGAGCAGGTCCATGAGTCCGTTGCCCTCGCGGCGCCGGGGCATGAACGGCCTCCTGCGTCCGTACTCGGCCAGCTGAGCCATGCCCGGAAGGTGCGCACCGGCTGTCCGGGCGAAAACACGGCCCCGGAGTCTCATGCCCTCCAGGGCAATAGACCCTTTCGCGGGCCCGTTCGTTTCACGGGAAGACACAGGAGACCGTCCGCCATGGGCCCGCACGCCGCCGTCCTCCCCTTCCCCACCCTGGATGCTTTGTACGCCCTTCACCGTCCCCGAGCGCTGGCCATTGCCCGGCGCATCGTGGGGGACACCGACGACGCGGAGGACGTGGTGCAGGACGTCTTCCTGCGCCTGTCGCGGCAGCCACCGGGACTGGATGGACGGGCGACGTGGACGACCTGGCTGCACCGGGTGATGGTCAACAGCAGCATCAACTGGCTGCGCGCGCGCAGGCGCCGGGAGCGGCTGACGCACGCGCCCCAGGAGGCCGTGTCGCCAGAGGCCCACGCCATGGGCACGCAGATGCAGGAGCACTTCCACGAAGCGCTGGAGGAGGTGAACCCCCAGCAGCGGCAGGTGCTCTACCTGCGCGAGGTGCGCGGCCTGGGCTCCGCTGAAATCGCCCGGCTCCTGCGCATCCCCGAGGGCACCGTGAAGAGCGCCCTGCACCGCGGCCGCCAGCGCGCCCTCACCGTGATGGAGGAGCGCGGCCAGCGGCCTTGAGTCTCCCGAGCCCGGGCGCCGTTACTCGTCGCCCTTGCTGCCCACGAACTGATCACCCTTCTCCTTGAAGAGGAGGTTGAAGCTGGTGAGCGAGCCGTAGACGCGGGTGATGTAGCCCTGCATCTCCGCCTTCTCCGCGTCCGTGAGCTTGGGGTGCGCGTTGAGCTTCTGCTCCAGCACGCGGATGCGGTCGCGCACCATCGTGACCTTGTGGAACAGGCCGTCGATGGGCATGTCCTTCGCCTGCAGCTCCGGGTTGCCCGGCACCAGCCGCACCGTGCCGCCCTCCCACTTGCCGGCGAGCGGCGGATCACTGAGGCCCGCCGCCTCCCGGAAGATGTCCATCAGCTCTTCGCGCGTCATGTTCAGCCCTTCCAGGTCCACCACTTCGTGCGGATCCGCGCGGTGGCGCACCACCACGGGCGCCACGCTGCGCGGGGCGCGGGTTCGCGTGCTCGAAACCACGGGCGCCGGGGCCGCGGAGCCCCGGGGCGCGTACTTGTCACAGATGGGCGCGGAGGGCGGGAACATGCCGCGCGAGTTCTGCAGGCGGCACGGCCCCACCCATCCACGATGATCCACGGAGTGCGGGCTCCAGAGCTTGCAGTTGCCACACACCCGCTCATCCGGCCGGAAGGTGGGCAGCGCTGGAGTCCCGTCCCCCGCGTCCGACATGTCAGCGAGCCTCCTTGGCCACCGGCTTGCCCTTGCGGACGTTCAGCTCACGCAGGAGGGAGTCCGCGTCCTCGACCTGGTCGAGCTGCCAGAGCAGGTAGCGCACGTCCACGTTGACGTTCCGGGCCACGTCCGGATTGTAGCCGAAGTCGTTCGCGACGTTCTCCCACACGCGGTCGAAGTTCACGCCCACCAGCTGCCCCTTGCCGTTCACCGTGGGGCTGCCGGAGTTGCCGCCCGTCGTGTCCGCGTCCGCCAGGAAGTCCACCGGCACATCCTTCAGCCGGGGGTCCACCCACTGCCCGAACTTCTTCGCCGCCGCGGCCGCGCGCACCTTCTCCGGCGCGTTGAAGGGCTCCTCACCGGTGTGCTTCTGCATCATCCCCGTCAGCGTCGTCTGCGGCAGGTACAGCGCGCCGTCGCGCGGCGTGTAGCCCTGCACCTTGGCGAACGACACGCGCAGCGTGCTGTTGGCGTCCGGAGCAATCGGCTTGCCCGCCTGAGCCATCACCGCCTTGCGCCACGCCGGCCGCAGCCGGGAGGACGCGCCCTGACGACGGTCGCGCGTGTCATCCAGCGCGGCCTGCTCCTTCGCCAGCTCCATACCGAACGCCAGCATGGGGTCGCGGCGCGCGGCGAGCTGCCCCACGGACTCGTCCGCCATCTTCAGGCGCTCCGCCAGGGTGAGCACCTTGGTGCCCGCGTACAGCGAGTCGATCTTCGCGGAGACGTCCTTCTCCGAGTACGTCTTGCCGAAGGCCGCATCCACGGACGCGATGCGCGCGTCCGCGGGGAGCGCCTGCGCGCGCTTCACGAACGCGTGCAGCAGCGCCTTGTCCGAGGCGAGGAAGAGGTTCTTCTGCTCGCGCTCCAGGCGGTCCTTGATGCGCGGCACCTCGCGGTCCATGTACTCCGGGCGGCGCTCCAGGTCCGGCTTCGCGCGCTCCATGGCCAGCCGGGACACGGACGTGGCCAGCGCGGGGCCTCGCGCCAGACGGCTGGACATGTTCAGGAGGAACTCGCGGTCGAAGGTCTTGGCGGAGTCCTGCTGCTCCGCGAGCAGCGCCTCGCGGGCCTTGAGGGCATCCCCCCACTTCGCAGCGTCCTTCTGCGCCCAGGCGACGGTGGCGGCCTCCGTGTCGCGCTGCTTCTCCACGATGTGGCCGCGCTTCAGGCCCGCCAGCTGGCCGCCCGCGTTCTTGTAGGCGTTGTGCAGGCCCTTGAGCTGCGAGGCCACGGCGATCTTCCCGGCCGGATCCTTCTCCCCTTCCGTCTCCAGGATGCGGATGGCCTCGCCCAGCACGTCGCGCATGCGCGGGTAGTAGCGCGCCTGGCGCTCCGCCATCTCGTCCGCCAGCAGCGTGCGGTAGGTGCTGCCCGGGTAGCCCAGCACCATCACGAAGTCGCCCGGCTTCACGCCTTCGGTGGACAGGGGGAAGAAGAACTCCGCCTTGTAGGGCACGTTCTTGTCGCTGAACGCCGCGGAGGCGCCGTCCGGCGCGGTGTACGCGCGGATGATGGCGAAGTCGCCGGTGTGGCGCGGCCACATCCAGTTGTCCTCTTCGCCGCCGTACTCACCCACGGCGCGCGGCGGAGCGTAGACCAGGCGCACGTCCTGCAACTCCACCGCGTCCACCAGCGTGTAGTTCACGCCGCCGTCGAAGGTGGCCACCTGGCAGCGGGTGGCGGGGCGCTTCTCGCACTCGGCCACCAGCTCCTTCTGCTTGCGGTCGATGGCCTTGTAGCGCGCGAGGTCGTCCGCGCCCTGCGGCACGGCGCCGTTGATCTCCGCCGTCACGTCCTTGAAGCCGCGCGGCACCTGCACGCGCGAGCCCTTGCCCGGGAGCTCCTCCGACTGGCTCTTCGCGAGGAAGCCGTCGGTGATGAGGTCCTTCTGCGGGGAGCTGTGCTCCTGGATGATGGAGAAGGCACAGTGGTGGTTGGTGATGATGAGGCCGGAGGCGGAGATGAACGACCCGGAGCAGCCACCGGTGTTCACCGTGCCCGCCAGCAGGCCCGTGCCCCGCTTGGGGTCCCACAGCTTGTTGGGTGGCAGCTGGAGGCCCTGGGCCTTGAGCCAGGCAGGGCTCAGTTCCAGTACCTGCTGAGGGGTCCACTTCCCTTCCCCGGCGAAGGCCGGGGCTGCCACGAGCGCGAGGAGCAGGAGCGTCTTCTTCATGGTGACCCTTCCCTACTCCGTCCGACGCCCCGGCGCGACCGTTCCGGTGTCCGGGGCGCGCGTTTTCGCGGAAGATGGAACGCGCTTGGATGTTCCGGTGTCCAGGCAGGAGGGGACCAGCGATGCGGACCGCGAGCGGGGCGACACTGGATTTCGGAAGGCTGGCGCTGCTCCTGCTCTTGATGGGGGCGTCCTGGTACTTCTGGTATTCGCCGGTGCTGTGGCCGGTGAAGGTGCTGGTGGTGATGATGCATGAGAGCGGGCATGCCATCGCCTCGCTGCTCGTGGGGGGCTCGGTGGACCGGGTGCACCTCCAGGTGAACGAGGGAGGCAGCTGCCTCTCCCGCCTGCCGCCGGGCGTGCTCAACCGCGTCATCGTGTCGTCCGCGGGCTACCTGGGCAGCGCGGTGGCGGGCGCGGGGCTGATGCTGGCCACGTTCCGGTTCCGGCTGGGCCGCGCGGTGATGGGCGCGGCGTCCGTGTGGCTGGCGGTGATGGGCTTCTTCTACGCGGGGGACCCGTTCACCCTGGCCTTCTGCCTGGGCATGGCCCTGGCCATGGGACTGGGCGCGCGCTTCCTGCCCACGGGGCTGGTGGACGCGCTCAACCTGTTCCTCGCGGCCTTCACCGCCCTCTACGTCATCTTCGACTTGAGGGACGACCTGTGGAACAGCGCGGTGCGCGCCCAGAGCGACGCGGCCATCCTCGCCAGCGAGACATGGGTGCCGTCCATTGTCTGGGCCGCGCTGTGGACGCTCTTGTCCCTGGCCCTGCTGGCGGTGTCCGCGTACTGGGCCATGCACGCGAAGCCGGGCGGCGGCGTGAAGATGCCGCCCATGGCCCGCGCGCGGCGGGTGTGAGCCGAGCGGGCGCTCAGGTCCCCAGCCAGGCGATCACGTCGTCGTACGTGAAGGGGTGCTCGTAGATGTCCATCAGGTAGTCCTCCGCCGGGTCCATCACCTCGTGGTAGGTGTGCACCGGCGTGAGGCTCTTGGGGTAGCCGCCCACGGACTGGTCCGCGTTCCAGTACCCGAAGATGCCGAAGGCCATGGCCTTCATCCGGTCCGCGAAGAGCTGGGTTGCCACCGGGCCCGCGCCATTCGCGGGCCGCAGCAGGGCGACCATCTCGAACAGGCGGGCCGCCGTGTGCGAGCGCCCGGTCTCGATGGGCATGTGGTGCTCTCGCGCCGTCTCCGTGTCCGGCGAGTCCTCGTTGCGCGTGCCCGCGCCCTTGCGCCCCTGATCCCAGGCCACCTGCCGGCGCTCCGTGTGCGGATCCCCGGTGTAGCGCGTGAGGTCCTTCTTGAGCACGTTCGCGCGAGCTGCGCCGTCCGTCGTCCAACGCCTGGGCCGGGCGGGGCTCGTCGCCCCCTGGTAGGGATGCGGGACCAGCTCCTTGTGCATGGAGATCATGGCCCGGCTGTTGCCAATGGGGCTGAACAGCTCCTTGAGGTCGTGGAGGATGGCGACGTTCTCCGCGACGGAGAAGTCCCGCCGGTCATAGCTCAGGCTCACCCGGTCCTTGCTACGCACGCTGTAGTCGTACAGCGGCTGCGCCGTCAGGTTCATCACCAGGTTGATGGGGTTGAGGTTGCCGCCCAGCTTCTCCCACTGACGGCGCTCGTAGGCCGGGTACGAGTTGGCCTCGTTGTAGCTGCCCGTCATGTTGGGCAGCAGGTTGAAGGGCGAGTACGTCTGCACGACGTGGCTGATGGTCCCGCTCCAGCTGTCGTGCTCCCATAGGTACTGCCCCAGCGCCCTGCGCAGGTCATTCAGCGTCTGGCGTGTCCGGGCATGCTCCAGGACGTCCTCGGCCAGCTCCTGCTCCAGCTCGCGGTTGCGCTGGCAGCGGGCGTCGGCCTCGTACATCAGGTGCATGTAGAACTCGCCCTTGCTGGCGAAGGCCTTCCAGTAGGCCTTGGGCGCGGTGTTCGTCATGCCGAAGGTGGGCTCGAAGGAGCCCAGCTTCGTGCCCTTGGGGAACGACCACGGCTTGGAGGCGATCCACGACCGGAGCGTGTTGCGCAGCCCCACCTTCGTCAGGTGAGCCAGCCGGGTGCGGTCCGTCGTCCGCGCGTACGTGTAGGCGCCGTCCGCCAACGTCTTCGCATCCGCGTCCTTCACTGCGACCGAGCTGATCTCCACGGGCATCGCGCGTCCCCTCAAGCCAGGTGGAAGCCCTCTTCCGGGCTTCCCTCGCTTGAGTTTACTTCAAGACTGTCGTGGGTGCGCCCGTACGCGAAATATCCGAGGGTGTCAGAAACGCCCGGACGTGGAGAGTCACCGCCGCGGCCGCATCCGGAAGGCCACGAACGAGGCCATGTCCGGGAAGCCGAAGTACGGGTTCTTCTGGCGGATGGCCTCCATCTGGGCCACCGGCACGTCCGCGTAGTCGTGCCCGGGGTACAACCGCGCGGTGTCCGGCACCTTCGCCAGCACCTGCGACAGCGAGCGGTACATGTCCTCCGGGCTGCCACCCGGGAAGTCGCACCGGCCGCACCCGTTGATGAAGACCGTGTCCCCGGACACGAGCGCGTCCTCCGCCAGCAGGCAGTGCGACCCCGGCGTGTGCCCGGGCGTGTGCAGCGCATGGAACGTGCGCGCGCCCACCGGCACCGCGTCGCCCGCCCTCAGGGGCTTGAGCGCGTCCCCACCCCGCTTGCGCAGCTCGCTGGAGAAGGCGACCTCCTCCGCCTGCGCGTACACCGGGACGTCATGGCGCGACAGCAGCTCCTCGAGGCCGTTGATGTGGTCGCCGTGGCAGTGCGACACGAACGCGCCCACCACGCGCTTGCCGTCCTGCGCCACCGCCGCCTCGATGGCCGGCACGTCCCAGGCCGGATCCACCACCACCACCTCCGGGCCGTCCTGGGGACCCACGAGGTAGACGAAGTTGTCCATCGGTCCGAGCTTGAGCTGACGCACGTACGGCGTGGGCATGGTTGTCCTCCAGACGGCCACTCTACGCCCCAGGCTTGCCGCCCCGGGGCCAGTTCCCTTTGAATGCCACTTTTTGATGCCCCACGCCGTCAGGAGGTCCAAGTCCGTGAAGCGCCTGCCCACCCTGCTCGCCTGTTCGCTGCTGGCCAGCGCGTCCGCCTCCGCCGCGGGGCGGTCCACCTCGACCTTCCGCTACAAGCCGTCACCGGACGATGAGCGCCCCGTCATCGTGGATGCCACCATCGGTCCCCAGGGCAGCGACTTCGCCATGCGCCTGAAGTTCAACAAGGACCCCTTCGGCGAGGAGTGCAAGCAGCGCTGCGCCAACATCACGCTCTTCCTGGACACTGACTCCAGCGTCCAGTCCGGCCTCCACCTGGCCGACAAGAAGGCCCCGGAGAACGGCGCCGACCTGGCGGTCGTCATCCAGGGCGTGCGGGAGTACAAGCGCCAGGACGCGCCTCCAGAGATGACCCTGCGCGTGAAGATCCGCCAGCTGAGCTCGGACGCCACCAGCGCGGACGCGGGCGAGCTGCTCGCGGACCTCAACAACCGGCAGGACCCGGAGCGCATCCAGACGGACGGCACCACCGTCTACCTGCTGGTGGACGCCACCAGCGCGCTGCTGCCCTCCGCCCGCAAGGTGCGCGTCATCTACCACCCGCCGGGGAGCAAGGCCCTCACCGCCACCATCAATGGGATGGCCGGTGGCGGCTCTGGCCGGGGCGTGCAGATCTTCAAGAGCGGCCGCGGCTGGGGCCGCGCCCCTGACGCGGAGGGCAAGAAGCCCCGCGCCAACCCCAACGGCGACAACGGCTAGTCCCAGCAGCCCGCCGGCCAGGCCCTGCCCCCACTCCCCTCGGAATTCCGGGGGGTTGGCGGTGGGTTTCAAGCAGGCACAGGACTGTACGGACGTGCAGAAGTTCCGGGCTGGAGCCGCTGCAACCTCCCGAATTCGTTCTCAATGTCAGAGGCCCATGGTAGTCCGGCCCATCTGACGTCGAGGGTCCCACCCGACTGGTAGTCGCAGCGCGCACGGCGTGACGCCCCGCGCGCTGCGTCACGCCCGGCCGGTCGGCCCGTGTGAAACCCATCTGGATTCCATGACCATGCTCGCAGAAGCCGAAACGAAGTCGCGCAAGAAGCAGGGAGGCCCGGCAGGGGGCGGAGGAAAGGGAGGCGGCGGCGGCGGGTCCGGCGCTGGTGGCGGGGACAGCCTGCCCGCGGGCCTGGCCGAGGAAGCGCGCCGCCGGTACCTCAACTACGCCCTGTCGGTCATCACCTCCCGTGCCCTGCCCGACGTGCGCGACGGCCTCAAGCCGGTGCAGCGCCGCATCCTCTACGGCATGTGGAACGACCTGAACCTGTCGTTCGACACGAAGTACCAGAAGTGCGCGCAGGTGGTTGGCGCCATCATGGGCCGCTACCACCCGCACGGCGACACGGCCATCTACGACGCGCTCGTGCGCATGGCGCAGGACTTCTCCCTGCGCTACCCGCTGGTGGACGGCCACGGCAACTTCGGCTCGCTGGACGGCGACTCCGCCGCCGCCTACCGCTACACCGAGTGCCGCCTGGAGAAGCTGGCCACGGAGCTGTTGGGTGAGCTGGACAGCAAGACGGTCCGCTTCCGCCCCAACTACGACGGCACCCGCGACGAGCCCGTCGTCATCCCGGCGCGCGTTCCGCAGCTGTTGATGAACGGCACCACCGGCATCGCGGTGGGCATGGCCACCAACATCCCGCCCCACCACCTGGGCGAGCTGGTGGACGCGCTCCTGGCGCTCATCAACGACCCGGAGCTGCAGACCAAGGACCTGCTCAAGTGGATCAAGGGGCCGGACTTCCCCACCGGCGGGCAGATCCTCAACGACAAGAAGGAGCTGCGGGACATCTACGAGACGGGCCAGGGCTCCGTCCGCATCCGCGGCGAGTACAAGATGGAGGAGCACAAGCGCGGCGGTCAGATGATCGTCGTGACCTCCATCCCGTACACGGTGAACAAGTCCACGCTCGTCGCGAAGATTGGCGAGCTGGTGCGCGAGCGCAAGCTGCCCCTCATCACCGACGTGCGCGACGAGTCCACCAAGGACGTGCGCATCGTCATGGAGCTCAAGAAGGACGCCAACCCCGAGCTGGTGATGGCGTACCTCTACAAGCACACGCCCCTGCAGACGAACTTCGGCGTGAACCTGACGTGCCTCGTGCCGTCGGACAACCCGGACGTCGGCACGCCCAAGCGGTTGGACCTCAAGTCCATCCTCCGCTACTTCCTCGACTTCCGCCTGGAGATCGTCACCAAGCGCTTCGAGCACGAGCTGGCGGAGCTCAAGCGGCGCGTCCACATCCTCGAGGGCTTCGAGAAGGCCTACGACGCGCTGGATGAGATCATCCGGATCATCCGCCAGTCGGAGGGCAAGCAGGACGCCGCCCAGAAGCTGATGGCGCGCTTCAAGATGGATGAGATCCAGGTGGACTCCATCCTGGAGATGCGCCTCTACAAGCTGGCCCGCCTGGAGATCCTCATCGTCCAGAAGGAGCTCAAGGAGAAGCGCGCGGAGATCAAGCGCATCGAGGGCATCCTCAAGGACGTGAAGAAGCGCTGGTCCGTCATCCACGACGAGCTGACCGGCCTCAAGGCCGCGTACACCGACAAGCGCCGCACGCGCATTGGCGGCGCGGGCTCCGAGGAGATGGAGTTCTCCGCGGAGGCGTTCATCGCGGACGAGGACGCCCACGTCGTGATTACGCGCGACGGGTGGATCAAGCGCGTGCGCGAGGTGAAGGACCCGTCCACCACCCGCCTGCGTGAAGGCGACGCGGTGATGGCGGTGCTCGCCGGCAGCCTGAAGGCGAACCTGGTGCTGTTCAGCAACTTCGGCACCGCCTACGTCACCCGCTTCAACGACATTCCAGCCTCCACCGGCTACGGCGACCCGGTGCAGAAGCTCTTCAAGTTCGACGACGGCGAGCGCGTGGTGGGCGCCCTGTCCCAGGATGCCCGCATGCACCAGCCGGAGAAGCTGGTCGCGGTGACGCGCCAGGGCCTGGGCCTGCGCTTCCTGCTGGCGCCGCACACGGAAGTGTCCACCCGCGCCGGCCGCCGCTACGCGAAGACGGGCGAGGGCGATGAAATCATCGGAACGCAGCCGGTGGGCGACAAGGACCTGCTCGCCGTCCTCACGGAGAAGACCAACGCCCTCGTCTGCAAGGTGGCGGAGGTGAATGAGCTGGCGGGCCCCGGCAAGGGCGTCCAGGTCATCAAGGTGGACGCGGGCGACAAGGTGGTGGACTTCCTCGCGGCGCCGGCCAGTCGGAAGGACGCCGTGCTGGAGTTCGAGACACAGAAGGGCCGCAAGCTGCACCTGTCACCGGCGAAGTTCAGCGTGACGGGCCGCGGCGGCAAGGGCCACGAGATGTCCAAGCGCGACACGGTGAAGGAGGTGGCCAAGCCCATCACCTTCGTGCCGCTGCCGGAGAAGAAGGAGTAGCGGGAAGGCCATGGCGACCAAGAAGGAAACCTACACAGGCGCGGACATCCAGGTCCTCGAAGGCCTGGAGCCGGTGCGCAAGCGCCCGGCCATGTACATCGGTGGCACCGACAGCACGGGCTACCACCACCTCCTCTGGGAGATCGTCGACAACTCGGTGGACGAGGTCATCAACGGCTTCGCGTCCCTCATCGAAGTCACGCTCCACAAGGGCGCGAAGTCCATCACCGTCGTGGACAACGGGCGCGGCATCCCCGTGGACATGATGCCCAAGCACAAGAAGCCCGCCGTGGAGGTCATCCTCACGACGCTGCACGCGGGCGGCAAGTTCGAGCAGGGCAACTACATCCACTCGGGCGGTCTGCACGGCGTGGGCAGCTCCGTGGTGAACGCGCTCACCAGCAAGCTGCTCATCGAAATCAAGAAGGACGGCAAGCGCCACGTGCAGTCGTACGCGCGCGGCAGGGCCACCAGCGCCCTCAAGGTGGAGGGCCCCGCGCGCGGCACCGGCACGTCCATCACCTTCGAGCCGGACGCGGAAATCTTCGGTGAGAAGCAGAAGTTCGACGCGGCCCTGGTGCGTGAGCGCCTGGAGGCGAAGAGCTACCTGCACAAGGGGATGACCGTCGTCTGGAAGGACGAGACGGCCACGCCCGCCGTGTCGGAGACGTTCAAGCACGACGGCGGCATCGCCGAGTACCTCACCAAGGTCGTGTCGGAGCGCCAGAAGCCCATCGTCCCCGTGGGCGGCACGCCGTTCTACTACTCGCGCGACAACGAGGTCCGCCTGGAGGTGGCGCTGGCGTGGACGGAGGCCACGGACGAGCACATCCGCTCGTACGTCAACGGCATCCCCACGAACCTGGGCGGCACGCACGAGGCGGGCTTGAGGGCCGCCATCGTCAAGGCGATGCGCAACTACATCGAGACGCACGGCCTGACGCCCAAGGGCGTGTCGCTCACCGCGGAGGACATCCGCGAGGGCATCACCGCCATCCTCTCCGTGTACGTGGTGGAGCCCCAGTTCCAGGGGCAGACGAAGGGCCGCCTCAACAATTCGGAGACGACGGCGCAGGTGGACAGCGCCGTCCGCCCGGTGCTGGAGAAGTGGCTCAACGACAACAAGTCCATCGCGGAAGCGCTGCTGGCGCGCATCATCCTGGCCGCCCGCGCGCGTGAGGCGTCCCGCGCGGCCTCCGCCGCCATCAGCCGCAAGTCCGCGGTGAGCCACCGGCTCAACCTCCCCGGCAAGCTGGCGGACTGCTCGTCCACGGACCCCGCGTCCAGCGAGCTGTTCATCGTGGAAGGTGACTCCGCAGGCGGCTCCGCCAAGCAGGGCCGCGACCGGCGCACCCAGGCCATCCTCCCCCTGCGCGGCAAGGTGCTCAACGCGGAGCAGGCGTCCACCGACAAGGTGGCCACCAACAAGGAGCTCCAGGACATCGTCAGCGCGCTGGGCTGCGGCATCGGGTCCGACTTCGACATCACGAAGCTGCGCTACGGCCGCGTCTTCCTGCTGATGGACGCGGACAGCGACGGCCACCACATCGCCACGCTGCTGCTCACGTTCTTCTACCGGCACCTGCGGCCCCTGATTGAGGCGGGCGCCGTGCACATCGCCCAGCCGCCGCTGTACCGGGTGGACATTGGCAAGGAGACGTACTGGGCCCTGGACGAGCCGGACCGCGACCGCATCATCCGCGAGAAGGCCAAGGGCAACGCCAAGCCCAACATCATGCGCTTCAAGGGTCTGGGCGAGATGACGGCCGACGAGCTGAAGACGACGACGCTCGACGCGAAGAACCGCATCAGCCTGCGCGTCACCATCGACAACGCGCTGGAGACCGACCGCATCATCAATGACCTGATGGGGAAGGACGTCTCGGCGCGTTACAAGTTCATCACCGAGATGGCGGGCGAGGTCCAGGAGTTGGACGTCTGAGAAAGTGGAAGTCCCCGCACACCCGGGACGGGTTCACCCGTCCCGGGGAGGCATTGGTCTTCCGCCCCGCTGGTCGGCTAGCATCCGCCGAATCGTGAACACCACCCGCCTTGCCCTGACTGTCGCGCTCGCCTGCATGCTGAGCGCTCCCGCCGCCGACGCCGCCACCAAGCGGAAGTCCGCCGCGAAGAAGAAGCGCCCCGCCGCCACCAAGAAGGTCCCCGCGGCAGAGCCCGAGGACACCTTCACGCCTCCGGATGAACCGGCTCCCGACTCGGACGTGCCCGTCGCGCCCAAGGCGGCCGCCCCGGCGCCCGTCGCTCCGGCCACGCCCGCCGCCCCGAAGAAGCTGGTGGACGTTCCGGCTCCGGCGCGCGCGGCGACGTCCAACGCGGTGGCCATCTTTGGCGTGGCCCGCCAGTCGGCCGCGACGGACTCCGCGGCGAAGCTGGAGGACACGATCACCCGGCGGCTGGGCAGCGCGGGCGACGTCCAGTTCGTGGACCTGGCCACCGCCTTCCCGCCCCCGGAGCCCCAGGGCAACCCCCGGGCTGACGCCCTCTTCGACGAGGGCCGCGCGGCGTACGACAACCTGGACCCGGACGCCGCCGCGGCGAAGTTCAAGGCGGCCGCGGAAGCCTACGTGCAGCGCCCCGGCGACCTGCGCCCGGAGAAGCTGGGTGAGACGTACCTTTTCCAGGGCGCGTCCCAGCTGCTCAACGGCGACGTGGCGGGCGCGAAGGCGGCCTTCACGAACGCGCTCCTCGCGGAGCCTTCGCTGCGCCCGGACGCGGGCCTCTTCGGCCAGGACGTGCAGCGGGTGTTCTCGGAGGCGCAGAGCGATCTGAACGCACAGCCGCAGGGCACGCTGGTGGTGAACACCCAGCCGCAGGGCGCGCGAGTGCTGGTGCGCGGCCGCGACGTGGGCACGACGCCGCTGTCCGGCGCGAAGCTGGCCCCGGGCCGCTACCCCGTGCAGGTGGTGCTGCCGGGCTACGCCCCGTTCGCGACGTACGTGGAGGTGAAGCCGTCCGCCCCCACGGAGCTGAAGACGAAGCTCGGTTCCGCGCCGGGCCTGTCCGCGCTGCGTGACGCGGCGACGAAGGCCGGCACGGAGGCCGCCTTCGACGCGAACGGCACGCCCCCGGAAGTGGGCGCCATCGCCGAGCGGCTCAACGCGCGCTACGTGGTGCTGGCGGCCACGTTCCAGGACAAGAAGGGCCGGCTGCACGGCGAGGTGCAGGCGTGGGACGTGCGCACCAAGAACCGCCTGCGCGGCGTGGAGGTGGACTTCGGCAAGCGCGACGGCAAGGGCAGCGCTGACTTCGCCGCGGACCAGGTGCACACCTTCCTGACCGGCGCCGCGCTGCCCCAGGGCCGCGAGGACGCGTCGAAGGAGCCGCTCGTGTCCAGCGACTCCGTGCTGCGCAAGCCCTGGTTCTGGGCCGCGGCGGCGGGCGTGGCGGCCGTGACGGCGGGCGTGGTGTACGTGGCCACCACGGACCGCGGCCCCGGCTTCAACCCGGTGAACGGTTTCCCCGGTGGAATTTCCTTCTAGCCCGGGCGTCAAGCGCACAGGACTCCTCATGAAAGCCCTTCCGCTCGCGCTCGTGCTGCTGCCCGCCCTGGCGCTGTCATCCTCGCCACCGGCGGGCCGCATCTCCGCGCTGCTCATCCCCATGGACCCGTCGTCCGAGTCCTCGGGGGTGCAGATGGAGAGCTACCTGAACGACGCGCTCGGCAACTTCCCCAGCTACTCCGTGCGCAAGCCGCGCGACCTCTTCGGTCTGCCGGACGACCCGTCCGCGCAGGCGTCCTTCCAGCGCGCGAAGAAGGGCTACGAGGAGAGCGTCAAGGCCTTCGAGGCACGCGAGTACGAGGACGCGGAGCGCAAGGTGCGCGCCACCCTCAAGGAGCTGGACGGCTCCGTCGCGGCCATGACGTCCTGCTTCCCGCTGTGCGACGCGCTGGCGTTGCACGGCGCCATCCTCCAGCTGCGGGGCGACGTGGAGGAGGCGAAGCTGCTGCTCATCGACCTGATGGCGCTCAACCCCACGTTCGAGCTGAACCCCAAGCGCTTCAGCCGGGACTTCATCAGCCTGCGCGTGCAGGTGGCCACCAGCCGGCCTTCGCAGCTGCGCGGCAGCGCCACCTTCAAGTCCCGGCCCGCGGGCGCCCGTGTGTACGTGGATGGCGAGCCGGTGGGCTACACGCCGCTGACGCTGCCCACGCTGCCGGTGGGCAAGCACCTGGTGCGCATGGAGCGGCCGGGCTTCCGCCAGTTCGGGCAGATCGCGGAGGTGACGCCGGACGACGTGGACGTCGTCGCTTCGCTGGCGCCCACGGCCACCTACAAGGCCTACGACGCGCAGCTGGACAAGGTGATTCCGGACGTGTCCCGCCCCAGCGACAAGCCGGCCAACGCCATCGTCTCGCTGGGCAAGTCGCTGAGCCTGGACCGGGCGATGGTGGGCACCGTGCGCGTCATCCCGGAGCGGGGCACGGAGCTCGCCGTGGGCCTCTTCGACGTGAAGAGCGGCAAGCGCCTGGGCTCGCGCAAGCTGGTGCTCCAGGGCGACGAGTACGGACAGCTCAAGTCGGAGATGGAGCGCATCGTCAACCAGCTCATCAACAGCGAGGGCGAACAGGTCCTGAAGAAGCGCGACCCGCTGGACAACCGCAGCGGCGCGGAGGACTGGGGTTCGGAGGACCGCGGAGGCAACTCCCGACAGTCCGTCAAGAAGCACTCCGGGGATGATCCGCTGGACGACGTGTCGGGTACCGAGGACTGGTAACACGCGGCGCTTGTCCCGGGACGGCTCGCACCTAGAGTCCCGGTCCGTATGCGCCACCTGCCGCTGCTCGCCCTCCTCCCCAGCCTCGCGATTGCCCAGACGGGCGCCGTCGACCGCGCCCCCGTCCCGCCCCTGGGCATCACCCTGCCGCCCACCAACGCGGCGCTCATCGACGAAGCGCCCGCCCTGTCCCTCAACCCCGCCGGCCTGGGGTTCCAGGACGCGGGGCAGCTCTTCTACCTCCACGAGCGAAACCTCCAGTCCGACTCCGTGGGCGACGCCGTGTTCCTGGGCGCGCGCCTGCTGGGCCTGGGCGCGGGCTTCTCCCTGGAGTGGATCCGCGGCCAGAACGCGCCGGACTACCGCAAGACGTCCTTCGGCCTGTCGCTGGGGCCTCGCACGCTGCAGCTGGGCGCCGCGCTGCACGACTTCAGCAGCTCGGATGACCCCCGCATCAGCGGGCTGACGAGCTGGGACGTGGGCCTCACCGCGCGCCCCTTCCGCTTCCTGTCGCTGGCCGCGGTGGCCAAGGACCTGAACGCCCCGGAGCAGGACGGCCTCAAGCTGCAGCGCCGCTACAACTTCGGCCTGGGCCTGCGCCCGCTGGGTGAGCGCTACACGCTGGGCGTGGACTGGATCTTCGCGGAGGGAGGCTTCCGGGAGGGCCTGGCCACGTACACGCTCCAGGCGGAGGTGGTGCGCGGCCTGAGGCTGGGCGGCGGCCTGTCCCACGGCTTCGTCAGCGGCATTCCCCTGGCGCTCCAGTTGGCGGCCACGGTGGACCTGGGCCACGCGGGCCTGACGTACGCGGCGGGCGGCGCGGGCAACGGCCTGGACCACGTGCTGCAGGTGCGCCTGTCGTCGGAGCGCTACCGCTCCCTGCACGGCGGCGGCGGCGTGGTGGCGCTGCTGGATTTGGACGACATGCTGGCTGGTGGCGTGAGCCCCGCGCTGGCCATCCTGGGCGTGAGCGAGGCGGACCCGTACCTGCGCCTGATGAAGTACCTGGACCTGGCCACGCGCGATGAGCGGCTCAAGGGCGTGGTGGTGAAGATGGAGGGCCTGCCCGGCGTGGGTTGGGGCACGGCGGAGGAGCTGCGCCAGTCGCTGCTCAAGCTGCGCGAGGCGGGCAAGAAGGTCGTGGTGGTGATGCTGTCCGGAGATGACCGCAGCTACCTGGTGGCGTCCGCGGCGGACAGCGTCTACGCGTTGACGGAGGCGTCGCTGCCCATCAACGGCCTGTCCGCCACGGTGACGTCGCTGGGCGGCACCATGGAGAAGCTGGGCGTGACGTGGGACGTGGCGCGCGTGGGTGAGTACAAGACGGCGATGGAGCAGTTCACCCGCTCCGACATGAGCCCCGCGGAGCGCGAGACGCTGGACGCATACCTGGACTCCCAGGTGACGCACTACGAGAAGGCCGTGGAGGCCGGGCGCAAGCTGCCCCCGGAGAAGCTGCGCGCCGCGTGGGCGCAGGGCATCCTGTCCTCGAAGCGGGCGCAGGCGGCGGGCCTGCTGGACGGCGTGGTGTCCGCGACGGAGCTGGACGCGCGCGTGGCGGAGTGGTTCCCGGGCATGCGCTTCCACCCGACGTACTCGCCGCGCGAGGAGCGCGAGGACCGCTGGGGTCTGCGCCGCCGCATCGCGGTGGTGCCGGTGCTGGGCGACATCACCGGGGGCCGCAGCCGCGAGGACCCGCTGGGCTTCGCGCAGCTGGCGGGCGCGGAGACGGTGGTGCGTGCGCTGCAGGAGGCCCAGGAGGATCCGTCCGTGGTGGCCATCATCCTGCGCGTGGACTCCGGCGGCGGCGACGTGCTGGCCTCGGACCTGATGTACCGCGCGGTGCTGGAGGCGAAGAAGCACAAGCCCGTCATCGCCTCCATGGGCGACGCGGCGGCCTCCGGCGGCTACTACGCGGCGGTGGCCGCGGACGAGGTGCTGGCGGAGCCCACCACGCTGACGGGCAGCATCGGCGTCTTCTATCCGAAGCCCGCGCTGGAGGGCCTGGGCACCAAGCTGGGGGTGAACCAGGAGACGCTCAAGCGCGGCGACATGGCGGACCTGCTGGAGTGGTGGAAGCCGTGGACGCCCGAGCAGCAGGCCGCGGTGCAGACCTGGGTGGACGACTCCTACGACACGTTCATCACGGAGGTCGCCCGCAACCGGAAGATGGACAAGGCGAAGGTGGACGCCGTGGCCCGCGGCCGGGTGTGGAGCGGGAAG
The DNA here is from genome assembly GCF_009909105.1 of Corallococcus exiguus. Taxonomy (NCBI): domain Bacteria; kingdom Pseudomonadati; phylum Myxococcota; class Myxococcia; order Myxococcales; family Myxococcaceae; genus Corallococcus; species Corallococcus exiguus. Next base: position 264,101 of record NZ_JAAAPK010000006.1, read on the forward strand.
GACGCGCTCGCCCGGGGGCTGGTGGACGGGCTGGGCGGCATGCCGGAGGCCGTCGCGTCGGCGCGCAAGCGCGCGAAGGTGCCTACTTCGGAGGAGCTGGACCTGGACGTTATGGGGGACGCGCGCGGCTTCCTCTCCGGGCTGGGCGGGGAGCCCGGCGTGCACGCGCTGGCGGGGCTGCTGCTGCCCGCGCTGCCGGAGCGCCCGCCGGAGGCCCTGTCCGAGCTCGCCCGGGAGGTGGGGCTGGGTTCGCCCGAGCTCCTGCGCCCCGGTCTGAAGGCCATGATGCCCTTCCGCGTGCGCATCCGCTGAACGGCCTCCCGAGGTGCCCCCAAGCTCCGGAGACGCCTCCTGCCCCCCGGGGAGGTCTCCCGGTGGACAGGCCGCGCACACGGGCGGCGAAAATGCGGGCGCCCCATCCGGGCGCTCTGTTAGGGTGGTCAGTGCCTCCCGGCCGGCGCTAGGGCCGTCGGGGGGTTTCAGGAACCGGCGGTTTCGGCCTTCTCGCAGGCCCCGCGTCCGGCTTCCTGTCCCAAAACCTGCTTCCTGACGTCCCCGGCGGGCCCGCTCAAGGCCGCCGCCCTCAAAGGGCCGTCACGCGTGGAGCCCCATGAGCGAGAATTCCGACAACCCCGAGACCCGCAACCCGCCGCCCCCACCCGCGGCCGCCCGTCCTCCCCCGCCCCCCGAGGCGGACGATGACGGCGGTGACGACGAGGGCGACGAGGGCCCCGACGACGGTGAGGCCTCCGCGGGTGGCGCTGGCCAGAACGGCGCCCCCGGAGCCGCTGGCCAGGGCGGCCGCCGCCGCCGTCGCCGCCGCCGCCGTCGTGGCGCGCAGGTGCACTTCACCCCGGAAGGCCAAGCCTACCGCATGCAGGCGGGCCCGGACGGCCAGCAGGTGCAGGTCTTCCTGACGCCTCAGGAACTGGAGCAGTACCGCCAGCGCCAGGCGCAGCAGCAACAGCAGCCGCCCCAGGGCGGCGGCCAGCCGCAGGGCCAGGAGAGCCGCCCGCAGGACGGCGGCCAGCCGCAACCGCCACCGCAGCGGCACGAGCACCCGCGCCATCAGCAACAGCCGCGCGGCGGCGGGCACGCCCAGGGCGCGCCGCAGCAGAACCTGGCGCCCGTGGAGGGCGTGCTGGACACGGAGTCCAAGGGCCCCAACGCGTTCCTGCGTCAGGTGAAGCGCAACCTGCTGGCGTCGCCGGACGACCCGGAGATGCCGAAGAACCTGGTGCAGAAGCTGCGCCTGCGGCAGGGCCAGTACCTCACCGCGTTCGCGCAGATGCGCGGCCACAAGGGCGTCATCCAGAAGGTGGACACGGTGGACGGCCGCCCGCTGGAGGGCGCGCCCCGGCTGCCGCACTTCGCGGACCTCACCTCCGTGGACCCCACCGAGCGGCTGAAGCTGGAGAACGGCCACAAGGAGATGGTCACGCGCGTGTTGGACCTCATCGCGCCCATCGGCAAGGGTCAGCGCGCGCTCATCGTCGCCCCGCCCAAGACGGGCAAGACGATCATGCTCCAGCGCATCGCGCAGGCCGTCATCCAGAACCACCCGGAGTGCCACGTCATGGTGGTGCTCATCGACGAGCGCCCGGAAGAAGTGACGGACATGCGCCGGAGCATCAAGGCGGAGGTCATCGCCTCCAGCTCCGACCGGCCCACGGGTGACCACCTCAAGGTCGCGGAGCTCGCGCTGGAGCGCGCCCGCCGGCTGGTGGAATCCGGCAAGGACGTGGTCATCCTCCTGGACTCCATCACCCGCCTGGCGCGCGCCTACAACAAGGAAGTGGACAGCTCCGGCCGCACCATGACGGGCGGCGTGGACAGCCGCGCCCTGGAGCGCCCCAAGCGCATCTTCGGCGCCGCGCGCGCCACGGAGGAGGCGGGCTCGCTCACCATCATCGGCACGGCGCTCATCGACACCGGCAGCCGCATGGACGAGGTGATTTTCGAGGAGTTCAAGGGCACGGGTAACTCCGAGGTCACCCTGGACCGCCTGCTCGCGGAGAAGCGCATCTTCCCGGCCATCAACATCCCCCAGTCCGGCACGCGCAAGGAGGAGAAGCTCTTCACCCTGCGCGAATACGAGAAGGTGAAGAAGCTGCGGCAGATGCTCTTCTCCGTGAAGCCGGTGGAGGCCATGGAGGCGCTCGTCAAACGCCTGGGCCGGTACACCTACAACGACGAGTTCTTCGACGAGATGTAGTCCCCGGGAAGCCCGCGCGGGGGTGGTGTGGCGAGCCCTGGATTGCGTAAGGTGAGCGCATGATTCAGGGCTCGGGCCGCTGCCACTACCACCCGGACCGCGCGGGCCTGGGCGTCTGCGTGGAGTGTCGGCGCGTCATCTGCCGCGAGTGCACCACGCAGTTCGAGGGCATCAACCGCTGCGCCAGCTGCCTCGAGAAGCGCCGCAAGGCGCTGGAGGGGCCGCCGCCCCGGCGCGAGTGGAGCGTGGCGCACGTGGTGCTGGCGCTCGTGGGCGTCGTGCTCGTGTGGGGCGGCGTCCTGTTGGCGGCGCACGCGGTGGGCTAGCGCGATGGCCGTCTCCGCATTGGAATTGCGCCCCCGGGGTCCGGTGGCCTTGATGGACGCGGCGCTGCGCCTGTGCGCGCGCGACGCGGGCGTGTGGGCCCTCACGCTGCCGGGTGGCGCGGCGGTGGTGGCCGCGCTGCTGCACCTGGTGGACGCCGTGGATCATGGGCGCTCCCCTACCCTGCCCGCGCTGTACGTGACGCTCGCGTGGTTCCTGCGGGGCGTGGGCCAGGGCGCGGCGTGCCACTACGTTCAAGAGGTGCTGCTGGGCGCGAAGGCGGAGCCGTCCGTGCGCCAATCCCTGCGCGCGGCGATGGAGAGGCTGCCCAGCTTGTTCATCGCGGTGGCGTACCTGGCGTTCTTCAACGTGCTGACGTTGACGTTCTCGCTGGGCATCGCGCTGTTCCTCCTCTCCGCGCAGGGCGTGGGCTACGCGGCGACGATGCAGGGCCGGGGCAGCCCGCTGAAGCTGTACGCGGTGGGCTCGAAGCTGTTGGGCCCGTCTCGCGGGACGGCCACCGCGGTGCGCTGGCTGATGGGCGTACAGGTGCTGGTGTTCCTCAACCTGCACGTGGGGCTCAACTTCCTGCTGTACCTCGGGCGGCAGCTCGTGGGCATCGACCTGACGTTCGCGGAGCGGTTCGCGTCGTTGGACAACCCGCCGTGGCTCGTGTTCCTCGCGGCGACGACGTTCGCCCTCTTCGAGCCCCTGCGCGCGGCGACCGCCACGTTGCTGCTGGTGGACGGACGCGTGCGGCAGGAAGGCCTGGACCTGCTGGCCGCCGTTCAACAGCTCCCGGAGCGGAGTACGCAGCGCGGGGTGCTGGCATCCAAGAGCGTAGCCGCGGCGCTGCTGCTGGCCACGGGCCTGCTCCTCGCGGTCCCCGCGCCGGTGGAGGCCGCGCCGGAGGCCACCGCGCCCGTGGACCGCAAGGCGCTGCGCACCCGGCTGGAGAAGGTCGCGACGGAGTGCGAGCTGCCCGAACAGGTGGAGGGCACGGCGCTCAAGGACTTCGACGCGCTGAACGCGCGTGAGACGGTCAAGCTCGAGCGCTTCGTGCGCCACCTGGAGCAGCTGGCCTACGACGACGAGGACTGTGAGACGGCGGCGGTGGCGCTGGAGAACGGGCTCGCGCAGGTGACGGCCACGGCCGAGGCCCAGGCGCGCGCGGATGCCCGTGCGGCCACGGACCGGGCGCGGGCCATCCTCGCGCGGCCGGAGTTCCAGGAGCGCCCGGAGAAGGCCCCGGCCGAACCCAAGGAGGAAGAGGTCCCTCCTTCGGAGCCGAGCTGGTGGCGCCGCTTCATCGACAAGCTGGGCGAGTGGTTGAGGGACTTCTTCAAGCGCAACAACCCGCGGCCCCAGTCGCATGACACGGCCCTGCCCGTGAGCGGAGGCGCGGCGGCGAACGCCCTCGTCGTGATGCTGGTCGCGCTGACGCTGGCGGTGCTGGGAGTGGTGGTCGTGAACGTGCTGCGGCGCAAGCGCGAGAAGTCGGGCCCGGCGCTGGAGGTGAGCACCATGGACGCCGCGGCGCTCGCGGGCAGCCCGGACCACGCGCTGTCGCGTCCGCCCGAGGGCTGGGCGCATCTGGCCGACGCGCTGGCCGCGAAGGGCGAGTACCGCGAGGCGGTGCGCAACCTGTACCTCGCGCTCCTGTCGCGCCTGCATCGTGACGGCGCCATCCACTACGACGAGACGCTGTCCAACTGGGACTACCTGCGCGCGTTCCGGGGCCGCCCGGAGGTGAAGGCCCCATTCCGTGAGCTGACGCGCCGCTTCGACTTCGCGTGGTACGGCAACGTGCCCGTGAGCGCCGACGGCTATACCGAGTTCCGCGCCATCACCGCCCCGCTGCTCGCCGCGCCGGCCGCGCAGGAGGCCGCCGGTGCGTGACCGTTTCCCACTGCTCGTGCTGGGAAGCCTGCTGCTCGCGGGCGTGCTCGGGGCATTCCTGGTGCGCGGCGCCCAGCGCGGCGGCTTCGCGGATCCGCTGTCCACCTTCCGCGCGGAACCGGACGGCGCGCGAGCCCTGTACCTGCTCACGCAGGAGAGCGGCCTGCCGGTGACGCGCAACATGGCGGACCTGCGCCTGCTCACCGGCCATGAGGCGCTGGTGCTGCTCGCCGTGGAGGTCCAGGACTCGCACGAGGAGGATCCGGATCAGACGCGGCTCGCCTCGGATCCAGACGCGGGCGTGGACGACGAGGAAGCGCCGCACACGGGCTTCAATGCCCTGCGGGCGCAGCAGTTGGACGACGACGAGGTGGAGCGCGTGCTGTCCCATGTCCGCGCCGGTGCCTCGCTCGTGTACGTGCCGTGGGGGTCGCGGGAGAACGCGCTCCTGGATGAATTGGGCGTGACGCTGGACAAGGCGGACGTGACGCTGCCCATGCGCACGCTGGTGCCCTCGCTGCCCACGCCGTACACGCTGGGCGTGGAGCGCGTGGAGGCGAAGGTCCAGGCCTACCTCCGGCTGCCGGAGGGCGCCGTCACGGTGCTGGAGGATGAACGCCTGGGCTTCCCCGTGGCGGCGGTGATTCACGCGGGCAAGGGCCGGGTGCTGGTGGTGGGTGCCCCGGAGCTCGCGATGAACCCGGCGCTCGCGAGGGCGGACAACGCGCAGTTCTGGCTGAGCGCGCTGGAGGCCCTGGGCCCCGGCCCCTTCGCCTTCGACGAGTTCCACCACGGCTTCACCAACGAGCGCTCGCTCGTGGACTTCGCGCGCCGCTACGGCCTGCACTTCGCCGTCGCGCAGCTGCTCCTGGGCGTCGTGCTGTGGGCGGGCGCGCTGAAGCGCTTCGGCCGTCCGCTCCCTCCGCCGGAGTCCATGCGCGTGGGCGCCACGGACGCCCTCTTCGCCATGAGCCGCCTGTATCGCGAGGGCCGGCACCACGGCTTCGCCGCGGGACTCATCTCGCGCGGCCTCACGCAGCAGTTGGCGCCGCTCGCGGGCCTGCCTTCGCACTCCACCGCGGTCGCCGTCGCGGAAGGGCTGCGCACGCGTGGACGCCAGGACCTGGCGGACGGGCTGCTCGACGTGACCCGCCAGTCCGAGACTGTCCGCACGGACGCCGACATCCAGGCCCTCGCCACTTCCGCCGCGCGACTGCGCGAGCGCATCCACCCCGCCGGCACCGGCCGGCCCCGCCCCGGAACAACATGAACGCCCCGCCCTTCTCCCCTCCTCCCTTCCCGGACACCGGCAACGCAGTGCGGGCCGCGAACGCCATCCGTGAGGGCGTCCTCGCGGAGGTGCGCAAGGCCGTGGTCGGGCAGGACGAACCGCTGGAGTTGATGCTCTGCGGGCTCGTGGCCGGCGGGCACATCCTCCTGGAGGGCGTGCCCGGCGTGGCCAAGACACTGATGGCCAAGGCGCTGTCGCGCAGCGTGGGCGCGGACTTCAAGCGCATCCAGTTCACGCCGGACCTGATGCCCGCGGACATCCTGGGCACCAGCGTCTTCGACCTGAAGTCCCAGGCCTTCGTGCTCGCGCGAGGCCCCATCTTCACGGACCTGCTGCTGGCGGACGAAATCAACCGCGCCCCGGCGAAGACGCAGTCCGCGCTGCTGGAGGCCATGCAGGAGCGCGCCGTGTCGCTGGAGGGCAAGAACCTCCAGCTGTCGCCCATGTTCACGGTGTTCGCCACGCAGAACCCGGTGGAGTCCGAGGGCACGTACCCGCTCCCCGAGGCACAGCTGGACCGCTTCCTCCTGAAGATCGACGTGGGATACCCCGCGCCGGAGGAGGAGGACGCCATCCTCGAATCCGTGCACCGGGGCTTCGACGCGGGCGACCTGGCGCGCGCGGGCTTGAACGCGGCGGTGACGAAGGACGACCTGCTCCAGGCGCGCGCGGCGCTCAGCACGGTGAACGTGGAGCCGCCGGTCCTCGGGTACATCCGCAAGGTGGTGGCGGCGACGCGGAGCTCGCCCAACATCCGTCTGGGAGCGGGGCCGCGCGCGGGCGTGCACCTGCTGCTCGCGTCGAAGGCGCTGGCGGTGCTGCGAGGCCGCGACTTCGTCACGCCGGACGACGTGCGCTTCCTGGTGGGCCCGGTGCTGCGACACCGGCTGCTCCTTTCGCCTGACGCGGAGCTGGACGGAGCCACGCCCGCGGACGTGCTGCGCGAAGTGGTCCAGGGCGTCGAGGTCCCCCGGTGATTCCCTCCGAGCGCCTGTGGGGGCTGCTTGCCCTGCTAGCGCTGCCCATGGCGCTGGCGGGCTTCTTCCCGGGCCTGGGTGGCGCGGTGCTGGCGCTGGACGCGCTGGCCGTGGCGCTGGCCGCGTTCGACTTCCTCCAGGCCCGCCGCGTGCGGCTGGAGGTGGAGCGCCTGCTGCCGGAGCGCCTCAACGTGGGCGTGGCCAATCGCGTCGAGCTGCGCCTGGTGCACCGGGGCGGAGGCACGGTGGAGGTGCGCGTGAAGGACGACGCGCCGCCGTCGTTCACCGTGGAGCCCTCGGAGGCGACGCTGCGCCTCACGCCGGACAGCCAGACGCAGTGGGTGTACCGGGCCACGCCCGCGAAGCGAGGCAAGTTCAGCTTCGGCGCCGTGCACGTGCGCGTTCGCGGTCCGCTGGGGCTCGTCTCGCACGAGCGCATGTTCCCGGCCGAGCGCTCGGTGTCGGTGTACCCGGACCTGCGAGGAGCCCGCAGGCTGCTGTTGTCCGGCGCGGCGCTGGACTTGGTGAACCTGGGGCTGCGGCAGCTGCGGCGTGACGGCCAGGGCAGCGAGTTCGCGCGCCTGCGCGACTACGCCCAGGGCGACAGTGTGCGCGACGTGGACTGGAAGGCCACCGCGCGTCGGGGCAAGCCGGTGACGCGGGTGTTGGAGTCGGAGCGCTCGCAGGCGCTGATCATCTGCGTGGACGCGGGGCGCTCCATGGCGGCCCAGGTGGACGGCCTCACCAAGTTGGATCACGCGGTGAACGCGGCGCTGTTCCTCGCCTTCGTGGCCATCCGCAACGGGGACCGCGTGGGCCTGGCCCTCTTCGCGGACGGGGTGAAGGCCTACCTGCCGCCCGCGGCGGGCCGGGGCCAGTACCGCAAGCTGGTGGACACGCTCTACTCCACGACGCCCAGCCTCACGTACGTGGACTACCTGGCGCTCTTCAAGGAGCTGAACGTGCGCCTCAACCGGCGCAGCCTGCTGTGCGTCTTCACGGACTTCCTCGACGAGGAGCAGGCCGGAACGCTGGTGGCCCCGCTGCACCGGCTGGCCCGCCGCCACGTCCCGCTGTGCCTGTCCGTGAAGGACACCGCGTTGCAGAAGCTGCTGCGCACGCCGCCGTCAGGACCGGAGGAAGCGTTCCAGCACGCGGTGGCGTCGGAGCTGCTCACGGACCGAGAGGTGCTCAAGGCGCGCGTGAGCAAGGGCGGCGTGCAGATGCTCGACGTCGCGCCGGATGAACTGAGCCTCGCGGCCGTGAATCGGTATCTCGACATCAAGGCGCGCGGCGTCCTGTAGGGGGGAGCCATGACCCGGACGGCATTCCAGACAGCGGACTTCACGGCGGTCCCCGTCGACGACAACGACACGCACGTCCTGCAACCGCTCCTCGACCGCTGCGAGGACTACCACCAGATCGCCTACGGCCGCCCCGCGCTTCCGGATCAGGCCCGGAACATCCCTCGCGAGCGGCCGCCCACGCTCGCCCCCGGGCAGGGTCACCTCTTCGCGCTTCGCGACGCGCAGAGCGGCCTCGCGGGGATGCTCGAAGCGCTGCGCGACTTTCCGGCGCCGGGTGAGTGGTACATCGGCCTGCTCCTCCTCGCCCCAGAGGCCCGGGGCCACGGCCGGGGTGAGGCCGTGCTGAGCGCCTACGCGGACTACGCGCGCGTGAACGGTGGCCGGCTGCTGCGAGTGGCGGTGGTGGAGCACAACGACGTCGGGCGCCGCTTCTGGACGCGCGTGGGCTTCCAGCCGGAGCAGTGGGTGGGCCCCATCGAGCAGGGCCTTCGGATGAACCGGGTCCTGAAGATGACGAAGTCCCTCGGCTAGGCCTCGGGTCCCTCTCGCAACCAGCCCACGAAGCGCGTGTCGGGCACGTCGCCGCGCACGCGGTGCAGACCCCGCTTGAACAGGGCATAGACGCGGAAGAAGCGCTCCAGGCCCGCGCGCTCCGAGGGCGTCATCGGATGCGTCCCGCACACCACCTTCGGGTCGCCCTTCCCCGCGTCGATGAAGCCCAGCACGGCCACCACCGGCACGCGCACCCGCTGCCCCTGCGAAAGCCGAGGCCCCAGCACCACCGCGTCCAGCGGGTCTCCATCATCCGACAGCAGGCCCGGAATGGAGCCGTAGTTGTACGGACACGGCAGCGGCGACACGAAGTCCACCGAGCCGTCCGCGCGCCGCTTCACCATGGAGAAGCGTGGGCACTCAATGAGCACCTCCGGCTCGCGAGGCAGCGGAGGCACGGACAGGTCCGGCCCACTCATCCCGCCAGCTCCGCCGTCGCACGCGCATCCCCGCGCCGGCCGCGCATCCAGTCCGACAGCAGGTACGCGTAGACGCCCGCCCCCACCGTGAGCGCGAAGCCGACCTTGAAGGCCACCGACAGCTTCGGAGGATGAATCTGCGACACGGTGCCTTCGATGAAGCCCGCGAGCACGAACAGCACCAGCGTGCCGAACAACATCTTCACCGCGGTCACCGCCTCCTTGCGCAGCGCCTGCCCGCGAGACAACCCACCCGGGGCCACCATGCCCCGCGCGATGACGAGCCCCGCCGCGCCCGCGATGCAGATGGCCGAAATCTCCGGGATGCCGTGCGGGAGGATCCACGCCCAGAACCACCCGGCCATCTCTTTCGCCGCGTACACCTGCGCGAGCGCCCCCAGGAACAGGCCGTTGACGAACAGCATCACCGCCGTGCCCAGCCCCAGCGTGACGCCCAGCGCGAACGCCAGGAAGGCCACCTGGATGTTGTGCGTGAAGAGGAACGTCGTGAACTGGGCCTGCTCCTCCACGGTCATGCCCTTGCCCGCGGCCTCATCCGCGGCGCGCTTCACGGGGTCCAGGCTCACGTGCTGCCCGGGCACCAGGTAGTGCCCGGCGTCCGGATCCACCACCATGCCCACGTAGCCGAAGCCCGCGCCCGCCAGGAACAGCAGCACCGACGCCACGTACATGCGCCACTCATGACGCAGGAGCGCTGGGAAGCCGCGCGCCACGAAGGCCCACACGTCCGCGAACCGGGGCCGGCGGCCCGGATACGTCAGCGCGTACGCGCGGCCCACCAGGTCGTTGAGGTACGCGCTCACATCCGCGGAGCCGCTGCGCGCACGCACCCACAACAGGTCGCTGGAGACGGCGCGGTACAGCTTCCCCAACGAGCGGGCCTCGTCCAGGCTCAGCTTGCGCAGCCCCTCGCCCTCGGACTTGTCCAGCAGCGACTCCAGTTGCTGCCAGCGCGGGCGCCGCGTCTCGATGAACTCCGCCATCTCCATGGGCCCACTCTAACCGAGCCCCGGAAACGGCGAGGCGCCGGCCGCCCTCCCCGTTTCGAGGGAGGACTCCGGCGCCCCGGTGCTTCAGGACCGCGAAGCGCTACTTGACCAGCTTCTCCAGCGGCTTCGCCTCGGTGGAGGCCTGGGCCTCCGTCCACTCGACAACGGGCGTCTGCCACGCCATGCCCGTCTCCGCCGGGTCCGTGTCCAGCTTCTCGAAGTCGAAGCCGTCGCCGCCGAAGTACAGGTACTCGACCGTGGCGACCGTGTACTCCTTCTTCGGATCCAGCGCCTTGCCCTGGGCGTCCTTGAACTTGCCCTTGCCCGCCGCGGTGAAGCCGGCCACGAGCGCGTCCGGGTTCGCCAGCTGCTTGGCCAGGTCCTCGCCCTTGAGCTTCACGGTGAGCAGCGAGTTCTCGAACGGCATCGCCGAGTACACGCTGCCCAGCGTCACCTCACCCTTGGCCAGGCCATTGCGGATGCCGCCCTTGTTGAGGATGGCCCCGTCGGTGTTGAGCTGCGTGCGCACCGCGCCCGCCACCCACTTCGCCATCAGCGGCGAGTCCTGCGGGATGCCCGTCTTGGTGAAGCCGATCTTCCGGCCCAGCGCCTGGTCCACCTTCGTCTGCCACTCCGCGATGCGCTTCGCCGTCTCCGCGTCCGGCGTGCCGCCCGCGACCTCGACGACCTTCGTGTCCACGCCGGTCAGCTTCTGGCCCGCCGCCTTCGCGGGGTCGAACTTCAGCTGCGCGCGCAGGTACGAATCGAAGCCACGGCCCAGCGACGCGTACGTGGTGTCACCCTCGGTCTTCACGCCCGGGGCGTCCGTGCCGCAGCGGCCACCGGCCACCAGCGACACCTTCCAGTCCGCGTGCTTCGCCAGCACCGGCTGCAGATCCGTGGGGCACTGGTCCGCCACCACCACGACGACGTCCGCGCCCGCCTTGCGAGCCTCGGGGATGGCCGTGCTCAGCGCGTCCTCGTTGGGGGTGACCTCCAGGCCCTCGGCGCGGCCGGACATCGCCGTGCGCACGGTCTTCTGGGAGGTGAGGCCCACCACCGCAATCTTCAGGCCCCGCCGCTCGTAGACCTGGAACGCGGGCATGGACAGGTCCTTCGCCAGCGTCGCGTCCGTCACCTTCAGGTTCGCGGCCAGGAAGGGGAAGCCCCCGGCCGTGCGGTTCTTCAGGAAGGAATCCTTGGCGTACGACAGCTCGTGGTTGCCCAGAGCAGAGGCCGCAAAGCCCATGTGCCCCATCACTTCGGCCGTCGGAGCACCCAGGAAGAAGGAGGAGATGGCCGGGCCCGTCCACAGGTCGCCCGTCGTCAGGGCGAGCGTGCCGGCATCCGGACAGGTCGCCTGGCCGTCCTTCAGCGGACCGGCACAGTGCTTTTCATCATTCACCCAACGGCCCATCAGCTCCGCGGCGCCGCCCTTGCCGTCAACGGGCAGGAGCTGGCCACGGGCGCTGCCGGTGACGAGCACCGTCACCTCAGAAGGCACGGCGGGCTTCGCGGGCTCGGCCGCCGGGGGCGGCGTGGCCGGAGCCGGCGGGGGAGTCTTCTCACAACCCGCGAGGGCTCCCAAGGCGAGGACCAGCGCGCCGGACGACAGCGTGAGCTGGCGGGAAGGACGACGGAAGGGACGCAGCGAGAGAGGGTTCGGGTTCACGGCCGGGCCTTTAGCACATCCCCAGCGTGGTAGCGTGAGGCAATGACGGGCATGAAAGGCAAGGATTTCAAGCCTTTACAGGAGGAGAAGGACGGCGGGACTCCCAGTGGACGAGGGGACTCCCGGGGCCGGAACTTCGCCTCGGAGCTGTGGGGCGAGGTTCGGGGTGGCGCCGAGCACTTCCAGTCCACGAAGGGCCAGCTGCCCAAGGGCCGCATCCGCCAGTTCTTCTATGGGGTGGCCCTGCCCTTCCACATCGCCCGCGTCACGCTCGCGAGCCCCGCGGTCCGCGCCACCTACGTGAAGGTGACCGCGCTCCAGACGGCGTTCCTGCTGGCCATCGCCGCGGGGTGGGCGTTCCACGCGTTCGACGGAGAAAAGGAAGCGAAGAAGCAGGAGCGGCGGAAGGAGACGCCCGAGGCCCGGGCCGCGCGTGAGCAAGCACAGGCCCGTATCGAACAGCGGGCGAAGGAGCTGGAGGCCGCAAAGGGTGATCCGGCCGCCATGAAGAAGGCGCTCGCCGCGCTCGTCGAAGAGGCCATCAACGCGGGCAAGACCGGCGACCTTCCTCCGGAAGAAGCCGCCACCACCGCCGAGGACGCGGCGGATGAGGCCGCCACCGCCGTCGAGGAGGCAAAGGAGGAACACGCAGCGGCCGAGCCGCAAACCGGATCCGCTCGGAACGCCGACGAGACCGCGAGCGACACCGGGGACGCGGGGGACTCCCTGGGCGACCAGATCTCCGCCATCGTCCGGGCGGAGGTGGAGGAGGCCCTGCGGGACGTCCCGGAGGTGAACGCGAAGGGCCCGCGCGTCCAGAAGGAACACCAGAAGAAGGGGTTCAACGTCGACGCGCCCAAGGTGCGCAACGGCATCTTCTTCCTGGGCAGCTGGGAGTTCTGGGCGCTCTTCTTCGGCTCGCTGAGCGCGGTGCAGTGGATCGTCGTCACCCTGTCGCGCGACTACCACACGGTCCTCTCGCGCGAGGCCAGCCTCGCCACCGGTGTGCCTCCCGAGGACCCCGAAATCTCTCCGCGCGTGCGCCTCAACGTCCCCTGGCTGCGCGCGAAGTTCCAGCGCCGCTGGCGGGCCCTCATGCTGTTCCTGGTGGGGATTCCCGCCATCCTCCTGCTCTGCATCCCGCTGTGCTGGTTCCCGAAGTCGTTCACCATCCTCAGCAGCGTCTGGGGCTTCTGGTGGCTGCTCGTCTTCACCGCCGCCAAGAGCGACCGCGCGTGGATGGCCCCCGTCACGCGTCCGCCCTGGTTCGTGCGCGTCTGGAGCGCGCTGCCCGCCCTGCACGTGGGGCCCCTGCGCAACTACGCGGCGCGCCTGGCCCGCCGCTCGGAAGGCGTCGCCGCGCCCATCGCCGTCGTGGAGCGTCAGCCGTGGGTGTTCGCGGGGCTCGCGCTCACGCGGTTCGTGGGCAGCATCCCGCCGTTCCGCTGCTTCACGCGGCCGTTCATCCCGGTGGCCTCGGCGCACCTCATCGGCCTGGACCCCATGCAGCCGCCCGCGCTCAAGAGCGGTGAAGCCCCGCCCGCGCACGGCGCGGGGGACTGACTCACACGTCCGAGGGCGCGTTGCCTTCGGGCGGCAGGCCGCCAATGCCCTCCAGCGGCGAGGGGGGCTGCTGGGGGGCGCCCAGCTCCAGCCGCTGGCCCTCCTCACGGCGCGCGGGCAGGTCGATGACGCTCTGGAGCTGCTGGCTCACGGAGCGGAAGAAGCCCGTGAGCAGCTCCGGCCGGTCCGCCAGCAGGTCCAGGAAGTCACGCCGGTCGATGACGAGCACGCGCGAGTCCACCGCGGCCACCATGTCCGTGGGCCGGGGCGCGCCGTCCAGCAGGCTCACCTCGCCAATGGCCTCCTTCGCCTGGAAGCGCAGCACGTGCTCGCCGTTGCGGAACGCGTCCACCGCGCCCTCGACGATGACGTAGAGCGCGTCGCCCGGGTCGCCCTGGCTGTAGAGCCGCTGGCCCGTCTTGTATGAGGCCTCGCGCGCCACCTCCGCGATGGCGGCGATGTCATCCACGTCGCTCTGCGAGAAGACGCTCACGCCCTCCAGGGCGAACATCCGTTGGACGATGGTATCGCTCATGTCACCCTCCTGCGGGAGCACGTCCAGGCCATTCACCCGCGCCACGTGGCGGGCGCACGCGCGCAGCACCAGGTCCTCACTCTGCACGAGCCCCGCCAGCCGCCGCCACAGACGGCCCGGCGCTCCAGGCGGCAACTCGCGGTGGTGGGCCTCCACCTGCTCCATCACCAGCTCGCGCTCCTCCTGCGCCACCAGGTTCTCCAGCAGCTCCAACGCATAGGCGCGACGGCGCGAATCGTTGCCCACCAGGTGCTGGTGGATGCGGCGCATGGCCTGCGGCGGGTGCAGGAGGCCCAGCAGGAAGAACGAAAGCTCCAGCGCCTGATCCAACCGGTCGCCCACCGCGCGGGTGAGCAGCGACTGGGGACCCAGCGCCGCCTGCACATCGCGGAAGGCACCCACCAGCTGGCGGTACGTGTCGCGGCGGCGGCCCAGCGCCTCGTGGATGCGGTCCACGTCCACCGGGTGGTCCGGCTGCTCCTCACGCAGGCGCGACAGCTGCGCGCCGATGCGGAAGTGCAGCGCCGCGTCGTCGCGCACGTTGGAGAACAGGAGCGCGTTGAGCGCCGCGGACGAACCGATGCCGCGCAGCACGCGGGGCAGCTGCATCCGCATGGCCAGGGGCGCGGCCTTGTTGTTGAGCTGCAGCTCCAACAGCGGCGTCACCGCGTCGCCCAACTGCACCAGCGACTCACGCGCGGCCGGACGCTCCTCGCGCCAGCCGAGGAACGGCAAGAGGCGCGGCGCCAGCTCCACGTAGCCGCCCTCGCCCACCGCCACCAGCGCCACGCGCCGGACGGAGATGTCCATGTCCTCCAGGTAGAGCGACAGCGGCCCCGCGAACCGAGGGTCCTTCAGCCGGCCCAACAGCCGCGCCACCTCGCGCCGCTCGGCCACGGGTGCGTGGTCGCCCTTCGCCAGCAGCTCGCGCAGGGACTCCAGCGCCGCGGAGTTGCCCTGCGTGCGCATCAGCGCGCCAATGGCCGCGCAGCGCAGCCCCACGTCGGAGCTGGTGAGCAGCGGCGGCAGCAGTCGCTCCGCGCGCTCCGGGGACAGCCGCGCCAGGGCCCACACAGCCTGGTCGCGGGGGCGCCGGGGGCCCTCCTCCACCAGCCGCTCCAGCATGGGCGCCAGCTCGCGGGCATCCATGGACAGGGCCAGCGTCACGCCACGCTCCTGCACGCGCTCGTGGGGATGGGACAAGAGCGAGGCCAGGTGCTGCCGCAAGGGCGCGGCCTCCGCCTGCTCCAGCATGTCCACCGCGCGCAGCACCCGCTCCGGCGTGGGAGCGCCCAGCGCCTCCACGAGCAGCTTCTGCGCCTCGCCGCCCAGTTCCACCTCTTCCTCTTCGTGCGCGCCCACCTGCTCGCCCAGCGCCGTGAGGTACGCGGGCTTGAGGCGCACGAGAAGGAGGCCCAGCGCGGCGCACAGCGCCACCACCGCCACGGCCATGGTGATGCCGTTGGCGCCCCGGCCCGCGCCGATGAGCAGCAGGCCCGCCAGCACCACGCCGCCCTTGCGCAACAGCCCGTCCACCGCGCTGCGCAGCCCCTCGCGCTGCTCGTCCGGCACCGCCGCGTAGAGCAGCTGGATGCCCACGGGAAGGATGGAGTAGCTCACCGCCGTCTCCACCAGCCGCAGCAGGTGCACCGGCCACAGCTGCCCGGTGGCCAGCGTGGCGCCCGCCAGCGGCGCGAGCACCAGTGGCACCAGCGCCAGGTACATGAGCAGGCCCATGCGCTTGAGCAGCCGCTCCGCCACGAGCAACTGGAACGCCACGCAGAACAGGCCAATCCACAGCTGCAGCGAGCCGAACAGCGCCGCCAGCCCGTCCTCGCTCAGCGTGCCCTCCACGCGCAGGCGGAAGAGGTAGTCCACGAAGGACGACAGCACCGCGAACGCGATGCCCAGCGCCGCCAGCACCTGCGCGTAGGGGCTCGCCCCCAGGTAGCTCCACGCCGGGAACCACGCCTGCAACGAGCGCGTGCGAGGGGGCGGCGCCGGCTCCGCCTTGTGCAGGTGGTGGAAGATGGCGCCCGCGGCCAGCAGGCTCACCGCGCCGCTCACCACCACGGCGGGCGTGCCCAGCCGCACCGCCAACGCCTGCACCAGCAGGCCGCCCGCGATGCCGCCGCCCATGCCAAAGCCATTGAGCACGGTGAAGGCCCGGCGTGCCTCGCGCGCGTCGAACGCGGACGCCATGCGGCCCCAGAAGCGGAACGACACGAACGTGCTGAAGCAGTCCGCGAACAGGTACAGCGCCAGCGCCGGCATGCGCTGCCCCGCGGACAGCGCCGCCGCCAGCCCCAGCGCCAGCACCCCGCCCACCCCGGTGAGGATGCCCGGGGACTCCGTGGGCGCGTCCGGCCGGGCGCGAGGCAGCAGCGTCAGCGACGCCGTCATCAACGCACCCAGGAGGTAGAGGTACGGCAGCGCCTGGGACTCGAAGCGCGACAACACCAGCGCGTTCGCGGACGTCTTGAGCTGCGTCACTCCCGCGATGAGCGCGAACTGGAACGCACCCGCCGGCAGGACGCGGCGGTTCCAGGATGAAGGTTCAGAATGGGCCACGGGCGCGGGAATGCGGACAGGATAACGTGGAGCCCGCTATTCACGAATAACACTCTTCGGGTCCGGCGAGCATCCACCCTCCCGTCGGAGTCGGCCGCCCGCCTGCCCGGCATCGGAGCCGGAGTCCGGACTGGGAGTCCTTGCGGCCCCCACGGAAGGACACTCCTGTGAGCCCCACGGAACGCGGGCCGCGTGGCGTACACTCCGGCGCCGTGACGCCCACCCCTGACACCCTGCTCGACGGCACCCACACGGTGCTGACCCCGGAGTACGTGGAGTTCCGCTTCACGCTGGCGGGGGTGTACTCGCGCTTCCTCGCGTGGCTGATGGACGCGCTCATCGTGGGCTTCGTCGCGACGGTGGTGCTGCTGGTGTTCCAGGTGGCCATGGCCGCGTTCCCGGGGTTCGCCAGCGCGCTGGGCATCGTCGTCTACTTCCTGGTGGACTGGGGCTACGGCATCACGCTGGAGACCGTGTGGGCCGGCCAGACGGTGGGCAAGCGCGTGATGTCCCTCCGGGTCATCCAGGAGAGCGGCGTGCGCATCGGCTTCTACCACGCGGCCCTGCGCAACCTGGCGCGCGTGGTGGACCGGCTGCCGCTGCTCTACCTCGTGGGCGGCTCGGTCGCGCTCGTGTCGCGTTCGCACCAGCGGCTGGGGGACCTGCTGGCCGGCACCATCGTCGTGCGCGAGCGGCGCCTCAAGATGCCCTCCGCCCTGGAGACGCGCGGCGAGGAGGGCCTGCTGGCGGATCCGCTGTTCGTCTCGCGCGTGAAGCGGCTGTCCACCGAGGAGCGGGAGCTGGTGCTGTCCGCGGCCCTGCGCCGCGAGGAGCTGCGGCTGGAGGCCCGGCTCACGCTGTTCTCCGCGCTGGGCGCACGGCTCCAGGACTCGCTCGCCATGGAGAAGCCCGCCCACCTCTCGGACGAGAAGTGGACGCTGCTCGTCGCCGCCGCCCTGCTGCCCGCCCCGGCGGCTCGCCCGGGGCGGCCCACGTCCGGACCTAGAAGTACGTCGCCAGGCCCACGGAGCCCGTCAGCGACGTCTGCGTATCCTCGTTGAGCGCGATGTAGAAGTTGTACTGCGCGCGCACGCCCAGGCTCACCGAGTCGCTGAGGAAGAAGTCCACGCCCGCATTGGGCCCGATGCCCACGAAGTTGCTGATGCTCTCCTTGAACACGATGAGGTAGCTCACGTCCGTTCCGATGTACGGGCGGATGGTCTCCTCCAGCAGCAGGTAGCGGATGCCCAGCGACGGCGCCAGGCCCACCACGCGCTTCTCCGGCGTGGAGAAGGTGTCCGTCGGGAACATCAGCTTCGACAGCGAGACGACCTCGAAGCCGTTCTCGATGTAGAGGCTGCCCTCCAGGCCGATGAACGGCGTCCCCGCGAGGCCCGCGGTGCGCTTGAAGTCCATGTAGCCCAGCGACAGGCCCAGACTCCGGTTGGAGAACTGCGCGTGAGCAGGAGCCGCGCCCAGCAGGGCAGCGAGCAAGCCGAAAGCACAAAGGTAGGTACGCATGGCGGGGCACTCTACAGCCGGCCTAACCCCTGGAAAACAGCGCTGATTCAGCACAAGCCCGGCGTTGCCTCACGGGGTGGCGCTCTCCTACACTCGGCCGGCCATGCGTCTTCGCCTCTTCCTTACGCTGACCGCCGCCGTTTCCCTCTCCACCACTGCCTGTCTCAGCACGCCGCCCCCGCACGAACGGGCGCTCATCAACAATGAGCTTTGCGCGCAGGAGATGGCCAACGGGGACCTGCAGAAGGCGGAGACCTACTGCAACCTGGGCCTGGAGTTCTCCCCCCAGTACGCGGACCTGTGGGCCAACAAGGGCCTCATCGCCATGTACTCGGGCAACAAGGGCAAGGCGAAGGAGTTCTTCATCAAGGCCCTGCGCTTCAACCAGGAGCACCTGCAGGCCTACCAGAACCTGGGCGTCCTCTACTTGGATGAAGGCGCCTACGGAAAGGCCCACGACAACTTCAAGCGCGCCCTGCAGGTGAACCCGGACAACCTGGAGTCGCGCTACGACCTGGGCCTCACCTACATGAAGATGGGCAAGAAGAAGGAGTCCAAGAAGGAGTTCGACACGCTGCTCGCGGTCAACCCCAACGTGGCCAACGCCCACCACAACCTCGGCATCATGGCCTACGAGGAAAAGGACCTGGAGACGGCCTTCGAGCACATCTCCCAGGCCGCCCAGCTCACCCCGGACTCCTCGGAGGTGTGGCACGACCTGGGCACGGTGCTGATGGAGCAGAGCCGCTTCGCGGAGGCCCGCGAGGCCTTTGGCAACTGTGCCCGCCTGGATGAGAAGAACTCCAGCTGCCTCAACAGCCTCGCCGTCGCCCAGCGCAAGGTGGCCCTCACCGACTCCGCCCTCAAGGAGCTGAAGGACACCCAGACGGCGGAGAACAGCGCCCCGGCCATGTACCTGCTCGCGCGCCAGTACCGTGAGAAGGGCCTCCTCGCGGAGGAGGAGAGCGCCTACCGCAAGTGCGTGAAGCTGGATGCCAAGTTCGCGCCCTGCCACTTCGGCCTCTTCCAGATCTTCTCCGAGGCCCACAAGCAGACCCACGCTCAGACGGCGTGCAAGAACTTCATGAAGTTTGGTACCTCCGAGGAATTCCCCACCGAGTACACGACGTGTGAGAGATTCCTCGCCAACGACTCGTTCTAGCCGTCCCTTGGGGTAGCGACACACGCGATGAGCGTCCGTCTGACCGTCACACAGCGCAGCGAGGCCGGAGGCGCCTCGGGCCAAGAGGTCGTCCTCGACGACTCCGTCATCACCCTGGGGCGGGACAAGACCTGCCAGGTGGTGCTCCCGCAGCAGGCGGTGTCGCGCAACCACGCGCGCATCATCCAGGAGGGCACCCTCTACTTCCTGGAGGACCTGGGCAGCGCGTACGGCACGAAGATCAACGGCAAGGCGCTCCCCAAGGGGGAGAAGGAACTGCTGCGCAACGGCGACGTCATCGCCATCGCGCAGTACGACGTCCGCTTCGACAAGGTCGTGGAGATCGCCCCGGACGTCAGCGACAAGACGTCCTTCCTCGCGCGCGGCATCTTGAAGGACGCGATGCGCGGCCTCGCCGGCGGCGAGGAGCGCTTCTTGCGCTACATGAACGGCCCGCGCGAGGGCCAGCGCATTGAAATCTCCGAGGCCCAGGAGCACGTCTTCGGCCGCGACGAGAAGGAAGCCGACGTCATCCTCAAGGACGACCTCGTCTCCCGCAAGCACGCCAAGGTGCGCCGCGACTGGTCCGGCACGCACGTGGAGGACCTGGGCAGCCGCAACGGCATCAAGGTCAACAAGAAGCGGGTGAACCGCAAGGCGCTCAAGGACGGCGACGAGCTGGAGATTGGCGCCACCCGCTTCGTCTACGTGGACCCCGCCGAGCCCCCCGACGAGCCCGCGGTGAGCCTCGCCGCGGAGAGCTCCGCCGTCGTCCCGGCACCCTCGCCCCCACGCCCCTCCCCGCCCAAGCGCGAGGAGCCGCCCCCTCCCGAGCCTGAGCCCGAGCCCGCCCCCGCGCCACCGGAGGAGCAGCCGTCTTCCGAGGATGGGTCCGCGTCCTCCGAGGAGCCGCAGCCCGACGGTGGCGAGGAGATGCCCATGCCGGAGCCGGAGCCCGAGCCCGCCCCGGCGGCCGTGTCCGCGCTGGCGGACAAGAAGAAGCTCGTCCCGCTCATCGTCATGGGCGTGGTGGGGCTGAGCTTCCTGGTGCTGATGATCGCCGTGCTCGCGGGCGCCTGAGCCGCGCCCTTCGCGCCACGGCGGCCGCCCTTCCCTTCCTTCCCCTGGAAACGACAAGACCCCCGCTGAAGCAGCGGAGGCCTTGGTTCTTTCACACGCTCCCGCGCCGCTACCGGCCGGAGGAGATGCGCGCCACCGGCTGGATGTTCAGGTCCGGGGACAGCTCCTGGTAGCTGAGGATGGAGAACGAGGGGTTGAACTCGTACTCCAGCAGCTTGCGCACGTAGCGGCGGATGTCCATCGCCGTGAGGATGACGGGGCGCTGGGCACTGGGCGGCAGGTGGCCGCATTCCGAGCGCACCGCGCCGACAATCTCCTGGGCAATCTCCGGCTCCAGCGCCAGGTGCGCGCCCGCGGAGGTGCGCTTGATGGAGCTGCGGATGGCCTCCTCGATGTTCGGGTCGAGCAGGTACACCACCAGCGTGCCGGTGCCGCGCGCGTACTTGTGGGAGATGTAGCGGCGCAGCGAGGCGCGGACATGCTCGGTGAGCATGACGTTGTCGGCCTCCACCTGCCCGTACTCGGACAGGGCCTGGAGGATGCCGCGCAGGTCGCGGATGGAGAGCTCCTCCTCCACCAGGCGCCCGAGGATGTCCGTCAGCTTCAGAACGTTGACGATCTTGGGGACGACTTCCTTGACGATGGCCGGGAACGCCTTCTCCAGCTGCTCCAGCATCGTCTGCGTCTCCTGCACGCCCACGAACTCGCGGGCGTTCTTCCGGAGCACTGCGGCGGTGTGCAGGATGATGTAGCCGGGCACGTCCCAGGTGGTGAGGCCCGCGGACTCGAGCATCTCCCGGAACTGCTCGGGCACCCACGCGGCCGCCTGGCGCGTCGCGGGGTTGATGGCCTCGAAGCCGGGGATGTTCATCAGCTTGAGGCGCTCCACCGTGTCGTTCACCAGGATGTGGCCCAGGGTGGCCTGGCCGGTGACGACGGGCACTTCGTTGATTTGGATCTGGTAGGCCCCGGGCGGCAGGCCGCCGTTGCCGCGCGCGCGCACGCCGGGGAAGCGCACACCCAGCTCCACGAAGAGGCCGTCGCGCATGAACGGGATGAGCTCGAAGAGGAACTTGCCGCCGTCCTGCCGCGAGTCCACGAAGGGCACCAGCGCGTCGGACACCTCCAGCACGATGGGCGTGACGACGGGGATGAACAGCTCCGAGTCCGGGTTGAGCTGCTCCTTGGGCGGAGGCTCGGCGGACACGGGCGTGCCGAAGCTGGACTCCATCGCGGGGCCGGCTTCCTCGGCGGCCATCGCCTCGTCGCGCTTGCGCATCATCGACCAGGCGCCGAAGCCCGCGCCCGCGCCCAGCAGGAAGAAGGGAATCTTGGGGAGGCCGGGGATGAGGCCCAGGCCCACGAGCATGGCCGCCGCGATGGCGATGGCCTTCGGGAAGGCGGTGAGCTGCGTGCCCACGTCCTTGCCCAGGTGCGCGCCCTCTTCCTCGCCACCCACGCGCGTCACCAGGATGCCGGCGCAGGTGGAGATGAGGATGGCGGGGATCATGCCGACCAGACCGTCACCGATGGTGAGCAGCGTGTACTTCTGCGCGGCGTCACCAGCGGACATCCCCTTCTGCGTCACGCCGATGATGAGACCGCCCACGATGTTGATGACCGTGATGATGATGGACGCGATGGCGTCGCCCTTCACGAACTTCATCGCGCCGTCCATGGCGCCGAAGAGCTGGCTCTCACGCTCCAGGTCGCGGCGCTTCTTCTTCATCTGATCCTGATCAATCACACCCGCGCGCAGGTCCGCGTCGATGGACATCTGCTTGCCGGGCATCGCGTCCAGGGTGAATCGCGCGGCCACTTCCGCGACGCGCTCCGAGCCCTTGGAGATGACGATGAAGTTCACCACCACCAGGATGAGGAAGAGGATGGCGCCGACGACGAAGTTGCCCTGCACCACGAAGTTACCGAACGCCACCACCACTTCGCCCGGGTCGCCGGTGAGCAGGATGAGTCGCGTGGTGGAGATGGTCAGCGACAGGCGGAACATCGTCGTGATCAGCAGGAGCGTCGGGAACGACGACAGGTACAGCGGGCTGGGCACGTAGAGGGAGATGAGGAGCAGGATCACCGAGATGCTGATGTTCATCGTCAGCAACACGTCCAGGATGATCGTCGGCAGCGGGACGATCATCATCGCGACGATGGCCACGACGACCACGGCCAGGACGATGTCGGAGTACTTGTTCAGGAAGCTGTTCGGATCGGCGTTGGCCATCGGCGGGGCCATCCTAATCCGTGCGCGCCCCCGAGCCCAAGGGGGGGCCATCCCTCACCTGTCCGGCGAGGGAGCCTGCGGTCAACCTACGAGTGGTCCTCGGGGGCTTCGGATTCCGAAGCCTCGTCCGAGCTCTCCAGGGCCGCGGCGGCGAGCATGCGCGCACGACGGCTCAGGGGGTCCTTGTCATCGGGGTCCAGCGACACGGCATGCTGGAAGTCACGGGCCGCTTCCGTCGTCCGGCCCTGACGGAGGAACGCCTCGCCCCGGTTGACGAAGGGGGTGATGTCAGCGGGATCCAGTTCGATGGCGCGGTTGAAGCACGCCACGGCGGCGTCCAGGTCCTCCAGCGCCAGGTGGCAGGCGCCCAGAGCGGTCTGGAAGTAGGCCTCACTCGGGTCCATGACCGAAAGCTTCTCGAAGACGGCCAGCGACTCGTTGAAGTTCCCGTCCTGGAAGAGGTTGAAACCCTCCGTGGCCCGCTCGAGCATCTCCGGTCCGGACAGGGGCTTCTCGTTGTCGTTCGACACCGTGGCCTTGGATTCAGTCGTCATCGGCGCGTTCACCGGGGCGGGGACAGCAGCGGCGGGGGACTCTAGCCCGGGGGCCCCGCCAGTTCCAGACGGGGTCCCCTTCTCAGCGAGGGCTGACCTCACCCCGCCTCGTCGATCCGCTCCTGGACCTTCGCCATCGTGTCGCTCATCGACTTCTCGATGACGCTCTTGAAGATGTACTCGGAGCTGGTCTCCTTGTTGAAGGCCTTCTCGGCCTCCTTGTTGATCTCCTCGGCGGAGGCGTTCGGGTTCTTCGCGATGAAGTCCGCGACCGTCTTCTGCGCCTTGTCCAGCGCGCGGGTCCCGGCCTTCTCGCCCAGGCTGCCCACGTAGTCCTTGTACTTCTCCGCCAGGCCCTGGATGGCCTGCTCGGCGGTGGGCTTGTCGCCCTGCGCCGACTTCTGGCTCTGGCCGGCAGACTGGGTCTGGCCAGCGGCACCCGCCGCCGGGGCGCTCTTCGCCTGGAGCGCCTGGAGGCCCTTGGCGAGCGAATCCGTCATGGAGCGGAGCAGGTTCTCCTGCTTCACGAGCGCCTGCGAGCCGGTCGCCGGCGCGGCGGAGGTGGTCGAGATTCCGACGCGGGGAGCGGAACCGTTAATCGGGGTGGAGCCCATGATCCAAACCTCGTCTCTAAGTGCTGCGTTTCCAGGGTTATCGACGTGAGCCTAGTGGAAGTTTCCGGATCCTTTCCAGCGGCGACGGCCCGGGGAAGGAGCCCGGAAACGCCACCAGCCCCGAACCGGTACCCTGGAAGGGCACCAGCACGGGGCCGGAGCGAAACCAACAACCTGCGAAGGACTACTTCAGGTTGTTCACGGCGGCCATCGCCATGTCGTCCATCTTCTTCATGAGGTTCGTGATGGTGCTCATGATCTGGGACTCGAGCTGAACCTGCTTCTGCGCCTGCAGGAAGCCCTTCTGCTCGGCCGGGGCGGCGTCGATCATCTTGTCCATCGCCGTGCCGGTGGTGTTCTTCGCGGTGTTCACTGCCGTGTTGAAGACGTCGATCGTGGCCATGAGAGTGTCTCCGGGTCCTGCGAGATGGGTTCGTGCGGCA